>CAZQES010000107.1:0-14362 GCA_964591425.1 uncultured Anaerolinea sp.
GGCGGTATCTATGCCAGTTCGTGTACGGGTAAATTCTCTCTCTCTTGATGGGTCAACCAGCCTACTGTAGAATCTAATTTATTCGGGTTGCGAAACTCACTAATAATAATTGCCCGCCTTCCAGAACGTACCGGAAAATATTTCTCAAAAGTAACAACCTCCAAGGAGGATAGCAGTTTGTTCCCCCAGTTAGGGAGGCTCTTTTGTGCATTAACTTACTGCCGGTTCCAATGCTTCGGTGATCCACGCGGTAACTTCAGCAAGCGACGGGATGCGTCCCGTTGAAACAACTTTCTCGTTGATCACCAGACCGGGTGTGGAGAGAATGTTGTACTTCATGATCTCCGGGTATTCGGTCACTTTGACAACTTCGGCTTCAATCCCCATCTCATTTAAAACTGTATGAGCGATCTGCGCCAATCGTTTGCAGTTGGCACACCCGGAACCAAGAACTTTGATGGTAAGCATGGTATTCTCCTATTGTTGCAATAATTTGAGTCGCCGTTACAAAATCATGTTGAACAAATATCCAGTACTTATGATGCCAATCGTCAACGTGGCGATGAAAATGGCAATGAGCCGAGGTTTCAGCACACGGCGGAGGATGATCACCTCAGGCAGGCTCAAACCAACCACCGCCATCATAAAAGCCAGCACGGTCCCCAGCGCGGCGCCTTTTTCGATCAATGCGCCGGCGATGGGCATAATACCGGCTGCGTTCGAGTACAACGGCACGCCGACAATAACGGCCGCAGGGACAGACCACCAGGCGTTCTTGCCCATGATATCCACCAGCGCACTTTCAGGTACGTAACCGTGGATCCCTGCGCCGACGGCGATTCCAATAATCACATATAACCAGACTTTGCCCACAATTTCTTTCGTGCTTTGCCACGCATTGGAAAATCGTTCTGTCCACGTGGGTTTGTAGGCAGGACCTTGCGCCCGGTTGGCTTTGACCTGCCAGACGAACTCCTCCACTTGGTTTTCAAGTTTCATGCGCCCAATACTCATGCCAGCAATGACGGCAATGGCGATGCCGCTCAGCATGTATAACGCCGCCACATTCCAACCGAACAAGCCAAACAACATGACCAGTGCGACTTCGTTGATCATCGGTGCGGCGATCAGAAATGAGAAGGTGACGCCCAATGGGATGCCGGCTTCCACAAAACCGATAAAGAGGGGAACGGCAGAACAGGAACAGAACGGAGTCACGACTCCCAGCGATGCGGCGAGCAAGTTTCCGAGTCCTTCGCGTTTGCCGCCCAGCCAGGCGCGAGTCTGCTCGGGGCTGAAGAACGAGCGCAGGAGGGTGATGAGGAAGATCATGCCGCCGAGGAGGAGTATGATCTTGGGAACATCGTAGAGGAAGTAGGCGAGTGATCCGCCGAAACGTGAATCATTTGCAAAGCCAAGCAGATCATACGTCAGCCAGTTCGCAAGCGGCTGGATCAGGTTGTAAACGGCAACCCAAACGAGGGCTGAAAGGAAAAATATGATAGCGATCTGTTGGGTTGAACGGGCGTTGGAGTTCGGAGTGATCGTGGTCATTTCTGTTTCTCTTCCGAGTTTCCCTTTTTCAGGGGTCTCGAACTGAACTCCCCCTTGCACTTCGGACATGGGCAAACTGCGCTGGCGGGTTTGTGTTTGGGTGGTTTGGGGCGGGTTTGGATTACAGAAACCAGCGAATCGAGCACAGTGAAAACTTCTGGCTTTACCACGCGATAAAATAGATTGAGTCCATCCCTGCGCGATTCGACGAGTTTTGCCTCCCTCAGGATCATCAAATGTTGAGAGATGTATGCCTGCCTCAAGTTCAAGGCGGCTTCCATGTGGCACACACATTGCTCGCCATCCCGCAATTCATCGAGAATGGCAAGACGCGTAGAGTGTGCCATCGCTTTAAGAAGATTGCTCTGTGCGGCAAATGCATCCATGATCCGTGCCTATATTCAGGAATTTGAATACAGTATACGTCGGTGGAATGGCTCTCGTCAAAGATAAGGTGTCACCATTGTCTCATGATGAACATCACCAATCGTTACCCCTCGATATTCATTTTCCTCGAATTGGAATTTCTCTGCCCCATGTTCCTTGAAAATAATTGCCCGCCATTACGCTGAGGATGGCGGGCAATGTCTCCCTTACGGGAAACCACAACAAGGAGGAGAAGAGATCAATCACTGCGGAAGAGCGTCATTTTCTGCGCGGCTTCCGGCAGTGTTGTTCCAAATGTTGATTCGTCCCACTGCCACGTGTTCAGATCGGTGATGGCGCGATAAGCAGTGAGATCGAGTTGAAGCGGCGTGACGGAGACATAACCCTCCGCCAGCGCGCCCACGTCGGTGCCGCGTTCAGGGACTCCCGTCGGCGCATCGCCGCCGATCCAATAATAAGATTTGCCGCGCGGGTCGGTACGCTCATCGAGGCGGCTGTGATAGACGCGCAGACCTTGTCGAGTCAGCGCAATGCCGCGAATCTTTTCATCGGGGAGGAACGGCACATTTACGTTGAGCAAAATTTCATGCGCGAGACCGTTCTCGATCACCTGCCGCACGATCTTCGAAGCCGCGCGCGCCGCGGGTGCAAAATCAATGTCGCCGAGATGTCCATCCACAGTTTCGAGCGAGACCGCCACGCCGGGCACACCCGCGATCACGGCTTCCATCGCGGCGGTCACAGTTCCCGAATACGTGACATCGTGCCCAAGATTTGCGCCTGCGTTGATTCCCGAAACGACAAGGTCGATCGGCTCTTTGAAGAAACCGAGCGTGCCGAGCGCCACACAATCAGACGGCGCGCCGTCGCTGGCGAACGCCTGCGTGCCATCCGCAAGACGGACTTCTTTAACGCGCAGGGCGCGATCCAGCGTTTTGACGTGACCGCCTCCGGACCAGTTTCGGTCTGGCGCAAGCACCGAAACTTTCCCCAGCCGACGCATTTCCTGCGTGAGAGCCAGCAAGCCCGGCGCGAGAACGCCGTCGTCGTTCGTTACAAGGATGTGTTTCATCTTCCTATTTACCTTTGTTCAAGAATTGTTGTCGCTTGTGGGTCGTGTCTATCGTGAAGATAACGAGCAGTGAAACGATCATGGTTGTGAGGAATATGGTTTCCATGTCAATCTCCATTTCTTGTTTCGTTATGCAGGGTTGGCGAGCCGGGTGAACGCGCTCCCAACGTAGTTTGCCGCCCAACTGCCGAGGATGCGGGCGGAGTTCCATTCTTTTTTCTTGCGCTGGCGCACGTTACCGGTCAGCAATGCCTTCTTTAATTCGCGGGCGGTTTGCCCGTCGAATTCCGTCATGCCGAGACCGATGGCTTGAATGACGTGTGCGTCACTGCTGGCAGTTTGGGCAAGGTTTAGCCGGTTGGCAAGGATACGGGCATACTTGTTGCCGGTTTTGTCCAGTGTGGTTGCGTTGAACGTTTCGATGCCGATCAAGACGCGAGCCGCCTGCGGGTGACGAGTTGCTTTCAAAATCGAATACGCGCTCAAGCTCTTTACGCCGAATACCTCTGCCATGGGGTGGGGCGCGATGCAGTAGCCGCCTAGTTCGCCCACGTTCAGAAGGGTTTCAACCAGCGACAAGCCGCGTTTCACCTTTAGTGTAATGTCGAAAGCCAGCAGGTCACCTTCGGCGGTTGTGATCTCGATGCCGGGGACGACCTCCACGCCAAAGTTCGGTGCGAGTTCCATTGCCTTGAGCGAACCGGCAATTTCATCGTGGTCGGTGATGGCGATCACATCCAGCCCGACCTGTTGTGCGCGTTTCAACACAGCCGGGACGGAGGCAGTGCCGTCGAAGCTGTAAATGGTGTGCATGTGCAAATCAGCGAGTCCCATTAAATCTCCTTTTGATACAGGGTGAGTGTATCAGCGGAGATTTAAGGGCAAGTCAAGACCGCTTTAAGAGTTGGTTAACGATTTAGTTGTTGTTTCGCCAGCCGTTGTACTGCTGACGGTCGGCACGATTTGCCAAGCTCATTGTTCTGCCAGCAGTTGTACTGCTGGCAGTCGGGGCGCTTGACGGATACTGGAGTGGATTAATGTATTAAACGGCACAAGAGCCGGGGAGGAGACCCGGCTCTTGTGCGCTGAGGAGAGAATGAAACTATTTCCTGATTGTTGGCGGCTGCTTTGCGAACCTCACCTGCTGGCACAGGTAGGCGCGCCGCTTTCGTGATGTATCGATGACGAAGACTGCAATGAGTGTGGTCAGTGTGCCAACCAGGAATATTTCCATGCCCACAGGATAGCACGGAGTTTATGATTTGTGCTTTACAGCGGGTTTGCCAACGCAAAACAATTATGCAATGGATTAACGGAGGTAAAAACCGTTTACAGACCATTAACCTGCCTTTGGTTTGCCGTTAATTCACACGTGCTAACGTTATAGGGTGCCGATATGCCGACAGCCGCGAGACAAGAAAAACGCCTATGACCCGCACCGAATTCGACCACGAGATTCAGAATGCCCGGGATCAACTTCTGCAATTGGGGGGTCTCGTCGAGCAGGCTATGGCGCGCTCCGTGCGTGCGCTGAAAGAGAACGATTTGGACGCGTCTCAACACGTTCTCGAAAATGACCGGGTGATCAATACCAAGCGATTCGAGATCGAAAGCCTCGTCATCACGTTGATCGCGAAACAACAACCCATGGCGCATGATCTGCGCGTGCTCGCCTCCATCCTTGACCTGTGCACCGAACTCGAACGGATCGGCGACTACGCCAAAGGCATCGCGGTCATCAACCTTCGTTCCGGCGGGCTGAGCCTCCCCAAACTGTTGGACGATCTTCACTTTATGTCTGAAAAAACACTGGATATGTTCCACCGCGCCCTGGCGGCGTTCATCAACGAAGATACCAGCGCCGCGCGTAGCATCGCGGAAGAAGACGACCTGATCGACGCCCTGTATAAGCAACTTTATGTCGAAGTTATTGACCTTGTAGTAGACAACCCAGCCAAAATGGAGCGTGGGAACTATGCTTTGTGGGCGGCTCACAACCTCGAGCGTATGGCGGACCGGGTGACGAACGTCTGTGAACGGACCGTGTTCCTCTCCACCGGGGAATTAGGTGAACTCTCCGATACTCTGGGCCACCGAGAATGGCGCTAACCATGGTATTGATGCAAAAAATCGCCGCCATAGATGCAGGTTCCAATGCCCTGCGCATGATCGTCGGCAATATCAGCCAAAATGGCGAGGTAGAGCCGATTGAAAACATCCGCCTGCCGGTGCGCTTGGGGCAGGACGCGTTCACCTTGGGGCACTTGAGGGAGGTGACTCTGCAACAAGCCGTGGACGCCTTTTTGCATTTTCGCCGCGTGGCAGACGAATTCGGTGTGATGAAAATTCGCGCCATTGCTACAAGCGCCCTGCGTGAAGCCTCCAACAGCGACATTTTGTTGGATCGCATCCTGCGCACCAGCGGCATCGAGATCGAGATCATCAGCGGCGAGGAGGAAGCGCGCCTCATTCATCTCGCCGTCGAACGCGCGATCGACCTGAGGAATAAACGAGCGGTCCTCATTGACATCGGCGGCGGCAGTGTCGAAGTCACCCTATCGCAGAATAAAAAGATCATCTCCACTGAAAGTTACGGTTTGGGGACAGTGCGCCTGCTGAACAAACTGGAAGGCCGCAGGGATGAGAAGCGACTCTTTTTCTCCGCTTCAAAACGACCATTCAGCCTGCTCGTCCGTGAGTATGCCGAAGCCGCCCGCCGGCGGATCGACCGCGAGATCGGCAGGGAAAAGATTCACCTTTGCATTGGCACCGGCGGCAACGTGGAGGAGATGGGGAGACTGAGCCAGAGGCTGTTCAAAAAATCAAGCGACCGATCGATCACAATGAGCGAGTTGCAGGAATTGATCGAAAAACTTAACCGCATGAGCGTGAAGGACCGCATCAACAAATTGAAACTGCGCCCCGACCGCGCGGATGTCATCCTGCCGGCGGCGATCGTCTTGCAACTCATTGCAACCGAGGCAAAAGCGAGACGGATTTTGATACCCGATGTCGGTTTGAAAGATGGGCTCTTGATCGAAATGTCGGAGGAACTGGCGCGCGGACCGAAGATCCTGCGGCGTGAACAAGTGTGGGAATCGGCGGTGCGGCTCGGCGACAAATATCAGTTCGACTCGCACCATGCCGCCCTCACCGCCAAACTGGCGGGGCAATTGTTCGACCAGTCCAAATCCCTGCACGATCTGGGTGAGGAACATAAACTTCTGTTGCAAGTGGGTTCTCTCCTGCACGACATCGGGCACTTCATCAATACACTCGAACACGATAGACACGGCTACTATATTTTGAAGAATAATCCGTTGATCGGCTTGAACGACAGCCAACAGGAGATCGTCGCCAACCTCGTTCGCTATCACCGTAAAGCCTTTCCCTCGCTCGAAGATGAAAACTTCAGAGCCTTGCTCCAAAAAGACCGCGTGACCGTGACGAAACTTTCCGCCCTGCTCCGCCTTGCGGATGGCATGGATGTGAGTCACTCCGCGCGGGTGGTGAGGGTGGCGCTCAAGGAAAAGAAGAAGAACTGGGAACTGGTGCTGTACGGCAAAGGCGACCTCATGCTCGAAAAATGGGCGTTGAACAAGCGCCGCGCCCTCTTCGAGGAGATCTTCGGTGTTGGGCTTGAGATTACGGATAAGAAACCTTGATGGCAAAACCAAATCTCCTGTCGAATTCGTTCGATGAACGCTGGAAAAAATATCGCGCGCAATTGAAAGTATGCAAACGCGAATTTTCGGAGGAGGCGGTCCACGACCTGCGCGTGGCGACGCGCCGCCTGCTGGCAGTGTTGGACCTGTTGCGCGCCCTCGACCCGCATCCGCGCATTCAAAAAACGCGGCGCGCCTTGAAAAACCAACTCGATGAATTCGACGACCTGCGCGACGTGCAGGTGATGCTCGTGGATGCTTCGGAGGCAGTGGCGAATTTTCCCGAACTGAAACCGTTCGAGAAATGGCTGTTGGATCGCGAGAAACGACTCCTGCGCAAGGCGCGCAAACAAATCGTCGAATCGAAATCGTCCGACTTGGACAAACGCGTCGAAAAGATTCACATTTCGATTCGGGAAAATGCCAAAGGCAAGGGCTTTGAGACGCGCCTGCTCGAAGCGGTGGACAACGCCTACCTGCGGGCGATGCAGGCGTACGGGCAGGTGGATGCGTCGCAGTCTGCCACGATCCACCGCCTGCGAATCGTCTTCAAGAAATTTCGTTACCTCGTCGAGATCGCACATCCGTTTTTGAAAAAATATCCCGACTCGCATCTCGAACGCATGCACGAGTACCAGAGCAAGATGGGTTTGATCCAGGATGTTGAAATCTTCCTGAACACATTGAAGGATTTTGGGGAAGGCACCGCTTCGGACTCCGCCCTCGAACCGGTTCGCCGCCATTTCGAGAAGCGCCTCGCTGAATCGTTATCTGCTTATCTCGATGCCAAAGACGAGATACTTGCGTTCTGGCGCGCTGCGCCGGATCAACCCTTCCCCTGGGAGAAGAAAAATGTACCTGTACATCGTTCGTCACGCGATCGCGGTCGAAGCGGGAACACCTGGTTACGAAGACGACAGCCAGCGGATACTCACGGACAAGGGCCGCAAGAAGATGGTGAGAATCGCGCGGGGGTTGAAGGAACTGGAGGAGAGTCTGGATCTGATCCTGACCAGCCCGTATCTGCGAGCGACCCAAACAGCGACCATCCTGAGGAAAGTGTTCAACCTGAAGAAGGATAAGGTCGTCGAGACCGAGCATCTCATGCCGATGGGATATGTCGACCAGTTGATTCACGAGATCAATGAAAAGTACGGAGAGTTGGAACGTATCGCGGTGGTGGGGCACGAGCCATCCCTGAGTACTCTGGTTTCCGTTCTTGTTGCGGGTGAGCCTGAACTTTCGCTCACGCTGAAAAAGGGAGGCGTGTGCCGCCTCTCGGTTGGAAGTTTGCAATACGGTCGCTGTGCCACATTGGATTGGTTGCTCTCACCATCGCAGTTGGTGGAGCTCGGTGAGTAGATACTGGCGCAATAAGGGATTCAAAATCACCTGCCGCGAATTACGCGAATTTCACGAATTATTCGCGCAAATTTGTGAAATTCGCGGCTAAAGAATTTGTTTCCGACAAAGCCTGATAATTGACTATGACCTCATCAACTTCTGAAACCACCCTATCCCTCAACGATCCCTCGCTTTACATCAACCGCGAGCTAAGCCTGTTGGAATTTCAACGCCGCGTATTGGAAGAGGCGCAGGATGAAAGTAATCCATTGCTCGAGCGTGTGAAATTCCTCGCCATCTTCGGCTCGAACATGGACGAGTTCTTCATGGTGCGCGTCTCGGGGCTTCGCAAACAGGTGGACGCGGGCATCGTCGAAATCTCCGCCGATGGGCTTACGCCGCGCGAGCAACTCGCCGCCATCCGCAAATTGTCCATCGAATTGGACAATGACGCGCACAACCTGCTTGCGCGCAAACTGCTTCCGAAACTGGATAAAGAGGGCATCCACCTGCTCGATTACGAGAAGTTAACCAAAACGCAAAAAGAAAAAGTGGATGCGTATTATCACGATGTGATCTATCCCGTCCTCACGCCGCTTGCGCTCGACCTGGCACATCCGTTCCCGCACATCTCCAATCTCAGTTTGAATCTTGCCATCGTGATCCGCGACCCGAAGGGAGTGGAAAAATTCGCGCGCCTCAAAGTGCCCGACACCTTGCCGCGCCTCGTGCCGATCAAACGCTCATCGGGCGGCACGCGCAAAGACGGGACGGTTCCGCACCATCATTATTTCGTCTGGCTCGAACAGGTGATCGCCGCGAACATCGGCTTGCTCTTCCCCGGCATGGAGGTCGTTGCGGTGCATCCCTTCCGCATCATCCGCGATGCCGATATCGAGATCCAGGAACTGGAAGCGGACGACCTGCTCGAAACGATGCAGTTGAGCATTCGCAAAAGGAAGTTCGGCTCGGTGGCTCAAGTGAGCGTCTATGAAAGTATTCCGCGCGAAATCCGCGACCTGCTGGCGGAGAATCTGGAGATCAAGCCCAGCGATATATTTATCCAGCGCAAGCCGCTTGGGCTGGCGGATTTGTGGCAGGTGTATTCGAGCGTCGAACGCCACGATTTGAAATTCCCGCCTTATAAACCCCACACGCCGAAAATCTTCAGGAAAGCCGAAAGCGCGGAAGATATCTTCGAAGCGATCCGCACAGAGAATATTCTCGTCCATCACCCCTACGATTCATTCAGCGCGGTGATCGATTTTCTCAACGCTTCGGCGCGCGACCCGAACGTGCTCGCCATCAAACAAACGTTGTACCGCGTGGGGAGCAATTCGCCCGTGGTGGACGCGTTGCTCGAAGCGCGCGAACGAGGCAAACAGGTGGCAGTCCTGTTGGAGTTGAAAGCGCGCTTCGACGAAGAGAGCAATATCAGCTGGGCGCGCAAATTGGAGGAGGCCGGCGTGCATGTGGTGTATGGCATCGTCGGGTTGAAGACCCACTCCAAGATCGGCATGGTCGTGCGGCGGGAGGGCGAGGGGATTCGGCGTTATGTCCATTTGGCGACGGGCAATTACAACCACCTGACCTCCAGCATTTATGAAGATATTGGCATGTTCACCAGCGATGAATCCATCGGCGCGGATGCCACCGACCTGTTCAATTTTCTGACCGGGTACTCCGCGCAAAGCAACTATCGGAAATTGCTTGTCGCACCGGTTAACTTGAGGAAAAAATTGGAAGCCCTGATCGAGCGCGAGATCGAACATGCCAGGAGTGGAAACCCCGCGCGCTTGATTTTCAAAGTCAACTCGGTGGTTGACCCGCAAATGATCCAATTGGTGTATCAGGCTTCCCAAGCCGGCGTTAAAGTGGATCTATTTGTGCGCGGCATCTGTTGCCTGCGCCCGGGGGTGAAGCATGTGAGCGAGAACATCCGCGTGGTCAGCATCGTCGGGCGTTTCCTCGAACACAGTCGTATTTATTATTTTCAAAATGGCGGAAAAGAGGAAATGTACCTGGGCTCCGCCGATCTGATGGACCGCAACCTCAACCGCCGTGTCGAAGTGGTGTTCCCCGTCGAAAATCCCGACCACATCCACCACCTGCGCGAGAACGTGCTTGCCGCATATCTGCATGACAATGCAAGAGCGCGCGTGATGCACTCGGATGGGACCTACAGCCGATTAATCCCAAAAGACGAGGATAAAAAAGTCGACGTGCAGGAATGGTTGATGAATCGTTCCTACAGTAAAAAGGTGTGAACTTTCTACCAAAACAATTCCGAATGACATTAATCCAGATCGAGCCGCGAAATGTGAGGGAGGTGTTTCAGGTACAGGATGAAGAGGGTCTCGTTCTCGCGGATTTGCTTGTACGTTTCCTCGTCCACGGTTTGAACCGCTTTCAGATATGTGAGATATTTATAGCGCACCCGGTAAACGGGTTTGCCATCCTCCAGCGTTTCCACCCATTTCTCAACGAGCAAGCCCTTCGTCATTAGCCCCAATCGTTCGAGGTCGCGGGCGCGGCGATAATCGACAATAGACTGAACGAGCAACACAAGCGGGAACCCGATCAAAAACCCGATAACGAAACCACTCGCTGTTACAAAAAGCCATTCCGACATGCCATGTGAACGGATCGCGTCGTTGATGGTGTTCATCACGTTCGGGAGCAGGAGGAAAGTTATCAACGCCAGCGAGATCAAAAGGAGTACGACTGCCCCGATGGCGTTCTTCCTGAACACGCTCGAATCGGGCATGGCAGTCTTCTCGCGTTCTTCATGCTTCTCGAAGGACATGCTGTTTTCTGTGGAAATTCTCAAGCGGCTTCCCTCTCCCAGCGCGGACGGGCGCGCGTTCCTCGGCGGATTTGTTGGAGGATAGGCATGGGCGTATGCAGGACGCGCCGAGCGATATTCGCGATCCTCTGAGCCGACGCGCCTCCGTTTTGGATGGGCATCAGTCGTTTCAATTCCTCCACGTCCAAATAGGTGAACACGTCCTTGCCGAGCGATACTGCCACGAACGTGCAGGTGGATTGCTGGGTGATCACGGTCGAGGCGTTCGCGATCATGTGGTTGACGTTCCCGTCCATGAAGACTTTCGCGCCCGGAGCATGGCTCTCGATTTCACGCGACGCGCGTACGAAATTTTCGGCAGGATGCAGTTTGAAGATCAACTGCCTGCCCCCTGCGATCTCGACACATCGTTTGATAAACCCGAGGCGGTCATCGCGGCGGAAGGTTTCGCGCAGGGGTGTAGTGGCGACCAACACGTGACCGCGATGCGGAAAATCGTTTTCGAGATTGGATTGCAGATCATCGAAGTTCGGGATGCCCGTCACCGCGATCTTTTCAGGGCGCACACCCTTGCGAATGAAATGCTTTGCATATCCCTCTGAGGCGACGCAAAAGATGTCGTACGCGTCCGAAAGCCCGTTGGTGGACGTGTTCGCAAGATAGCGCGGTAATTTCAAGCGCTTCACGGTGTGATACACCCAAGACTCGGGCTCGGTGATGCCCTCCTGCACCAGCACGAGCCGCTTGCCGCGAATATTTCTTTGCACGATGAGGTCGCTTGCCGTGACCACCAGATCGTAGTCGTGAATTTTCCCTCGTTCGTCCACGGGCAGGCGATGATCTGCCAGATATTCCATCGTATCGCGCAGGTGTCGCCCGCCGAGTACGGTAAAGTCCAGCCAGCCGGCGCGCGCCGCAAAGTCCATGACACCGTCGGCAAAACAAGGCGTGAAGCAGCGGTTGTATTCCTCCAGTTGTGATGCGACCTTGTGCATCATCGTCGTTTGATTTAACGAGCCACAGATGAAAAGTATATTTTGAGTCATAACAGCCTCGGCGAATCAAATTCTACCGGGGCGGTGTTAAGGTCAACGCAACAATCGGTTAAGATGTCTTAAAAGGTTGGAATGGTGAAATAAAACGTACTTCCCCGTCCCTCGATGCTCTCCGCCCAGATCTTACCGTTGTGCGCTTCGACGATGTGCTTCGCGATCGACAAGCCCAAGCCCGTGCCACTGCCAGCGCGGGATTTGTCCACGCGATAGAAGCGCTCGAAGATTCGTGAGACGTCTTCTTCGGGGATGCCGATGCCTGTATCCCGCACCGCGAATCGGACCTCCCCGATGCCTGCTTCGGCATGGAGAGTCACTTCGCCGCCCGCGCGCGTGAACTTGACCGCGTTGTGAATCAGATTTACCAACACCTGTTCGAGACGCTGTGAATCGATTCTCACTTTCGGCAGATCGTCGGCACTCTCCACGCGCAGGCTCAACCCCGCGCGCTCGGCTTGCAGTTGCATCCGCTTGCAGGCGGAGAAAAGCAGATCGGAGGGCGAGACAGGTTGAAGGTCCAGTGCGAGGCGGCCCGACTCGATGCGCGAGAGTTCGAGGAGTTCGGTCACCATCTGAGTCAACGCATCCACCTCGGTTTGGATCTGGTCGATGAATTTACGCGCGGCGGGAGGGTCGTCCAGCGCGCCGTCTTGCAACGTTTCGGTGAGGGCTTTGAGCGAGGCGAGCGGCGTGCGGAGTTCGTGCGAGAGGTTGCTGATGAAATCGCGCCGCACGGTTTCGAGGCGGCGGATGCGCGTGAGATCCTGCACGAGGAGCAGGCTTCCGCTCGCGTGCGAATCGGGGATGACGATGAGTTGCAGGTATTGATGGCGATTGGGCAGTTCGACCGATTCGCTTTGCAGTTCGCCCGTTTCCTGACAGCGCCGCCACGCTTCGACGAGCTGGTGATGACGGATAACTTCCGTAAGGCTGTGATGGATGGGGTTGGACGATTGAAATAATTTTCCTGCGGCGGGGTTTGCAAATTGCACAATGCCGTCCGCGTCGGCGATCAACACGCCGTCGGTCATCTGGTCGAGGACGGTGGCGAGGCGGGCGCGCTCGGAATCCAACGCGGCGTATTGCGTATTGCGTACGGTGACGATCGAGGAAATGGCGCTTGCTAGATTTTCGAGTTCTTTAGTCGGTGGATTGAAGTGCTGGTCACGAACTTGTTTCGCAAATTCATTTGTCGCGCGGCGTAGGTTGTAGTATCGCCACGCGAACCACGCGGCGAGGAGGAGAGCAAGGATCAGGATAATGAAGCGGTAATCCATAAATTCTCAGCCACGGATCTCACTGATCATCACGGATTATTCTTATCGCATCTGTGTAGTCCGTGGCAAGGGTTTTCAATCGCCAATCGTCAATCGTAAATCGTCAATCTAAAATCGTAAATCGCTCACAGCGTTTCAGTACCGCTTTCGATGACGTAACAACCGGCGTTGGTCGGATGATCCTCCACGAGTTTATCACTTTCCACCTTCCGAATCAGCCAGAGGATGAGCAAGTCGCCGCCCGCGGCTGTGGTGAACAACAAGCCGAAAGCCAGAAGCAAGCCATTCCCATTGAGGAGGCCCGCGATCGCTGGAAGCAATCCCAGCAGGATGCATGGCATTGCCGCGCCGATCCGGTAAGGGTTGACTTTCAACGGCACCAGGCAGAGGGCGTAGGGTGTAAACGTTCGGGCTTGAAACCCAAACTTGATGGCGCTGAACGGCAGTTTGCCGAAGAGCATCCACGTGAAGCCGTGGATCAGTTCGTGGACGACAATGCCGAGAAAGAATACGATCAGGAAGATGAAGAAGTTGGCGAAGAGGTCGTCGAAGCCCGCCGCGAATCGAGCCGTTCCCCAGTGATAGATGTACACCAAGGCGAGCGCCATCGCGATCGGAACGGCAAACAACAGACTGTACACGCCGGCTTTCTCCATCGGCATCGAAAGGTCGGTCTTATTCTGCGTGTTCACGATGTTCACCTCTACGAGTTTGATAACGCGCATATTCCTGTAAAAGCAGACGGTCGATGAATATCAATCCCAGCAGGGGCAGGATCATGTAATACAACGGTATGACATTGAACGATTCGCGCAGCGATTGGTACGCGGGATTTTCAAGATAGACCAAAGTGTTGTGGAGGATGATCAGCAACCCCCAGAGGATCGTGGCGCGCGGCAGGCTGTAAGCGAAAACGTAGGCGAGGATCCTCAACCCCCGGTTGGATTGAAGATTGGGGTTATTTTTGGTGTCGAAGTAGAACTTCTTGTACTCGGGCAGGGTCAGGTTGGAGGAAGTTGGAAAGTTATCCACTGTGGAATAAATGCTCCAATACAGGCAGATGATCATGCCAACGATGACCACAGCGCCGATGGAAAGCATTCCCACCCAGCCTGCGCCGAAGAATTTTACAAGGGGATTTTGTTCGCGGCTTAGAAAGTGTTTTAAAAGTCATGTTGCGACGATTTTGAGCATGCGCCGGATGC
>CAZQES010000108.1:0-14313 GCA_964591425.1 uncultured Anaerolinea sp.
TTGAAGTTGCTTGAAGTTGCTTGAAGTTGCTTGAAGTTGCTTGAAGTTGCTTGAGATTGGGCTAACTATGCTCTACTGATTACAATTGTAATACATTTGTAACTTCTGTCAAGGGTAAAAAATCCTAATTTTTCGGTTCCAACACCATCACGGGGATGTGGCGATGCGCGGCGCGTTCTTTATATTTGGCGTATCCCGCGTAATACGAATTTCCCATCTGAAAATAACGTTCGCGTTCCTCGCCAAACGATTCGCGCGCGAGGTATTTTCTGGTTTTACCATTGATCCGCACTTCGCACTCTGGGTTTGACTTTAGGTTGTAATACCAACCAGGATTGTGCCTACCGCCAAAAAAGGAGGCAATCAACGCGATCTTCTCCCCATCGGGTATGCTCAACAGAGGCATGGTCCTTGACTTTCCCGTTTTTGCACCTTTGGTTGTCAATTGGATGATCGGCAAACCGACGATACGCGTGACGGTATGTTTTCCTTTCGTCGCCAACAACAGGAAATTATCGGTGCGATATAAAATTTTCGACAGAACAATGGAGACGGGTTTTAGCATCAATAAACGATGAACAGCTTTTTGATACGCGTTCGGTCTGACGTTCATTTTTCCAGCCAGATCGTGACGGGACCGTCGTTGTGGATCTCCACTTCCATGTGCGCGCCGAACTTTCCCGTTTGAGTCGGGACTCCATGCCCGCGCAACAACTCCGCGAAGCGTTTCACCAACGGTTCGGCAACATCGGGTAAGGCGGCTTCAATGAATGAAGGTCGTCGTCCTTTGGATGTGATGGCATACAACGTGAACTGAGAAACGACGATCGCCTCCCCTTTCACATCCAACACGGAGAGATTCGTTTTCCCTAGTTCATCCTCGAAGATTCGCAAATTGGCGGTCTTATCCGCAAGGAAAGTTGCCTGCTCCTCCCCATCGCCATGACCGACGCCCAAAAGGATCAACAGACCTTTTCCGATGGCGGAAATGGTTTGCGAATCGACTGTGACACTGGCTTTGGAAACTCGTTGAATTAATGCTCTCATGGGAGGAACGTAGACACGTAAACATGGAAATACGTAGACACGTAAACATGTAGACACGTACACACGTTACGAGTTACGTGATACACCTGTGTACTTGTCTACCTGTGTACCTGTGTACCTTTGTACCTATGGAAGAGCCATCGCCTCCCTCACCTCAGCCATCGTCTGTCGTGCGATCACGCGGGCACGCGAAGCGCCGTCGTTCAGCACAGCAGTCACATGGTCCGGTTTGGAAGCGAGTTCGGCGCGTTTGGCGCGAAAAGGTTCGAGGCGCTTGTTCAAGTTCGCGGCGAAGCGCATTTTGCAATCCACACAGCCGATGCCGGCGCGGCGGCATTCCGTATCGATCATCTGCACTTCTTCTGCGGGCGAAAATATCTTGTGCATCGAAAAGACGTTGCACACATCCGGGTTACCGGGGTCGGTGCGTTTGACACGCGCCGGGTCGGTGACCATTTCCCTCACGCGGGCAGTCGTCTCATCGGGCGTCGCGGCGAGTTCGATGTGATTGTTTAAACTCTTGCTCATCTTGGCTTTGCCGTCGATGCCTAACACTTTGAGCACTTCGGTATGCTTCACCTGCGGCTCGATCAACACTTTCGTGTTGTAGCGATAATTGAACGAACGGACGATTTCACGGGCAAACTCCAGATGCGGAGCCTGATCGATACCCACAGGGACAATATCCGATTTATACAGAACGATGTCGGCGGTCATCAACACGGGATAACCGAGCAAACCATAGTTGGCATTCTCGGGCTGTTGCGCGAGTTTCTCTTTGAAGGTCGGCAGGTCGGTGAGTTTACCCATCTGTGTGACCATCGAAAGGTAGGTGTGCAATTCCATTACCTCGGGGACGTGCGATTGCACGAACAAGATCGTTTCCTCAGGGCGAATCCCAGCGGCAAGCCAATCAAGCGTCATCTCGATCGTGTTTTGTTTTAACTCTTGTGTCGTATCCACCGTCGTCAGCGCGTGGACGTCCACGATGCAATACACGCAATCGTAGTCGTCCTGCAACGCGACATAATTCTGGATCGCGCCCAGATAATTCCCAAGATGTTGCCGCCCTGTGGGTCTTGCTCCCGAAAACACGCGTCCCTTTTTTGGCATTCAATAACCTCGTAATTTTTATTCGTCATTGCGAGGAGCGACCCTGAGCGAAGGCGAAGGGGAGCGACGAAGCAATCTCCAACCACGTGATGGGGATTGCTTCGTCGGGTCTTCGACCCTCCTCGCAATGACGGGATATTACTCTCCAACCAACTTCCTCACCAACCCCAACACTTCCCCCGGTTCGGCGTGACGATGCGTCTGCAACTTCGAATATAACAACTGACCATTGACGGTCACTTCAAAGCGTCCGCCATCCGACGGCACGAGTTTGATCTCTTCGATCACATGCTCGTACTGTTTGAGTAATTCCTCCGTCAGGCTCACGGCCCGACCCAGATAATGTCAGACCGCGCAATACACGATTTCGATTGTCAACATCATATCTCCGAAGTGCCCGCATTATATCATTGCGACAACTCGCTCAAAAACTGCCGCACTGTTTCATCCGCGGGCTTCGATTTGATCTGCTTCGCGGTGCCCACCTGCCGCACCATCCCATTCACGATCACCGCGATGCGATGGCTCAACTTCGCCGCCTCGTTCAAATTGTGCGTGACGAAAACCGCCGTGCGACGATCCTCCCCCATCAATGCCGACAGGTCTTCGATCAACTTAGCGCGCGTTGGTGGATCGAGCGCCGCGAACGGTTCATCGAGCAACAACAATTCGGGATTCAACACAAACGCCCGCGCCAGACTCACCCTCTGCGCTTCGCCTCCAGAAAGTTGGCTGGCTCGCCGCGTGGACAGCGACTCCACGCCCAAAGCCTTGATCCACCTCGCCGCCTCAGCCTTCACTCGCTCCCTCGGCGCGCCGCGAAACTTCAACCCCAACGCGACGTTTTCCTCCACGGTCATATCCAGCAACAACGGTGACTGGAACACGAACGAGATCTTCCGGCGATACTCGAGTTCATTCAATTCACGCAAGGGTTTCCCATCGAATCGAATCTCGCCGCGCGCAGGCTTGAGCAGTTGAGCGAGCGTCAGCAACAAGGTGCTTTTCCCCGCCCCGTTCGGACCGACAACCGCCAGCGTCTCGCCGCGCTGAATATCGAGCGAGTCAACGTTCAAAACGTCGCGCCTATTCCGTTGCACAAGCAAATTATTAATCTCGATCAACTCTTTCTTCTTTCCTCTTTCATCCTTCATCATTCAATCTTTCTTAGCTCCCCTCTGCTGAATCCACGTCAGCGCAAAGTTGATAAGATAAGTCAACACGAGCAACAGTGCGCCTAACGCCAGCGCGGTTTGAAACTCGCCCTTCGATGTCTCCAACACGATTGCTGTGGTCAACACGCGCGTTTGCCCTTTGATATTCCCGCCCACCATCATCGAAGCGCCGACCTCCGAGATCACGGAACCGAACCCCGCCATCAGCGCGGCTAAAAGGGGCAGACGCGCCTCCCGCCAGAGGTACCAGATCATTTGTCCGCGTGAAGCGCCGAGTCCTAGGAGTTGCTGGCTGAGGCGCGGATCCAACGCTTCGAGCGCGGCGGCGGTCAATCCCGTCACAACGGGCGCGGCGATCACCACCTGCGCAATGACGATTGCCCACGGCGTGTAGATCAACTTCAAATCCCCCAGCGGACCGCTCCGCCACAAGGTCATCGCCACAACAAGACCAACCACAACAGGCGGAAGAGCCATACCCGTGTTGATAATGCTGAGGATCACATTGCGCCCGCGAAAACTCCCAAGCGCAAGCCAGGTGCCCAACGGCAGACCGATGAACATGCTGATGATTGTGGCGAGCGTGGAAACTTGAAGCGAGAGCGCGGTGATCTGAAAAATTTCCATGGCGAAAGTATACAGGGAAACAGGCAGACACGTAAACACGAAAACAGGCACACGGTCAAAACCTGTGTACCTGTCTACTTGTTTACTTGTCTACTTGTGTACTTGTTTACGTTATCACTTTACAGCATCGGGAAAGAACAAAGGTTGACCATACTCCTCCATCCCAAATTCGCCAATTGCTATTTGAGTTTCAGGTGCGGTCATGAAATTATAAAAAGCCATCGCGCCTTCGTAATTGACCTTGGGCCACTTGCCAGGGTTCACCGTGATCACATGATACGGGTTCAACAACGGCGGATCCCCTTCGACCACCAACACCAAGGAGAGATTCGCTTCCTGCGCAAGAAATGTAGCGCGGTCGGTAAGTGTGTACGCGCCTTTCTCCGATGCAACCGTCAGTGTCGCGCCCATACCCTGCCCCGTTTCGAGATACCACGCCTGACCCGATGGGTCGAGTGCGGCTTGACTCCAAATATCGAGTTCTTTTTTATGCGTGCCCGAGTCATCGCCGCGCGAAATGAAGGTTGCACCCGACTCGAAAATCTTTTTCATGGCTTCAAGAGAATCGGTCATGCCTTGGATGCCTGCGGGATCCTCATCGGGACCGACGAGGATGAAATCGTTGTGCATCACCGCCGCGCGGTCCTTGCCGAAACCGTTGTTCATGAACTCTTCTTCGGATTTCGGCGCATGGACGAGCAGGACATCCGCGTTGCCTTCCTCACCCATCTGCAGCGCCTGACCCGTCCCTACCGCTACCGTCTGGACGGTGTAGCCTGATTTCGCTTCGAACATCGGAATCAACACGTCGAGCAAACCCGAATCTTGGGTGGAGGTAGTTGTTGCAAGGATCAAGGTCGGGTTGGTTGGCGCAGCAGGTGCGGGTGCGCAGGCAGTTACAAGCAAAAAGAGAATTAAGAGGACTGGAAGAATTCGTTTCATTGAGAGGCTCCTAAAAATTTTATACTCGGTGGTTGAGTAGGGCGAGCGGTATTCTCGCCCGTATCGAAGCCACCAGGCACTTACATTCTCTTGTTATTTGGTGGTCTCGATACGTGGCGCCTCGCGCCACTCTCGACCACCGCGCTAGATTTGAATTTGCTCTCCACTGTGTGTGGAGTTGTAGCCAGCCAGCGCGTTCAATTCATTTCGAAAAGTGGCTGTCTGTAAATAATCGAGCAACGGGGCAAGCAGTTCTTCATTCGCGCGGGGCAAAACAAGGTCGTATCTTTCTTCGAACAATGGAATGAAATCCAGATTAGCTTGATATGCCGAGGCTTGCAGACCAAGCGACGCATCTGCTTTATTGGCTGAAATCAACGCCGCGGCTTCTGTGTGAGTCTTCACTTCCATATCGTAGCCGGTGATTTTTTCAACAGGGATGTTGAGCCGCTTCAGTTCCGCATCGAACCAGAGACGAGTCCCTGAACCAGAATTGCGATTCACAAATTTGACGTTCGGCTTGGCAATATCAGAAACTTTCTTAATCCCTTTCGGGTTACCGCTTGCAAGCATCAGTCCCTGTGTACGATGAGCGAGTGTGACGATTTCCACCTCGCGGTCGGGGAACAGATGACGAACGAACGGCGTGTTGTATTCGCCTGTTTCATCGAGAAGATGCGAACCAGAGATTTGACACAAACCCTGCCTGAGGTTCACCAACCCGTCTAACGAGCCGACAGGTAAACTCAACAACGAAACATGTTTTTCAAGGTGTTCAGCAATCCCTTCGAGCGCAAGATCATGACTTCCTGAGAAAATGACAGCGGGATTTTTCATCTTGGGGAGAATTACTTCCTGCATGAAGAGCGCGTCCGCTTTGGCACGATAGAACTTCTCGGTGACCTTGCCCGTCTTGCGTATTTCGCCCACTTCGACCAGTTCCGCAGATTCGAGCGAGAGGATGTGGTGACGTATCCACGCGGGAGACTGTTTCATCGTCCGCGCGAGATGCGTAAGGGTGGCGGGCGAAGCCATAAGCCGTCGCAAAATATCCATGCGGCGAGAGTCCGCGAGGAGTTTGATCTTCTCGAACGAGTGGAGCGGGTCAACTTTTCTCATACGATTAAGTTATTCCTTAATCGAGAGTCTATCACAAGTCAACAAAAGGAGTCAAATCGGATTTTGGTTTATAAGGGAATTGGGCGGTTCATCGTATCCCCCCCATCACTGCCGCCACTGGTTCGCGCGGATGTTCTTCGCGGCTTGGCTGACAGTTTCCTCGATCCGCGCCGCGCGCGTCTCAGGTTTCCTCGCGTTGGAGATCCATTCCAGAATTCCGCGCTTCACTGAACGCGGGAATTCTTCAAAATATTTCCTGGCAGATTTGTTTTTGGATATGGCTTTCGCCAAGTCCGGCGGAATCTCCAATGCTTCTACAGCATCGAGCGCGTTCCACGAGCCGTCTTTTTTCGCGGCTTCTATTTTTTGGAGACCAGCAGGAGTCATCAGCCCTGCCTTGATCAATTTCACCACGCGTTCCTTGTTGGTCTTCGCCCAACCCGAACCTTTCTTGCGCGGTGCAAACCAAAGCATGGATCGCTCATCGTCGAGTTTATTCGGTTTACTGTCCATCCAGCCGAAGCATAACGCCTCTTCAACAGCTTCTTCATATTCCACGCGCGGTTTGCCGGTGGCTTTCTTGAAACTGATCACCCATACGCCTTCTATCCGCTTGTGATTCTTTTCGAGCCACTTACGCCACTCGGCGCGGGATTTGGGGTGGGTGGAATTGGGAGGAGGACTCATGTCCAGAATCAATTTTATTTTCAGTGCACAATTTTATTATCTAAATTCTTTAGCAACCTAGGTCCAACATCAGCCGCCCAGTCGACAGCGCGTTTATCGACTATAGCTCCATGTACTGCCGAATTCAGGAGATGGATTAATTCTACAAGTACCCTCCATTCATCTTCAGTAAAAACGTGTTCACGATACAAAATTCCTAATAGAACGGGCACGCCATAATATTTTTTGTAAACTCCATTGGCAATAGCTAAAGAAATTAGTCTCTTTTCTATTTCTATTCTCAATCCCGCCAATGCCAGATTGGGGTCATCTTTCAACACGAGCTCAAAAGGGTATGACGAATCGGTCCTCTTATTAATCTTCGGTGTTTTTTTCTTTCCGTTCCGTTTTGAAGAGGCTAATAGGCCAGCCTTATCAGCTCTTTTTTTCGCTTTTTCGAGTTCTTGAAATTCAAGCTTCAACCCCCCTGGAAGTTCTATTGAGCTTAATAACGGGACTAACCAAGGTAGGATGGCAATTGCGATAAGGACAAGCGAAGTCCCATCAAGCACAATAGTTGGCCACAGAAGGTGAATGCCAAGTACAAGAAGAGATGCAACGGTAATAAAAACTTGAATACGTCTAGTATTATTCATGGCCATCTCTCTTTTCATCATTATATCGAATCGGTTCCACCCCTCTGCCTCTTTCCTCTTTCTTCTTTCTTTCCCTTGCATAATAAAACGTTTCCCGCAGCTGGGGGGTCATCAAACTCGTCTCGCGGTGACCCATGCGCGTTCCATGAAACTGCATGAAGCGGAACCAGAATATCGAAGCGAGATTTTTCCACAGCACGCGTTCGCGCGCGGCATGCCACAGGTCGCTGAAAATATTTGTAACGGTCAAACGAAGGAAATCATAAATATTGAAATGCGATTCAGGGTAAATCCGTTTGAACGCCATGGCTTCGCGGCGATAGCGATTGAACACTCCGCGTGGCGTCTCGTCATGAACATGAACGACCTCTGCCTCCGCCACGTACGCGATTCTGTATCCCTGCTCTTTTGCCCATTTCGCCCATGCCAGATCTTCGAGACCGGTCAACGTATCGTCGTACTGATTCTTTTCCCATACACTTTTTCGGATCGCGGCATTGGCGTTATTGCAAAATGCAGTGGGCTGATCTACGTTGCTCGCATCGGGATACCACCGGTGAAAGACCTGCTGTTCTGAATACTTCGCCGAGACGGGTCCGCGTTGTTTGCCATAGGAGAGTGCGATTTTTTCATCTTCAAACGGATGAAGCAAATTCTTCAGCCAATCGGGATACACGGGATACACGTGCGCGCTGGCAATGACGACAAACTCACGCGTCGCTTCGCGGACCCCGAAGTTGAGCGACCTCCCAAACGTGAACTCCGCCGAAGGGATTCGCACGATCCGCGCGCCGAACGATTCGGCGATGGCAACTGTCCCATCGGTCGAGCCCGAATCGACGAGGATGATCTCCACATCGTTGAGAGTCTGTTGCCGAATCCCCTCCAGCATACGCCCGATATGCCTCTCTTCGTTATACGCGCGGATGACGATGGAACAGTTCATGCTCGATCAAACCGTCGTCGACAATGATTCGTCAGCGATCTATTCACAAAACAACTTTTTGATGTAATCGCGCATCTCAGTCGTCAGGACGTACTCGCGCGGCGGCTTTTCAATCAAAAACCTGCAAGCCTGTTCCTGATAAAAAGGTACGGCATTGATTCGCGTGGAGAGGAGCTTCACCTGCTTTTGGTCCTCCAGCAAGGCGTATGCCTGCAGGAACGGCAGCCACTCGATGACATCGACCGGCAACAAACCTAATTTTTGCGCCTCATCACCCAGCCTCGCAACCTCTGCCCAATCGCCGCGTTGGCGCGCCAGATCGGCTTTCTGGTAGGAATAACACCATTCGTGTTGCGGTTCGTCTCCAAAAATATCACTCGGTGGAGTCAGCGCTTCTCCATTCAACAGGATGGCATTTGGGTCTGAGTACGGGGCAAGCAACTTCGTTCGCTCCGAATCGAACACGGATAACTCCGGCGCCTCCCCATTAATAATCCGCACACATGCATTCGGATGGGATTGCACGAGGAACACGACGTCGGCAAACGACCGCGTGAGAAAATTGCCGCGCCTCAATGGTGTCTCTTCACCATCCCCAGAGACGATCTGGTTAACCACATCCGGCGTCAATACCGCCGCGGGAATTTTGATCTCAATGGGGATTGCCTCCTGCGAATCGGGTTGATAGATGAGATTGGCCGGTCCCCAGATGAAATAATCCTCCTGAATCGGGGCGGAGGGATACGACGCGACCACGGTGATCCCGGTCTGAATATCCGGCGCTCTCCATGCCACCTGCCACCAAAAATTACGCACCTCTTCCGTCTCGAGCGCGCCGCGGACCGCGTTGGAAAAGTGTGTCGTTCCTGCGATGACGGTCAACCCGGCAATGATGAGTAGCTTCATACGCGAGGAATTCAAATAGGCAAGCAAAGCCGACACCATCATGGCTGTGCCGACCCCACTGGCGAGCGCGTAGCGTGAATATTCACCGAAGTCGGCGTGGCGGTTCACAATGATGACCGGTATCAGCGCAACCGCCGCCGTTGCAAATCCTGTAAGGAGAGTCTGCTTTCGCCAAGCCGGATCAGGCCGCTCGAAGGATGATCCGGTGGACATCCATTTTGAACCCGCGTAACACACCACAGCGAACAAGGCGACGAGCAAGCCGATCCCCAAGCCGAGGAGCGAATCTCTCAACCGTAATCCGAATGCGAGATTGTTGAATGGGATCGCCCAAGCGAGGAACACAACGCGAAATATATCCTGCACCCAATTCAAGAACCACCACAATCCCGTCAGCGGCGAGGTGAACAATTGACCCAATTGCACACTCACATCGGTGGAACGGCGTTCCGACTCGAAAAGGAGGAGTCTCCAAATCAGGAATGCGACGGGACCGGTGAGGGATGGCATCCATTGACTCGCGACTCTCTTGATGAATTTCACAGAAAACAATTTCTCTCCCCATTGACGACAGAACTGAATGACCAAACCCAGGCGTAGAATTTCCAAGCCGATGTAATATTCCACCAGCGCCGGATAGATCATTCCCGTGAGAACAGACAACGCTAACCAGAGAAATTTTTGGGATCGGCTTGTGGAGTTGATAGAATACATCGTGAACAGAATAGATTCCATCGCCAGCCACAGGCTTAGAATTTGCGCCTGATAGTCGATCGGGTTGATCTGCGAAAGGAAGCCGGGATAGACCATGAAGAACAACGCGGCGAGAAAATGATGCTGTCGGTGGCCTGTCCAAATCATATCCAACGCCCGGAACAATGCCCATGCGGCAAGCACACGATATGCGTAGGCGGTGAGATGATAGAAAATAATTCGATCACCAAATAATTCATACACAACCTGCATGACATACGCGCGGGCAGGGCGGTCAATGGCATATACCTCGTGAAAAAAACCCGAGCCTTGCGTGTGCGCGTCGAAGATCAGGTACCAATCGTCTTTGAATAACCCCAGCTGGTCGGCAAGCGGGAGGTATACCAGCGCGCCGATAATCGCTAAAAAGGCAAGATACCGCCAACGACTTGACGCGGATATCGGCGCAGGCGCTTTATCGGTCCGCGACGAAGTATGCGTATTCATACGCCAATCATATCAAACTTCCCCGCTAGGAAAATCGTTTCAATACGTTCCACAACTCATCCCAGTCCAAACGCGGGTCGCGGCAAATATAAATTCCCGGTGGGTCTCGCAAATCATTTTCAACGCCGTACTCGTTGGTGATCGTACCCGCGCGCCTACAGTCACCAAACAACGCATTGACGTCCCTTTCCGTAAAGCCAATCACGATCAACGTTTCGGGCGGTGGGTTTCCATACCCGCGTAAAAAGTACGTGTTCGATCCACTGATGGCTTGGGGCAGACCAAATTCCCCGCCGTACAAATTCAACGCGGCGGCTTCATCGTTTTCGCCTGCAAGAATTCTCGCCGACAATTTTTCCTGCGTGGGTAGCTCATCGTAGATCTCCGCGACGGATTGAACCATCTCGCCCCAGCCGATCTGCTCGGTGAAAATATCGTGGACTTCGCGCGTGACATTCCACAAGGGAGAATTGACCGGGGCGATCGGCAGGGATAACGCGCCGCCGACGAGCGCGCCGATTCCAACCAAGCCCCAGGTTGCTCCGGTCACCAACCGCGCTCTCACCCCCGACAATTTTTCAACCCATCCCTGCCAGGCGACGGCGCCGGCGGCGATCAACATGGGATAGGCAGGCGCCTGATAATACGAACGCCCTTGTGTGATGAGATAAAGCAGGAAAGGAACGATGTACATCCAGCCCAGCATGCGATAGCGGTCGGCATTTCGATTTCTAAAATAATAGAGCAAGCCTGCAACCCATAATGGGACGACAAAGGGATTCGACGATAAAAGGAACTGTTCGATCAAATATCCTTCCGTGCGGCCGATCGCCACATCTCGCGCGTGGATGCTCGACAGAAATTCCAGCGAAATGAACTTGTGTTGGATCTGCCAAATTAAATTCGGCAGGAAGATCAACACCGACAAAGCCACGCCTCCCCACAGCCACGGACTTCGGAGAGAGCGACGCGCGTCGGTCAACAGCACGCCTGCAACCACGCCGGAAGCAAAGAACGCCATCGTGTACTTGGTCATCATCCCCAAGCCAATGACCGCCCCGATCGCCAGCCACCAGCGGGGGTCCTCCGATTTCAACAAACAAATGACCAGATATGCGATCAAAACGCTCCACAGGAAATCGAACGTGACATATTGAATTTGCGATCCAAGGATCAACGCAAACGGGGCAATTGCCGCGGCAACGGCTGCGATGATTTGGGTCCGACGGTTCGCGCCGAGTTCACGCGCCATCAAGCCTGTGAGTACGAGGATGAGACCGTGCGTCAACGCGGCGAACGTACGCGCGCCGACGAGGGAGAAACCGAACAAAGTTAATTCGATGCGGGCGAGGAAAGGCGTCAACGGCGGGTATTCGACAAACCCCCAATCAAGATTGTTCGCATTGTCCAAAACGACCAGTTCATCCTGATGGAATCCGTATTGGTGGTTGGTGAACATGTGGAGGAGGAATAAAGCCAAGCCCAAGACCAACAGGATATTCTTGTCTGTGAAGTTGGATTTTGTAGATTTCATATTCGCCTCTACCAATCGTTGTTCTCTTCGTAATTCAATCGAATTAACAGCTCCCCCGCAACATCCTTGAAAATCCTTTTATGCTCGTCTGTGAAATATTTTATCCACTCCCCTGTCTTCCCCGAACGGAAGGTGGGGGAACGGCTGGGGTTGATGGCGGCTTCGAGGGATTCGAGAATCAATTCGCGGGGCGTTCGAAGCGGGACGCGGGCAAGGAAGTGATCCATGATGCGAGTCAACGCCGCGGCGCGGTCTTGGATCAAATCCTCAAAGTGGATGGTGAGCACTTCGGTGTGATTCAACCAATCCATGTACGGGGCGAAGCGTTCGGCGATATTTGGAAACTCAACGCCGGCATCGGGGCGACCCAAAATGCTGGCCTTGAGGCGCGAATCAAAATCGGGAAGCGACTGGTAATACGCGTGATGCACGTGATTCTTTTCCATTTCAGTGACATAGAACACATGCGAAACGACAACATCGCGCGGGTCGCGAAAGATGAAATAGGGAATGAACTTTTGGGAACAAACGCGCGTGACTACTTCGGATCGCGCGAAGAGGTGCGCGGACGCGACATCCCTCGGACGAAGCGAATCGAGCCAACGGATGGCTTGCTCTGGCGCGCGCTTGGCTCCACTTTCACCTTCGTATTCGGCATAAAACGAATGCAGGCGTTTCGCATACGGCGCGACGCTGGAGAAGCCGAGCAAGATTTGATCGAGCAAGTGTGTGCCACTTTTGGGGAAGGATATGCCGAGGAGGATGGGAAGGTCAGCAGGCTGGGAGGCAAAGCGGGCGCGCTGGATAAGTTTTTCTGTTCGATAGAGAACCGCGCGCGCGGAGGATTTCAATTTCATGGGGATATTAAACCATATTTACCAGACCATTGTTGATTTTGAGACAAAATAAGACTATACTTCGCCTATGAAATTCGAGTGGGATCCCGCAAAAGCCGCGAACAATATTCGGAAGCACGGCGTCAGTTTTGAAGAAGCCATCACTGTTTTCAAAGACCCGCTTGCCTTCATCTTTGACGACACTGCCCACTCGGAGCATGAACACCGCGAAATTATCATTGGCATGTCTGCATTGCGCCGAATGATTCTGGTGTGCTTTATGGAAAGGTACGAAGATACCATACGAATCGTCAGCGCACGTCCAGCCACGCGACAGGAAATCAAAGATTATGAAGAAAACGTCAACGACCAAACCCCGTAAAATTCAGGAGATGGCTTCCGAGTATCGTTTCGATTATCGGAAGGCAAAACGAAACCGTTTTGCCGCAAAAATGAAAAATGAGCCGCTTGTCGTCCTCATCGAGCCAGATATCGCCAAAGTTTTCACTTCGTCGGATCAAGTGAACAAAGCTCTTCGGGCATTGATTTCTGCCATGCCAGAGAAAAAAGCGTTGGCTGGAAAATAGCCTTGTAAAATCGAAGTTGAAAAAGGCGACCCTATCGGGTCGCCTTTCATTTCACTTCGCTTCCTTCATCGCTGCTTTGAATTCGACCAACGCCTGAATCGGCGTGGGGTCAACCCCGTAGCCCATGGCGAGATAATATGCCATGTAATCGCCGAACAAAATCAGAGTCCACATGTGAGCGAGCGGAGTGTTACCGCGCGCATCGACGTAATCCGTGTTCATGCCTTCGAGCATGAAGGCTTTGCGCGTCAGGTCGGACCTCAGCCTGTTGCGCGGATGGTCGGACGGCGCGCGCAAGAAGAGAGTCATCGTGTGGGCGTTGAGCGTCTCTTGCGGATTCTCTGTCCCCGCCAGCGTGTTGTGATCGGCTTCGGGCAGGAATTCAAAATTCGCGCCGGCTTTTGCCACTTCGTTGATCTGTCCCTTCCAGCGGCGGGCAACTGTGCTGTGCAAGCCTGAGCCGACAAACGTCACCCACCTCCCCATCAGTTGACCAGCGTATCGTTTGGCTGGATTCTTCACCGCGGGGACATCTGCCTTCAAATGCTGTTGTGTCCGCTTCATAGCCGCGACGGCATCTTCGATTTCTTTCGATTGATCGGGAATGAAACCAAGTCTTTGGAACATGGCGAGCAGTAAGCCGAATGAGAATCCCACAGCGGCGCGCGGCTGACCCGCGTGATCGAACGTCCACAGTGGAATATTATTTTCTTTCGCGCGTTTGGCGAGTTCTCCGCCCGTGCAAACGACAACGATTCGACATTCCGCTTTGCGCGCGGCTTCGAAAGCATCGAGAGTCTCTTCGGTGTTGCCGGAATGCGAGGAACAGACAACGAGAGTATCCTGTCCGCGGGCGAAGAGGGGCAGGGAATAATCTCGATGGACTGAAACAGGTAAAAGGGAGAGTGAAGCGCAGTATGAAGCGAGCAGGTCCGCGCCGATGGCGGATCCGCCCATGC
>CAZQES010000109.1:0-14250 GCA_964591425.1 uncultured Anaerolinea sp.
GGGAAAATTTCAGGCGTGGATGTGAAGATCTGTTGCGCGGTGGAGGTGGGAGTCGCATCGTTCCCAGTGGAAATTGGTTGCCCCGTGGGTGGCGGGATCGCCGTGGATGAGGCAGGCGCAACGAAGGCATTTCCCTGTGCGAGGGCAGAGGCAAGCGCGGCGACTTCGTCCGCTTGTTGAATTTCGCCGCTGGCGAGCATCCGCTGCGCTTGCGCGTTCAATGCTTCGATGGGATTCGCGTCGCCGAGCAGACCCAACCGCGCGCGCGCACGTTCGAGATTGCCCGTGCTTTTGAATGCCGCGGCGATGACCGAACGATATTGGTCCTTGAAGTCCGGGCGCAACGCGATAGGCGCCGAGTCCACCACGCGGACGGGGGAGATCACCCACGAGTACAGCAGACCAAGCCCAAGTCCGGTGAGAAGCGCAAGCAAAACGCTCCACGGAATCCGCATCATGGGAGTCCGCTCCACGCTTGCAACGCGGTCACGAGTTCCTGCATCAATGTGATATCTGACGCGTCGAATCCGTTGGCGCGAGCGAAATCCAAACCTTGGGATGCAATGGAGTTGGGGGATTGCGAACCGAAGATGGCGAGTTGGCGCGCGGCAACCCCGGGGTCGCGGTGCGCGCGATATGCCTCCGCGACCATCAACACGTAATCCGCTTTGTAATCGGCGCGCAGCGTGTCTGGTGTAAGGTCGAAAAAATCAACGGGGTCGATGACCCACCCATACGCGAGACCCAGAGTGGTTCCCGCGATCCATGCGATAACGATGAATAGCCAGCGATTCGATTTCATAAAAAATATCCGGGCAGGTGGTCGGCGGCACCCAGAGACACTTCCTTACCGTTGCTGTCTTTCGACCCTGGCGGGGTTCGGCAGGCTCTGCCGCGCCGGGCCTGCCCGGACGTGCGAAGCATACTCGAAGTGAGGAGGGGTGTCAATTCATGCGTCATTCATGCTGATGCTTTATCGGAATCAACAAGTGTCAGAAATACTTCAACGATGTGGGGATCGAATAAACGCCCCGCTTCCTCGCGTAGATACTGAACGACATCCTCAGGCGGCAGGCGTTTTCGATACGGGCGATCGCTGGAAAGCGCATCCCACACATCCACGACGGAGAACAATCGCGCGAACAATGGAATCTCTTCACCTTTGAGTCCTTGGGGATATCCGCTTCCATCCCAGCGTTCGTGATGATAGTAGGGAATGATCAGTGCATCGCTCAGGTAGCCGATGGGTGAGAGCATCTGTTGTGCGTATTGCGGATGCTTTCGCATCACCTTCCATTCCTCGTTGGAAAGAGCACCGGGCTTTTGCAGAATTTCATCCGGGATGCCCATCTTTCCCATATCATGCAGAAGTGCGCCGCGGCGAATATGCACGATCTCCTCCTCCGTGCAGTGAAGTTCCCTGGCGAGTTGCACTGCGAGGTCGGTTACGCGTTTTGTGTGTCCTTCGGTTTCCTTGTCGCGCAGGTCGAGGGCAAGCACCCAGCCTTCGATGGTTTTATCATAGGCTTCTTGAAGTTCTGCCAGCGCGTGTTGGAGGGCGACCTGTGCTTCCCTTCGTTCGGTCACATCGCGTGAGGATGCCTGATACTCCACCAGCCTGCCATCCGAATCGAAGATGGGGCGGGTTACCGTCTCGAGCCAGATGTATTTCCCGTTCTTATGGAGGACGCGGTAGGTGACCGGCTTCGAGGTCTCTTCGGTTCCAGCCGCAAGCAGATCGAGCAGGTGCTTTGTATCTTCAGGGTGAATCAGGGGCAGGACTGAATGACCAACCAATTCCTGCGGTTCGTACCCTAGAATATTGCGACACGCCGGTGAGGCGTATAGCACGTTGAGACTTGGATCACTGCGCGTGATGATATCCGATGAGTTTTCGGCGAGGAGGCGAAACTGTGCTTCGCTCTCTGCCAGTGCCAGTTGCATTCGTTCCTGCTCGAGGATGGCTTTCCATTGTTTGATCGCGCGTTCTGCGATGTGTGGCATATCCGCCATGGATTCGGAGGACTTGACGATGTAATCCAGCGCGCCGGCTTTGATCGCGTCCACGGCGTTGCGCTCGCTGCCATAACTCGTCATGATGACCACAGGCGGGGATGAAGCATCGTGCTCTGTAGAGAGCAATTCATGGCTATCCCCATCTGGCAAACGCCAATCTGCGATGATCAGCGTGGGTGTGAATTCTTTAATGGCAACGCGCGCTTGCGCGAGAGACGCTGTGACCGTCAGACGGGCGGTATCCCCGCGGTGTTCGAAGGCGCGTTTGATCAATTCCGCATGAGCAGGGTCATCTTCCAGCAAAAGGATGTGGACCGATTCATCCATCATGGGAATTGTCTTCGACACCGATGATTTGTACGCTTGGGAAATTTATTCCTTGATCTGCGGATGTGTGTTCCACCCGAGCCAATAGAAACCCAAATCATCCATCAATTTCTTGAATTCCTCGAATCCTACGGGTTTGACCAAGTAGCTGTTGGCGTGGTTATCGTATGCCTTGGCGACATCCTTTTCCGCTTCGGAGGTTGTGAGGATGACGACCGGGATAGATTTGAGTTCGTCCGATTCTTTGATGCCTTTCAATACGTCGATCCCATCCACTTTGGGAAGACGCAGGTCGAGCAGAATCACATGGGGGCGGGGGGCGGTCGCGGGATCTGAAAATTCGCCGCGGTGAAAAACATAATCGAGAGCCGATTGCCCATCCAGAAAGTGCCGCACGCGGTTCGCGATACGGTGCTCCTCGAGTGTGCGGATGACCAATTCGGCATGGTCCACATTATCTTCGACAAGCATGACGAGGATGGGTTCACCGATCATGAGCGGCTCCTTTTAGGGTGAAGCGAATTCTAACCTGAAACTGCGGTTTTTTGTCTCGTAATCAGCGGAAAGCACCTGCACGTCCCGAAATTACAATCGAACGAATATCACCTTATTGATGACCTCACAAGGAGGAACGCAATCGTTCAACGGGTGAAGCCATTACAGCAGGATATCCTGCCTTCGAGAATAGCATGTTGAAATCGCCAGTACATTCTCGTGATATAATTTTGCCCAACAACATCGTATTTCAACCGGAGGATGTGTCATGGAAATCACGCATCAGGAATTCAAGCACTGCGAATTGATCAAGGTCAAGGGGCGGGTGGATAGTTCCACGGCACCCCAACTTGCCCAGACCCTTGAAACCGCCAATGAGAATGGCAAGCACAAATTGGTGATCGACATGAGCGAGTTGGAATACATGTCCAGCGCCGGTTTCCGTGCATTGCTTGCCGCCCAGCGCAATTCGAAGAAATACAATCGCGGTGAAGTGGTGCTTGCCTCGGTGCCGGAACGCATCCGCGAGGCGCTGGAACTGGCAGGCTTTACCGAATTGTTCAAGACCTTCGATGATCCGCTTCACGCGGTAGGGTATTTTTAGGGCACGCACAGGGTCGGAGCCGAAAAGCCATGGAACGAGGTAGCCGCTTTCGGCTGTGATCGGCTGAGGCGGCTTTTAATTTTCCAGATGCAAACGGTACAATTTCCGGCAAAATTCGAACTCCTCGACGAGATCCGCGAATTTGTGGGGCAGATCGCGCGCGAGAACGGCTTTGGCGATAAGGATGTTTACAACATCCAACTTGCCACCGATGAAGCCGCGTCGAACATCATCGAACACGCCTACGATGGCGTGATCGACGGCGTGCTCGACCTGTCGTGCGGAATGCAGGAGAAAGCGTTGGTCATCATTTTGGTCGATCACGGTTTACCGTTCGATCCGTCCGAGGTGCCAATGCCAGACCTGCAAGCCGACCTTGCCGATAGAAAGATCGGGGGACTTGGAATTTTCCTCATGCGCAAATTGATGGATGAAGTGCATTACCATTCCAACGCGGATAAAAGCAACGTACTCACAATGATCAAGCGAAAGGGTTAAGACGCATGAAAGCGGCGTCCTCGTCCGATTGGCGCGAACTAGCCAGGCTGGGCGAACAACTCATCGGCACGACCTCCCTGTCTGCCCAGCGCGATCACATCATTGCCTCAGCCGCGCGCCTGTTCAAAGGGGATGTGGATCTGTGGCTCGATGAAAACCTCTTCCGCCTGCCCGACGCGCGGGAGGAATCGGTCTTCCCATCCTTCCCCGAAACGCAGGCGATCACGCGCGCTTTGAAATCTCGCGGCTTGTTGACGAATTTACAAAAAGGCAGGCGGAAAGGCGGTTCACGCGAACGGTGGGTTGCGATTCCTCTGAAGAACCGTGACACCACGCTTGGAGCCATCCAGGTCATCCGTCCGCACGGACCCGATTTCATAAAGGAGGAGCTCGACCTGCTTGTCGGGCTTGCCAGTATGATCGGATTGAGTCTGGTCGCCTCACATCGCGTGGCGGTCGAAGGCTTCCGCCTCAACCAATTAAATCTCGTGAGTGAAGTCAGCGCGCAGATCGCCAACGTGCTGGACTTGAACGAATTGACGGAGCGCGTCACACAACTCATTCAACAGACATTTCATTATTATTACGTCGCCATTTTCACATTGCGAGAGCGGTCCACGGCGTTGCGCTTCCGCGCGAGCGCCATGGCTCCCCGCGAAGGGAAGCGCCGCGCCAAAGTTGCACTGGAGGTGAAGATCGGTCAGGGGTTGATCGGGGAAGCCGCCGCCTCGGGTGAACGGATCGTAGTCCCGGATGTGCGAAAGGACAAGCGCTATCGGTTCATCGACGCGCTCCCGGAGACGCGGTCCGAAGTGGTGATACCGTTGAAGATCGAGGGACGCGTGTTGGGCGTGTTGGATGTGCAAAGCAATCAACCGGACGCGTTCCATCCGAACGACCTGCTTGTGCTCAACGCGCTTGCGGATTCGATCGCCCGCGCGGTCGAGGGCACTCGGTTGTATTACGATCTGCGCCGCCACTCGGATCATCTGGCGCTGATCGCGGACGTCAGCAAAAGCGTAAGCACTTCGCTTGAATTGAACACGTTGATGCAAAACGTTTCAGACCTGATCCATCACCGCTTCAAACATCCCCACGTCTACCTGTTCACAGTGCATCGCAACCGGCGCATGATCGAATATCAGGCGGGGAGCGGGGAACGAAGCGCGGATTCGGTGGGATTCACCATCCCGTTGGACGATCCGCTGGGAATCATCCCGTGGGCGGCGCGTGAGGGGAAGACCGTGCTTGCCAACGATGTGCGCAAGGATAAACGCTACATCCCCTCGCCACTGCCGCCCGAAAATACCAAATCCGAAATTTGCGTGCCGCTGATGTACGATGGCGAAGTGGTCGGCTTGCTCGACATTCAATCGGACCGCTACAACGCGTTCACCGCCGAAGACCGATTCATGTTCGAGGCGGTAGCGGATAATATCGCCATTGCGATCCACAACGCGGCGTTGTATCGCTCGGAGCAGTGGCGGCGGCAGGTGGCAGACAGTCTGCGCGAAGTGGCGGGCTTGATCTCGGCGGACGCGGATGTGGACGATGTGCTCGAAGTGATTCTCCTCGAGTTGGAAAAGAATCTGGCGGTGGATATTTCAGCCATCTGGCTTCTCGAAGACGATGAATTGTATCTGGCGGCAAGCCACAACATCGACGAAGCCCTGTTGGAAAGCACGTTATACGGCGCGCCTGAAGCGTACGCCGCGTTGATGCGCGTGGTCGAATCGGATGGCGCGGAGATTCGCAAACCGACGGATGTGGTTGGCGCTTCGGGTCTTGCCGCAGGGTTCGACCAGAATTATTCCGCGCTGGCTGTGCCGTTACGCGTGGGCGACCAGCCGTTCGGCGTGATCACACTCGCGCATCACTCACCGGGTAGATACGGAAGTGAAGCGCGCGCGGTGGCAACCACGTTTGCCAGTTATGCCGCGGTCGCCATCGAAAACACGCGCCTGTATGATATTGCACAGGAGCAGGCGTACGCCTCCGCCGCGTTGTTGCAGGTGGCGCAGGCAATCGTGAGCCTTAACGACCTCGACGAGATTCTCGATACCATCATCCGCATCATGCCGATCCTTGTAGGAGTCGAGCGCGCCGCATTGTATCAATTCGATTCGCTCACCGATAAATTCATACCCTCGCAACAATACGGGTTGCACGAAGAGGATGAAGCGGACTTTTGGGCGCGTTCGTTCGCGTTGGGTGAATTTTCCCTGCTCGATTCGTGCCGCGGCGCGACGGGCATGGTAGCCAGTCCGCTCGAAGGGGCGCGCGGACTCAACGCTTGGTTATCAGCCGAACCGACGAATGAAGCGAATCTCGCCAATCCGAACGCGCTCTTGTTCGCAGTCCCCATCGCAGTCAAGGATGCGTTGTACGGCGTGATGTTGATCGAGGAAGCCGCGGGCGGTTTGCGTTTCCGTTCACGGCGGCTGGAGATCATCAACGGCATCGCGCAACAAGCCGCGTTGGCGATCCAGAACGATGTGTTGCAACGCGAGATGGTGGTGCGCGAACGCCTCGAAACGGAAGTGCAGTTGGCTCGCCAAATTCAGAAGACGTTCCTCCCCGAGTCGTTGCCGCAGATCGAGGGCTGGGAATTTGCCGCGCGTTGGAAAACCGCGCGGCAAGTGGGTGGCGACTTTTACGATGTGTTCGATCTGCCAAACAATCGTATCGGCTTGTTCATCGCCGATGTCGCGGACAAGGGCGTGCCCGCTGCGTTGTTCATGGCGCTCACGCGAACTCTCGTCCGCGCCGCGGTGATCGAATCTGAATCCCCCGCCGAGGCGATGAGGCGCGTCAACGATCTGCTCATCCCCGATACGCGGCAGGGAATGTTCGTGACCGCCGTGTATGCCGTGTTGGATCTGGATAAAAACGAATTCACGTACGTCAACGCAGGGCATAACCCGCCGTTGTGGGTGAAACGAGACGGCACCCTCGAACGACTCACGCGCACCGCTGTTGCGTTGGGTGTATTGATCAACGACCCCGTCACCGAACGGACGATTCAACTTGAAAAAGAGGATAGCCTTCTGCTCTACACCGATGGCTTAACCGAATCGTTCAATAGCGACCGCGAGTTCTACGGCGAAGCGCGGCTCACCGAAGCGATCCTTGCCAATCACTGTTCCTCTGCTTCTGAATTGATGGACGTGGTCGAAAAATCCCTGCTCGACTTTGTGCAAGACGTCCCTCCCGCCGATGATTTGACCATGCTGGCGGTGAGGAGGGCGTGAACTGAAAGAGGTTAATTGTTTGTCATGAATATATACACCCGACTAGTTGAGTGGATTAAGTCTCAACCTTTTCTGATATTGTTTCTCATTCCTATTGCTTTTGGATTACTTGTTGCTTATCAGACAGTGAATCGATTTCCTGTTTTTGTCCATGGAGCATTAGGAGCTACAGTATTATTTTTCTATTATCTAATTGTGGCCTCAGTGCCAAAGCGGAGTAATGAAATCGACAAGATTCAATACGATGTTATCAAAGATCGGAGAATTCTTATTCAAAATTTTGTATTGTCTGTAATCTTATTCTGGTCAATTGTGCAAATATTTGAGCTAATTTGGTATTTGATTCAAAAGTTAATCTAATTTTTTACAAAGATTTTACAACTCCACCATACGCTCATAACCTGCCCAACCTAGAATCGTCGTCGTAACCTTGAAAGGAGGTCTACGACGATGAAAATTTTATTCAAGAAAACGATTCTACTTGCGTTGGTCGCGGCGCTCGGTGTGGCAAGTCTGCCGTTCATGAGCGTAGCCGCCGCGGGGGCGAACGAACCAACCCCACCGCCGCAGGGCGAACTGACGGACGAAGGTCTCGAAAAGATCTGGGCAAAGCAACTCCACTTGTATGAAAAAATGGGCAAGACCGATGAGTTCATCGGCAAAGTTCAGGGATTGATCGATCGCGCCGCGCAGAACGGCAAGGATGTCTCTGCTGTGCAATCCGCGCTCGATGCGTTCGCGGCCGCGGTAGACGATGCGAAGCCTGTTTACGAAAGCGCGCAGGCGATCATTGATTCGCACGCGGGCTTCGACGCGAACGGCAATGTGACCGATTCCGAACAAGCCCAAGAGACCGTCCGCGCGATGGGCGAGAAGTTGAAAGAGATCAAGGATGTGATGGGCGGCACAGGCAAAGCCCTGCGCGACGCGCTCCACGCCTTCCGCGAAGCCAACCCGCGCCCCGAGAAAACACCAACTCCCTAATTTTTAACACAAAGGACACGAAGGTCACTAAGGTTTGGAGCATGAAGAGCTAATAGCCTTTCCAAAGTTTTTCTTTGTGTACTTCGTGTCCTTCGTGGTGAATCGGATTTCCACAAACTTGCAATCGGCAGTACAATCGCCTCACAAAATTCAAACCAATGTGAGGCAGGCATGTACACATCTGAAGGAAAGAAAATCGTCATCACTGACAAAGCGCCGAAAGCCATCGGTCCCTATTCGCAAGCCATCCGCACCGAGAATCTCATCTTCACCGCCGGGCAAATCGGACTCGAACCCGCCACGATGGAGATCGTCAAAGGTGGAGTCGAAGCCGAAACAAAACAGGCCTTGACCAACCTCAAGCACGTTCTCGAATCGGCAGACTCGGGTTTGAACTTCGTGGTCAAGACCGCCGTCTTCTTGCAGGACATGAACGACTTCGCCAAGATGAACGCGGTCTATGCTGAATTCTTCCCTGAGAACCCTCCCGCGCGGAGCACGGTGCAGGTCGCGGGGTTGCCCAAGGGCGCACTCGTCGAAATCGAGTGTGTCGCATTGCTTTCTCCAACTCGCGGCGACTAATTTTTTACCGCAAAGCACGCGAAGTTCGCTAAGGTTTAAAGATTTTTCTTCGCGCACTTAGCGGGCTTCGCGGTGAACAAACTTTTATCTCCAGTCTCAATTCTCTACCCTTGAACGAGCTCATCCTCCTCGTAGACGACGAACCCTCCATCATCAAACTCGCGCGCATGTACCTTGAACGCGAAAGTTTTCGCATCCTCACGGCGAAAGATGGCGAATCCGCGCTCGATCTGGCGAACCGCGAACATCCCGCGTTGATCGTGCTGGATGTTATGCTGCCGAAGCTCGATGGCTTCGAAGTGTGCCGACGTTTGCGCGCCGCGAATCATCCCTCCGCGATCCTCATGCTCACCGCACGCGACGAAGATATCGACAAGATCCTCGGTCTCGAACTCGGCGCGGACGATTACCTGACCAAGCCATTCAACCCGCGCGAACTCGTTGCGCGCGTCAAAGCGATTCTGCGGCGCGGGGATCGCGTCAACGGGAGCAAAGACTCCTCCCCGATTCGACTCGGCGACCTGACGATTGATCCAGCCCGACGGGAGGTCCGAATCGACTCTTCCACGTTGAGCCTGCGCACCCAGGAATTCGACCTGCTCGTCACCTTCGCCGAACACCGCGGACTCGTCCTCAGCCGCGAGCAAATTCTCCAGAAGGCATGGGGTTTCGACTTCTACGGTCAAACCCGCACCGTGGACGTCCACGTGGCGCACCTGAGGAAGAAATTGGAGCCAAGTAATGTGAAGATCGAAACGGTCACTGGGGTTGGGTACAAGTTGGTCGTTCAAGAATGATCATTCATGGAACGGTTCATCATGCCTTTGCAAGTTTATTTCACCGTCTCTGCTGTACACTTGATGTATGGCACGATCCCACCCGCTCGCCAAGTTCTGGCAGGTGATGTATTCCGTGATCCAGGAATTCTGGACGATCACCGAGCCTGCCATCGAGGAAGCCGCCGTTCGGAACGATATTCCGGTGGAGTTGTATTATTACAGCGAACTGGGGTTGAATCATTTCTCGTTGGAGAATTTTCAAAAGCGCGATCCCTTCTCCAACCCGGAGCAGTTCGAAAAATTATTCGCGCGTCTCGATGTGAAGGGCTGGATCGAACCCCAGCGTGAAGAAGGTTATAAAGTGACCGAGATGGCGCGGTCGGGCGCAGCGTACATCATCATGTCGGGCGATGCGAAACTCCCGCCAGATGACGCGTTTCCAGAACTTGACCTCGAAAGGCTCAAAGGTTTGATCAAACAACTTGTGCTTGCGAACGACACGGCGCCTGAGCCGCCTGAAAAGTGGGCGATCCTTCATCGCTTCCGCGTGGCGAAAAAGACCAGCCCGGTGCTGGTGAAGATCCGCGAATACCACATGGATCTGTTCGCTTACCGCGATGACTCGCATCTTGCCGCAGCGCGTCCCCATTTCAACGAAGCGGGCATCGTCTGGCTGGTGCTCGGCGCGGCGCTGGATGCAGATTCGATCAACGCCGCGAAGATGGCGGAAAGCATGTCGTTTCGAGGCTACGAGGTCAACGACTACGAGATCGCCTTGCAAGCCGCAAAAGAAATCGGCTGGTTGGAAGATTCCGATGCGCCCGGGTCGTTTCGCATCACGAAAAAAGGAAAAGAATTGCGCGAGCAAGTGGAAGCCAAAACGGACGAATACTTTTATTCTCCGTGGTCCGTGCTCGCGCAGGATGAACTCGAAGAGTTGTACGACTTGCTCGTTAAACTGCGTGAAGGGTTGCGGGAATTAAGAAAGAAATCGTAACGGTGACCCGCCTAACCCCGTCATTGCGAGCCACAAAGTGGCGAAGCAATCTCCGGCACGTTGACGGGGATTGCTTCGTCGCACCCGCTCCTCGCTATGACATTCTGCCCGTATTATGTTCACCTCCCTCCGTTCCCGCCTGTGGTTGAGTTATGCCATCGTGATCACCATCGCTCTGGTGGTCGTGGTCATTGTTTTATTTATCTTCCTGATCCGCAACCCTGTTTTGTACCGCGAAACGACGCAGAGGCTTCGCACGGTGCAAAGCCAGATCGCTGAAAACCCAAGAGAAACACTCGAGAATCCAGACGCGATCCAACGAATCGCGGAAGCGAACGATGCGCGCGTGCTCATCTTCGATTCGACGCGCAACCTGGTTTATGATTCCAATCCCGAACAACCTCAACTAATATTTCCGCGCAGGAATGTGCTGGGTAGGACATCGCAATTTATGACCGACTCGGACGGAGGATTATGGTTGCACACCATGTCCCGATTGCCGAACGGAAATGTGTTGATCGTCGCCGCGCCGCGCCCAACGGTTCGCCTCTTGAACGTCTTTGCCGATGAATTGTTGATCCCGATCCTTCAGGGTGGAGCGGTGGCATTTTTACTCTCGTTGATACTGGCATTCGTGCTCTCGCGCTGGGTGGCTGACCCGTTGCAAAAAGTCATCGTCGCCGCGCGGAGTTACCCCCAAGGTGCTGACGCAAAGCCCGTCTCACCGCGCGGTCCGCGCGAAGTGCAGGATCTGACGAACGCGTTCAATTCGATGATTCGGCGCGTGAACAATAGCCAGAGGTCACAGCGCGATTTTGTGGCGAACGTTTCCCACGAGTTGAAGACCCCGCTCACTTCGATCCAGGGATTTGCCCAGTCGCTTCTGGATGGGACCGCCGACTCGCCCGAAGCGCGCAAACAAGCCGCGCAGATTATCTACGATGAAGCCGGGCGGATGCACCGCATGGCGCTCGATCTGCTCGATCTCGCCCGACTGGAAGGCGGCACCGCCGACTTGAACATGTCCGCTGTGGATGCGGGAGTGTTGTTGCGCGGCGTCGCTGAAAAATTTTCATTGCAAGCGCAAAAAGCGAATGTTGATTTGCGAGTGAACTTTCCTGATGATTTGCCCGCGCCTCTCGGCGATGGCGACAGATTGGCGCAGGTGTTTACCAATCTGGTTGACAACGCGTTGAAGTTCACACCCGCGAATGGACAGGTTGTGCTGTCTGCAAAATCCGCCGGGGCGTGGATTCAATTCGAGGTGACTGATTCAGGCGTCGGCGTAGAAAGCGAAGCGTTGCCGCGCTTGTTCGATCGGTTCTATCAGGCGGACCCGTCGCGCGCGCGTAATGATCGTCACGGCGCGGGACTCGGTTTGGCAATTGCGCGTGAGATCGTTCAGGCGCATGGTGGTAAAATTGGCGTCCGAAGTTCGGTGGGGCATGGGACGACGTTCACGATCCATCTGCCGCTCGCGAATAAGTGATTAGAATATCGTCATTGCGAGGAAGTCCGAAGGGCTGACGAGGCAAACCCCAAGATAATCGTTGAGATTGCTTCGTGGCGCACTCGCAATGACGAAGAATTTTTATTATGCCACCCAAAGTTTCCATCGTTATTCCCTGCTACAACGAGCAATCCACAATTCGACCGCTCTTAGAGGCTTTGCGTGAGCAGACGTTTCCGCGTCCGAAAATGGAAGTGATCATTTCGGATGGCATGTCCACCGATAACACGCGTGCAGAGATCGCCGCGTTTCAAAAAAAGTTTCGTGATCTCAACGTGCGCGTGGTGGAAAACACGCGTCGCTCGATCCCTTCGGCGGTGAACCGCGCCATGGAAGAGTCGCGCGGCGAGATCATCGTCCGACTCGACGCGCACTCGAAGCCGTATCCCGACTACGTAGAGAATTGCGTGAAAGCGCTCGAAGCGAAGCGCGGTGACAACGTGGGGGGCGTGTGGGAGATTCGCGCGGGCGCAAAAACGTGGATCGCCGAATCCATCGCGGTCGCCGCCGCGCATCCGCTGGGCGTAGGCGACGCGTTGTATCGTCACGCAAAACAAGCCGCCGAGGTGGATACAGTTCCGTTCGGCTCGTTCAAGCGCGCGTTGATCAAAAAAATAGGGCTATTCGACGAAACGTTGCTCACGAACGAAGATTACGAGTTCAACGCGCGGGTGCGGAAGGCGGGTGGTAGAATCTGGCTCGACCCGTCCATCCGCTCGATCTACTTTGCGCGCTCCACGTTGCTGGAACTGGCGCGGCAATACTGGCGTTATGGATTTTGGAAATGGCGAATGCTCCGCAGATATCCTACTACCCTTCGTTGGAGGCAGGCTCTGCCTCCATTGTTTGTCTTGAGTCTGTTGGGACTGTTGTTGTTGTCCATCCTTTTCCCGATCGCGAAATATTTTTTACTTGGTGAAGTCCTCCTGTATATTTTTGTCTGCCTTCTCGCGGGCATCCAGGCGAGAGTGCGATTGAAAAAATCATTTTTGAGTTTAGGTTTGCCGCTGGTGATACCGGTCATGCATCTTTCGTGGGGGAGCGGTTTGCTGTGGAGCATGATAACTTCTGGTTTTAGAAAGAATGACGGTTAATTGAATGAATCATCTCGAAGGGCGGGATGGAGTCCCGCCATTTGGTCTATGTGCGGGAACTCAACCCGCACCACGTTTACAAAAGAATGGCTGAAAACAGACGTACTTCACCGTTGCGCTTGCGACCGAGCGAACATCGCACCTTGTTATTCCTGGGCGATCTCGTGATGTCCATCGCTTCGGTCTTCGCCGCGTTATACGCCTGGCGCGAATACAATTTCACCGTGCAATTTTCCGCCTTGCTTGCGGAGGGGCTTTCGGAGAATCGCGCGCTCCAGATCATCGAACAACGCGTCCAGATCGAGGTTCCATATTGGTTTTACCTGCTCCCGATCCTGTGGATGCTCCTGCTGGTGGAGTTGTATGAACCGCATATCGCGGGGAGCGGGCGTCGAACGACGCGCGGTATTGCCATCGCGGCGTTCGTCGGTTTGGCGGTTTATTCGCTCGTGTTCGTGCTGACACAAGACCCGACCGAACTGCCGCGCGTCGGCGTCGGCGCGTTCCTGTTTTTCGCCTCGCTCCTCACGTTGGGCTGGCGCATGATCTTCATCCGCATCTACAAAAGGACGGGGCAACTGCGGCGCGTGCTGGTCATCGGCGCGGGCAAGGCTGGTCAGACGCTCGCTGAGTTGTATGAATCGCTGGCGACGCGCTCCTTCAACTTTGTAGGGTTCGTGGATGACGATAAGCAAAAATCAAAAAAATCCTTTTATGGGTTGAAGGTGCTTGGCACGAGTGAGCGCTTGCTGGATTTGGTCGACGAACATCGCGTGTCCGACCTTGTCGTTGCCATCAACGGTGAAATCAAAGGGTCAACCTTCCAAACGATCTTGGACGCGCAGGAGAAAGGCGTTGAAGTGACGCGCATGCCCATCCTCTACGAAGAGATGACGGGCCGCCTGCCCATCCACCACCTCGAATCGGATTGGATCATTCGCTCGTTCGTGGACGAAGTGCGCGTGAGCGGGTTTTACGAATTGACGAAGCGCTTGCTCGACTTTTTAGGCGGCTTGATCGGCATGATCGTGTTCATTCTCTTGTTCCCGTTCATCTCGCTTGCCATTCTCCTCGATAGCGGACTCCCGATCTTGTACACGCAGACTCGCCTCG
>CAZQES010000110.1:0-13954 GCA_964591425.1 uncultured Anaerolinea sp.
CCATCGTCCCCACGTTCAGATGCGGTTTGCTCCGATCATACTTTTCCTTCGCCATATGAGTCTCCTTGATATAAAAACGAGTTAAGCTTTCAAAATTTCTTCCGCCACCGATTTTGCAACCGGGGCGTAGTGGTCAAATTCCATGTTGAAAACGCCGCGTCCCTGCGTTGCAGAGCGCAGTTGCGTTGCATACCCGAACATTTCCGCCAGCGGAACCATCGCGCGAACCGCTTGCGCGTTGCCCAATCGGACTTCCATGCCTTGAATTAACCCGCGGCGGCTGTTGATCTGCCCCATCACATCGCCGAGGTATTCTTCCGGCACAACGACTTCCACCTTCATCATCGGTTCGAGCAAAATGGGGTTTCCTCGTTGCACGCCTTCTTTGAAGCCTAGAATCGCCGCCATCTTGAACGCCATTTCACTGGAGTCCACTTCGTGGAAGGAACCGTCGAACAAGGTGACCTTGATGTCTACAACAGGATACCCGGCAAGCACGCCCCCCTCCGCGGCTTCCTTGATTCCTTTTTCAATCGGATTAATGTATTCTTTCGGAATCGCGCCGCCGACGATTTCGTTTTCAAACACGATGCCGCTTCCGCGTTCGCCCGGCTCAAGGGAAAATACAACGTGACCATACTGCCCCTTACCGCCGGATTGCTTCGCGTACTTGTAATCCACTTCTTTGACGACTTTGGTGATCGATTCGCGGAATGCCACGCGCGGCGCTCCGACGTTTGCCTGCACCCTGAACTCGCGCAACAGGCGGTCCACGATGATATCGAGATGCAACTCACCCATACCCCGCAAGATGGTCTGACCTGAATCTTCATCTGAATTTACATGAAGCGTGGGGTCTTCCTCCGCCAGTTTGCGAAGGGCTTCTCCCATTTTTTCCTGATCGGAGGAACTTTTCGGCTCGACAGCAATCGAAATCACCGGCTCGGGGAAGGAAATCGTTTCGAGAACGAGGGCTTTTGTGTCGCACAAAGTATCGCCGGTGAAACTTTCCTTGAAGCCCAGCACCGCACCGATGTCTCCAGCGCGGATCTCGGTCACATCTTCGCGGCGATCGGCATGCATTCGGATCAATCGCCCGATGCGTTCTTTCTTTCCTCGCTTGGTGGAATTTTGCACGGTTTGCCCTTGACTCAGTACGCCGGAGTACACGCGAACATAGGCAAGGCGGCCCACGTAAGGATCGGTAACGATCTTGAATACCAATGCACTTAATGGACTGTCATCTTGCGCCGGTAACTCGAAAGTGTTTTCCGGTTCATCGGGAACCGACACGGTGATAATCGGTTTATCTGCCGGGGATGGAAGATAATCAATGACGGCATCCAGCAAAACCTGTACGCCTTTATTCTTCAAGGAAGAACCGCAGAAGACCGGCGCGGCTTTGACGGCAATCACGCCTTTGCGAAGCGCCGCTTTTAGTTCGTCAATGCTGATTTCGTGCCCTTCCAGGAACTTCATCGTCAGTTCATCGTCGAGTTCCGCGATCTGTTCCACCATTTTTGCGCGGGCTTGCTCGGCGTCTTTTTGCATATCGGCGGGGATGTCGGTGACAATCGGCTCTTTGCCGAGATCATCCTCCCAAACAATCGCTTTCATCGAAAGCAGGTCAATGGCGCCTTTGAAGGTCGCTTCGAATCCGATTGGAATCTGCATCGCGATGGGGTTGGCGCCGAGGCGGTCAACGATCGTATCGATCGTCCGTTCGTAGGACGCGCCGACGCGATCCATCTTATTAACAAAACAAATGCGCGGGACGCTGTAGCGATCCGCCTGACGCCAGACAGTCTCGCTTTGGGGTTCCACGCCCTGAACCGCGTCGAAGACTACCACCCCGCCGTCCAAAACGCGAAGCGAGCGCTGGACTTCGGCGGTGAAGTCAATGTGACCCGGCGTGTCGATCAGGTTAAATTGATACCCCTTCCACTCCGCTGAAACCGCCGCAGACACAATCGTGATGCCGCGTTCGCGTTCCTGCACCATCCAGTCGGTCACCGTGGTTCCATCGTCCACTGAACCGATGCGGTGAGTCTTGCCGGTATAGAACATAATACGCTCGGTAGTGGTGGTTTTACCGGCGTCGATGTGGGCAATGATCCCAATATTTCGATACTTCTCTAACGGATTCTCGCGAGCCATTCTCTAGTGGTTACCTTCTCAGTATCAATTTCAAAATTAGATGCGGTAGTGCGAAAATGCGCGGTTGGCTTCCGCCATCTTGTGGGTCTCGTCGCGCTTGCGGATCGCTGCGCCGGTCTCATTGAACGCGTCGATCAATTCGCCGGCGAGTTTATCCGCAAAGGATTTCCCGGAACGCTCACGCGCCGCCGTCAAAAGCCAGCGGATCGCCAGCGTAGTCCGTCGGTCGGACGAAACTTCCATCGGTACCTGATAGGTTGCGCCGCCCACGCGCCGCGGGCGGACTTCCATCGCGGGCGAAACATTTTTAAGAGCGCCATCGAAGACCTCCAGCGGATTCTTCTCAGTGCGCTCTTTGATCAAGTCCATCGCGCCGTAGATGACGCCGATGGCAACGCTCTTTTTGCCGCGTTTCAAGACGTGCTGTACCATCGTCTGCACATTCACGCTGTTATATCGAATATCGGGAAGAATCTCCCGTCGTTCAGGTTTTGCTCTACGCATCTTTCACTACTCCATCTGTTTACTTGGGACGCTTCGCGCCGTACTTGGAACGCGCCTGCTTCCGATTGGCAACACCGGTTGTGTCAAGGGAGCCGCGCACGATGTGATACCGCACACCGGGCAGGTCTTTCACGCGTCCGCCGCGGACCAGCACCACCGAGTGCTCCTGCAACTGGTGACCTTCACCGGGAATGTAGGCGGTCACTTCGATCCCGTTGGTAAGGCGCACACGAGCGATCTTGCGCAGCGCGGAGTTCGGCTTCTTGGGAGTCATCGTACGCACAACGGTGCACACCCCGCGTTTCTGCGGCGCGCCTTTATCCTGACGAATGCGACGCTGTTTGTACGTATTCAAAGTAAATTGAAAGGCGGGAGCCTTGCTCTTTACCTTTTTGTTCTTGCGTCCTTTGCGGATCATTTGATTGATTGTCGGCACGTTCAGCCTCCGGTCTTTCTCTTTACTATAATAAATGTATTTTTGCGTAAAATGAGGCCATCACAAGGATATTGATGGCCTCATCAGGTAGTGCCATGCTCAGCGGGGGTCAATTGCCGCTTTTTCGATTGGCAACGGAGCGAGATTTTATCACGCTCTTAACATAATCGTCAAGATTTTCGCTTGCTGACTACGTTATCTCCGATCCCAAGCAGACCCGTATCCATCCTGGGCGGATGTTGTTTCTCCTCGTCTTTTCCGAACTTGACGACATCGCCGCCTTCGTTGACCGCTTCAACAGCAAGCCCAAGCGACTGCAATTCTTTGACCAGCACGCGGAACGAGGCGGGAATACTCGGTTCTTCGATCGGTTCGCCTTTGACGATCGCTTCGTACGTGTTGACGCGACCTTGAACATCGTCAGATTTGACGGTGAGCATCTCTTGCAAAGTGTATGCCGCGCCGTACGCCTCGAGCGCCCACACTTCCATTTCACCGAAGCGTTGACCGCCGAACTGGGCTTTACCACCGAGCGGTTGTTGGGTGACCAAACTATACGGACCCGTCGAGCGCGCGTGGACTTTATCTTCAACAAGGTGATGCAGTTTCAATATGGTCATCACACCGACAGTCACCGGTTGATCGTAGGGATTGCCGGTTTTGCCATCCCGCAGGATTTGCTTTCCTAGGATGGGCAAAGGCTGACCCGTGGTATGAACGATTTCCTGCGCCACTTCCATCAAGCGCGCTTCGGCAACGCGTCCACCGTGTCCGTTGGCTTCGATCCACAATCGCAGACAGGCGTTGACCGCCGCATTGTTATACTCCTCGCGCTCACGCGGATTGATCTCCTCCGGATAGAAAATGGTATCCGGGTCGTATCCGCGATCGCGGAGCCATTCGTTGGCAGTTGCCTGACGAGCGTAGTCAGCAACGCTGAGCTCGTAGACATCGTACTTGCGTTTACTCAACCATTCTTCGAGGTAGAGGCGGCGAACTTCATCGTCATCTTGAATAGATTCGGGTTCGTATTCCTCATCTTTGATCCATTCCCAAGCCTTGACTCCGACTTCCTTCCATGCCTCATCGAGGATCCAGGCGCGAGCGAGTTCGGCTTCGATCTCTTCCTCGGACGCGCCGTCAAACACTGGCGTCACCGCGCGATAACCAAGCCGCTTCGCCGCCCAACCGAGATGAACCTCAAGTACCTGACCGATGTTCATACGCCCGGGAACGCCAAGCGGATTCAAAATGATATCCACCGGTGTGCCATCTTCAAGGAAGGGCATATCCTCAACAGGCACAACTTTCGAGACAACGCCTTTGTTGCCGTGACGACCCGCCATCTTATCGCCGGCCGTCAACTTGCGGCGCTGCGCGACAGAAACGCGTACCATCATATCCACGCCAGCCGAAAGATCTGAATTCTCTTCGCGCGTGAACACTTTCACATCCACAACCTTGCCGCGCTCACCGTGAGGCATTCGCAGTGACGTATCTTTCACATCACGCGACTTCTCGCCGAAGATGGCGCGCAAGAGTCGTTCCTCAGGCGTGAGTTCTTTTTCACCCTTCGGTGTGATCTTGCCTACCAGAATGTCGTTCGGTCCAACCTCCGCGCCAATGCGGATGATGCCGTTCTCGTCCAAATCTTTGATCGCGTCTTCGCCGACGTTGGGGATGTCGCGTGTGATCTCTTCGGGTCCAAGTTTTGTGTCGCGCGCTTCCACTTCATATTTTTCAATATGCACCGACGTGAAGCGATCTTCCTGCACCAGCCGTTCAGAGATCAGGATCGCGTCTTCGAAGTTGCCGCCTTCCCATGAAAGGAATGCGACTACAACGTTTTGTCCAAGCGCGAGTTGTCCGCTTTCGGTGGAAGATGAGTCGGCGATGATGTCGCCCTTTTTGATCTTCTGTCCTTTGACGACAGCCGGGCGCTGGTCGATGCACGTCGATTGATTGGAGCGTTGGTACTTGCGGAGTTGATACGTGCGGCCAGCTCCGCCTCGTTCGCGGACGGTGATCGTGTTCCCGGTTACCGACGTTACCTCCCCGTCAGCCTCTGCCACCACCACCTGACCGGAATCCAACGCGGCGTGATATTCCATGCCGGTCGAAACCAGCGGAATCTCCGGGCGGACGAGCGGCACCGCCTGCGCCTGCATGTTCGAGCCCATCAACGCGCGGTTGGCGTCGTCGTGTTCAAGGAACGGAATGAGCGCGGCGCTGATACCTACAACTTGATGAGGGGCAACGTCCATGTAATCCACGGCGTCCGGAGTGGAGAAGATGAAGCCGGAGTGATAACGGCACGAGACGCGTTCGCGCACGAATTCTTTTTTCTCGGTGAGCGGCGCGTTTGCCTGTGCGATGACATATTTGTCTTCCGCGTCGGCGGAGAGATAATCGAACTGATCGGAAACATACGGCATGATCGCGACCGGCACGCCGAACTTGGCAAGTCGCTTGACCATTCTGCCGTCAACCACTTCGCCGGCTTCGTATACGACTTCTTCTGTCTTTGGGTCGAGCACCTTTTCACGGAGCGTGCGCCCTTCGAGTCGTTCGTCGTCCCCTTCCATCACGCGATAGACTTTGCGATACGGCGTTTCGATGAAGCCATACTCGTTGACACGTGCGAACGAAGCCAGACGACCGATCAAACCAATGTTCGGACCTTCAGGTGTCTCGATCGGGCAAATGCGACCATAGTGCGAGTGGTGCACATCACGCACATCGAAGCCGGCTCGCTCGCGGCGCAGACCGCCCGGACCTAATGCGGACAACGTCCGCTTGTGGCGTAATTCAGCCAGCGGATTGGTCTGATCCATGAACTGTGAAAGTTGTGACGAACCGAAGAACTCGCGCAACGCCGCGACGACCGGGCGGATGTTGACCAACGTCACCGGCGATAACTGCTCCTGATCGCGGATGGACATGCGCTCCTTGATCACGCGCTCCATGCGCCGCAAGCCGATGCGGAGTTTGTTCTGGATCAACTCGCCAACGGTCTTGACGCGACGGTTGCCGAGGTGGTCAATATCATCCGGTTTTTCGACGCTGTTATTGATCTGGATCATGCGGCGGATGAGGCGAATCACATCCCCTTTGGTCACCGTACGGTGAGGGATCGGGATGTTCAGATCGAGTTTTTGATTCAATTTGTAACGACCCACGCGCTCAAGATCGTAATGGCGCTGGTCGAACAACTGCTCTTCGAGGAATTGACGGGCATTATCGAGCGTGGCGGGGTCGCCGGGGCGCATCTTCTTGAAGAACTCGATCAACGCGGCTTCGGCGATGGTCAAACCGCCAGAGAGATCCCACTCGGGCTCCTGTTTTAAAGTGGAAGGAAGGAACAAGCGTTCCGGGTTGTTATCCACATCCTGGAACAGCGAGAGCAATTCCTCATCCGTACCTAACTTGAGCGGGGAATCTTTGATACCGTCGTTGACTGCCGCCATCGCGCGCAGGAATACCGTAATGGGAACTGTGCGCTTGCGGTTGAACTTCAAAATGATGTAATCGGATTTGCGTGTCTCGAACTCCATCCACGCGCCGCGGTCGGGGATCAACTTGGACATGGCGAGCAGGCGTCCCGTCGCGCGATCCGTGGGCGCTTCGAAGTACACGCCGGGGGAGCGAATCAATTGCGAAACGACGACGCGCTCTGTCCCATTAATAATGAAGGTGCCTTTATCGGTCATCTCCGGGAAGTCGCCGAGGAAGATATCCTGCTTGATCGGCTCGGGAACGTCTGCACCCGCCAGCAACACGGAAACATACAAAGGGCTGGCGTACGTGAGATCACGCTCCACGCATTCTTCGATCGTGTGTTTCGGATCGCCAAACCAGTATTTCAACCCCCACTGCTTGGCTTCGGGACTTCGCCCGGGGAAATACAACTTCATCCCCTTGTTGTACGATTCGATCGGCGACACCTCATGGAAGAGATCGCCCAACCCCTCTTTCTTGAGGCGTTCAAAAGAATCGAGCTGGACTTCGATGAGATTGGGAAGCTTGATGTTGACTGGAATGCGCGCGTAGGTTTTGCGTGGCAAAGTAGAAGACATTCGGCTGGCTCCTGGCTAAAATCTGTGCGCCGTTACGAAGTACCCACTCTCATCCCTGAATTTAGTGCTTGCCGGGTAACAGATGCAATTCAAATTTGGGACGCGTGCAAGAGTTAGTAAACACACGAAGCCATCCCGCGCGATGGGCGGGATAGCAAAACTTGATTATATATGAAGGATTTGATACGCGCAAGGGATTTTCACAACGAATTTCACCCGATGCCCTGTTTGCGATTGCGGCGATTCTAACACATTCCGGTCGTTCCGCAACTCGCACAGGTTACGCGGGGTTTAGATATACGACATCAACACCAACTCCTCGGGAGGACGCAATGGCGACAGCACAACCCATGGCAAATGATCGGCGTGAAATTTTCGGCTGGGCAATGTACGACTGGGCAAATTCAGCGTTCAGCACGACGGTGGGAACTGTTTTCCTCGGACCCTACATCGCCGCATTGGCGGCGGAAGCGGCAAAAGCAAATCCCGACGGGTTAGCGCGTTTCTTCGGGATACCGGTTGCGCCTGATTCATTCCTCCCCTATTGCATTTCTTTTTCGGTGGGACTTCAAGTCCTCTTCCTCCCCATCCTCGGCGCGATCGCGGACTATTCACACCTCCGCAAGCGGATGATGCAGATCTTCGCGACGATTGGCGCGATCTGCACGATCGCCATGTTCTTCGTTGTCGGCGAGACGTGGTGGCTTGGAGGTTTACTGTTCATCATCGCCAACCTTTCGTTTGGAGCGGGAATCGTTTTTTACAACGCTTACCTGCCCGATATTGCCACAGAAGATGAACGGGATCGTGTCTCTTCCTATGGCTGGTCAATGGGATTTCTCGGCGGCGGCATTCTGCTCGCCCTGAACCTGGCTTTTTTCATCTTTAGCGAAGATATTGGTGTGCCGGGCGATCTCGCTGTACGGATCAACCTTGCATCGGCCGGTATTTGGTGGATCGGATTTTCTTTTTTTACTTGGCAACGATTGCGACCGCGTCATGCCGCAAGGTCACTCCCCCATGGTGAAACGTACATCAGCATCGGCTTCAAACAACTGGGCAAAACCTTTCGCGAGATCAAGCACTTTCCTGAAACGATCAAATACCTATTCGCCTATTTTCTTTACAACGACGGTATCCAAACCGTGATCGCCATTGCTTCCACGTTTGCCGCCGCTCCCATCGCGCGCGGAGGTGTCGGGATGTCACAGGACACATTGATCGCCGTCATCCTCATGATCCAGTTCGTGGCATTTGGCGGCGCGCTCTTCTGGGGCAAATTAGCATCATGGATCGGCGCCAAGCAGTCCATCATGGTCAGCCTCGTCATTTGGTCGGCTGTGGTGATCTATGCCTACGGCGGTCTGCAAGGCGAATCGCGCGTGACCGAATTTTTCATCCTGGGCTTCTTTATCGCCCTCGTCCTCGGCGGCTCTCAAGCAATCAGTCGAAGTCTGTTTGCGCAGATGATTCCGAAGGGAAAAGAAGCGGAATTCTATTCCTTTTATGAAGTCAGCGAACGCGGCACTTCATGGACAGGACCGCTCATTTTCGGCTTGGCAAACCAAATGTTCGGCAGCCTGCGCTACGGCATCATCGCATTGATCATCTACTTCATTGCCGGTATGCTGATCCTGCCCTTCGTCAATGTAAAGAAAGCGATGGACGACGCAAAAGCATATCAACCGAGCGAGTGAACAAAAAGCCGTGAGAAAATTTCTCACGGCTTTTTTGATTCACAATTTGGGCAAAACAATCGACTGCTGTTTCTGATACTTCCCTTTCTTATCTGCATACGAGACTTCGCACTCCTCGTCCGCTTCAAAGAATAGGACTTGCGCCAAGCCTTCGTTGGCATAGATCTTCGCGGGGAGCGGAGTGGTATTCGAGATTTCGAGCGTGACAAAACCTTCCCATTCTGGTTCAAACGGCGTGACATTGACGATCAATCCGCACCGCGCATACGTGGACTTACCCAAACACACCGTCAGCACTTTGCGCGGGATGCGGAAGTATTCAATGGTCCGCGCGAGTGCGAACGAGTTGGGCGGGATGATGCATACCTCCCCCTTGAACTCGACCATCGACTTGGTGTCGAAGTTTTTCGGGTCGACAATGGCGGAATGGACGTTTGTAAATATCATAAACTCATCCGCGACGCGGACATCGTAGCCATAGGACGAAACACCGTACGATATAACACCTTGTCGGACTTGCTTGTCCACAAAGGGGTTGATCATGCGTTGTTCGATTGCCATCTTGCGGATCCAGTGATCGGGTTTAAGTCCCATGGTTATTCTCCAATTTGCATGTCACCCTGAGCGACAGCGAATGGTCTCATCTTCAACGAGGAGATTCTTCGCTCCCTCGGTCGCTCAGAATGACACAGGGTAGGAATTTATTTTACAACAATCACAACCTGCGTGAGTTTTCCTGATTGTACTTCAACCCATCGTTCATAAATACTTCCGTTGTGTATGAGTGTAATGCGATAACGTCCTGTAGGCAGGTCGTTGACTCCCACATTCTCTTCTCCACGCGTGAGTGTCGGATGATAAGTATCGAGATAATTCAAGCCGATTATTTCACCAGATGCGGAATATTGTTGGAGCGTGATCTTTGCGCGCTGGAATGTTGAATTCGCATCCTGAATGGTTATTGCCAGCGCGCCAAAATCTGGGTTGCTTGGAAACAGCCACAGCTCGGGATTAACGTTTGAAAAATAATCCTCTGCATCCCCGCGGCGGACTTCAAAATGGAGGTGACTGCCGATCGCCACGCCGCTTTGTCCTACTTCGCCGATCTTCTCCCCCGCTGTAACCGTGTCGCCTGCTTCAACTTCAATTTTCGAAAGATGAGCGTACAAGGTGAACAACTCATTATCGTGCCGAATCACAATGAGGTTGCCATAAAATATTCTCCAGGGCGAATAGATTGCTGCATCATCGGGTCCCGCAAAGATGACAACACCCTCCACCGCCGCGTAGACGGGAGTCCCCAACTTGTTGACGAACTCCACCCCATGGTGTGGATCACGCGTCCCGTCCGCGGTGGAAGCAAAGGGATACGTCCGATCCACCGAATCGTTTGCGGGAGGATGGATCGGTCGCTGGAAGATGAAGTGTCCGTCAGTGATGCAGAATTCGGCAGTTCGAGGGTCGCAAGGAATTGAGGTGGCTATTTGCGTTGCTGTTGGAGGAGCGGTTGCCGTTCGCGTGAGAGGAACAGAAGTTGATGTCGGTTCGGGAGAAGGTTGAATCGTTGACGTTGCGGTACTCGCCGGGACAACGACGGTTCGGGTCGAAGAACAAGAAGCGAGGAAAATCAAGCACAGAAGGCTGGAAAAAAATCTCATACGAAATGTAGAAACCCCGAAGAGGTAAACGGATTACAGCTTGTTGAACGTTCGTCTCAACTCCGAAGGCGGTGTGTTGAGCTTGCCGAAACAAGTGTCATGGTTTTTGAAACCATGTTTCCCATCGGGAATATCTTTGGTGCTAAATCCCTCCGCGGTCTTTCATGACCTTGCGGATCTTCTTTTCGAGGGCATCCGCCTTCTTTTCGAGTTCGGCAAGTTCGTTCAGGTAATCATCCCCAGCGGATTTATCCGGTAATGAGTTGACGTTGATGCGCACGTTGTAGGCGGCGGCAGTGAGCGACGCGCGCGCCATGGCAAAGCCAGACATCGCGTCGCTGATGGCATTGAGATTTCCATGCTCGGCGCATTTGACCGCGAGTTCCATGATCTTGACCGACATCTCTGCGGAATGAAGCGGGATGTGCGCGGCATTCAACGTGGCAAGCTGGATCGCGGCAGCGCGCGCTTTTTGTTGCTCTTCGGTTTCTTTCGGTAGTTTGAACGCACCGATGACCGCTTCGAACGACGCGGCGTCATCGTCCACCGCTTGGGTCATTTCGGCGCGGAGTTTTTCAGCCATCACGCGCACGGCTTGCATTTCGGCTTCGACCTCGGCATATTTTTTCCGCCCGATGGTGAGACCAGCAACCATCGCAACCAGCGCGGCGCCCATCGCGCCGGCATACGCGGCGGCAGAACCGCCGCCGGGCGCCGGTAAAGCGGAGGCTAACTCGTCCAAAAATGAAGCAGGCTTGGTCGAGATTGAATCGTTGGCGGAATCGGCTGAGAAGAGTCGAGACTCGAGAATCTGTTCCGGCGAGAATGCATCCAACTGTGTGTACCAGACCGCCGCATCTACCAGCGCCTCTTGCGGAATCAATCCGACGAGTTCGCAGTGATGAATGTTGACGCCATAACGTTGCGCTTCGCGTCGAATGAACTCAACGACGCGCGCGATGGGCGTTTCGTGGAAGTTGGTGAGGTTCATCGAGACCTGCGCGCGACCATCCACGAGCAAGCCAAGACCTTTGACGTAACGAAGTCCGCCCGTGGAATGGCGCACAGCCTTGGCGATTTTTTTCGCGATGCTCACATCGTCGGTGGTGAGATACACGTTGAACGCGATGAGCGGATTACGCGCGCCGATAACCGTTGCACCCGCTTTCGGCAATTTGCTCGGACCGTAATCAGGTTTGCGATTCGGATCGGACTCGATCTCAGTTTTCAATCCCTCGTATTGTCCCTTGCGGATATTTTCGAGATTGACGCGCTCGGGACTTGTTGCCGCCGCTTCATATAAATAGACGGGAAGGCTGAGTTCGCCGCCGACGCGTTCGCCGCGTCGTTTGGCGATGGCGATGCAATCTTCCATCGTCGCACCGCTGAGCGGCACAAAAGGGACAACGTCCGTCGCGCCGATGCGCGGATGCTCGCCGGTATGATTGTCGAGATCAATCAACTCAGCGGCAGTTTGAATCGCGCGGAACGCGGCTTCTTCCACACCTGCGGGTGAGCCTGCGAAGGTCAGCACCGTGCGGTTGTGGTCGAGGTCGGAGGAACGGTCGAGGAGTTTGACCTCGCCAACCGATTGGATGGCGCCGACGATCTGGTCAATGACTTCAGGTCGCCGCGCTTCGGAGAAGTTGGGGATACATTCGATGAGAGGAGGCATGGGATTGGACAATAGCCAGAGTGGATTTAATAATTCTTAGCGGTAATTATAACAGTCGGTCAGAATTCATTTGGCAGTAATGCTATAATTACTACGACTTCAGCAAGGGCAAACCTTATGGCGCATAAAACAAAATATCACACTACTGTTAAACATGATGGGTTGGGTGAACAAAAAGTTATAACTGGTACCGACCAATTTGCCGTTCAGCAAAGGGCCGAGAGACAATTACGCGTTTGGGAAGAAAAATGGCAACGATTACAGGCAAGGCAAGCACAGCAATCAAAGAGAGATATAGCCGCTAACACAACAAGAGAAGCATTAAATCTTCTGCAAAACCTTGAAAACATCCTCAAACAATGCGTGAACAAAGAGCACGCGATCAATTGGGATTTTCTAAAAGATTTCTCTGAATTTCCAGAACCGCAGATTTTTGAACCAAAAAGAACAGACGCAAAATACGTCCCAAAGCCGGGCTGTTTGGGACAATTCGTGGAATCAATTAAACAAAAGGCGATTGATGATGCGGACGCTTTATTTCAAAAAGATTATGTTTCATGGAAAAAATGGGTGTCAAAAAAAGAAGCGTTTCTAAACGAACAAAAAGAAAGAAACGATGATGTTGAGCGAAAAAAACAAGAATATTTGCAAAAAACACCTTCTGCCGTTGTTTCGTACTGCGAGATGGTGTTAGAGAACACATCATACCCTGATACATTTCCACAAAAATACGATATTGAATACAACCCCGAAAACGGGGTATTAATTATTGAATATCAACTCCCTTCACTTGAAGACATACCTACTCTGAAAGAAGTGAAATACGTACAAACACGCGATGAATTAAAAGATGTGCATATCACGGAAGCCGAAAAACTTAGGCTGTACGATAGCTTAATCTACCAAATAACTTTGGGATCCATTTATCAGATTTTCAAGTCGGATGTTATCACTGCGATAACGTCAGTTGTGTTTAACGGGTGGGTAGAAACTATTGACCCGACCAATGGACAACAAATTACACCGTGCATCGTGACGGTTCAAGCAAATCGCGACGAGTTTCAAAAAATTAACTTTAATCTAGTTGATCCTCGAGCATGTTTCAAATCGCTAAAAGGTATTTCGGGAGCAAGAATAAGTAACCTTACTCCCGTTGCACCTGTCCTTTCACTCAACAGAGAAGATAGAAGATTTGTAGATGCGTATGGTGTAATGGAAAACTTGGGAAGCATAGAAAATCTTGCCGCCATGGATTGGAAAGATTTCGAAAATTTAGTTCGAGAATTATTTGAGAAAGAATTCGCGCAGGGTGGTGGAGAGGTAAAAGTAACACAAGCCAGTCGGGATGGCGGAGTAGATGCAGTGGCGTTTGATCCCGATCCTATCCGAGGAGGCAAGATCATTATTCAAGCAAAAAGATACACAAATATTGTTGATGTATCGGCAGTTCGTGATTTATACGGTACTGTATTAAGTGAAGGTGCCACAAAAGGGATTTTGATCACCACGTCGAATTATGGCTCAGATTCATATGAATTTGCCAAGAGAAAACCGCTGACTCTATTAAGCGGGAATAACCTTCTTCATTTACTTGAAAAGCACGGATACAAGGCAAGGATAGATTTGAGGGAGGCGAAAAAGACTTTGGCCGAACAAGAAAAAGAACGCGGAAAATAGTTTCTGGTAACCTCCTAACCCTGACCCTGTGACGGGAAGTTATTGGTTGTGTGGGTTTGACCTCAAAGTCGGTC
>CAZQES010000111.1:0-13830 GCA_964591425.1 uncultured Anaerolinea sp.
GGCGGCGCGATCGCGCTCGGACATCCGCTTGGATGTACCGGCTCGAAGCTCACAACTCAACTGATCCACGAAATGGGTCGTCGCAACTCGAAATATGGCATGGTGACGATGTGTATCGGCGGCGGCATGGGCGCCGCGGCGGTTTTCGAGAACTTACAAAACTAACTGTCATTGCGAGCGAAGCGAAGCAATCTCCGTCAAAGTGTTGGAGATTGCCTCGGGCAAAAGATCATCGCCCTCGCAATGACGAAATCAAATAATAGGAGACTAAATAATGCCCCTTACAGTATCGCAACTCATGGAAAAAATGCCCAGCGCTTTCCTGCCTGAAAAGGCGCAAGGCGTGAATGCGATCATCCATTTCAAATTCACCGGCTCGGAAGCAGGCGAATGGAATGCCAAGATCACAGACGGGAAGTGTATGGTTGCTCAAGGCGCTCCCGCTGAAACCGCCACCATGACCCTCACCGCCGACTCGAGTGATTACGTCAAGTTATTCACGGGTGAGCTTGATGGAATGCAAGCCTTCATGCAGGGTAAACTCAAACTAGGCGGCGACTTGAACCTCGCGATGAAAATGATGCAGATGTTCAAGATTAAGTAAGGGCTTCACAGAATTAAGAAGACATCCAATGAAGGATGTCTTTTTGATTTATGTGAAACTACATGAACAACGAGAGCACCGACCACAACGCGGAGGCGGTCAGGCACATGGTGATAACCGCGAAAATGGTCGTGGTGATTCCCGCGGCGCGCGAGCGAATCCAGCCGGAGAGACCGATACCGCTGAGAAACACGAAGATGGCGCTGACCAGCACAAGAAATCCGCCGATGCTGAGGTTGTCCAATTCCGAACGCACCTCGTTCAATTCGGCGGTGGCGGCAAACGACATCACCGAGACGATCAGCGAATACGTGAACAGGACAGTCGAGATCGAAAAAACAATGATGCACGCTGTGACAAGTTTGCTCTTGTTCTCGGCGACGAGAAATTGGATCACGGCGGTCAAGCCGAAGCCTGCCAGCAAACCAGCCAATGTTGCGAACGCGCCTGCCTCTGCCAGATAGTTTTCTACGGTCATTAGTTTTCCTCGCGAAGTGAAATGTCAGAACGACTGGATCGTCTTGGATGGGGATTATAACGGTTCATTCGCAGGGACGGTTGATCCAGTTTACCCGCGCGTTTCCTCGGGTGGTTTGACCGCGCGAAACTCGCGGAATAGCAACAGATCGTAAATTATTTTCAGCCCTCCTGCCATAAAGAACGGAAGGCTCAACAACGCAGGGATGCTGAAAAAGAATCCTGTGAGCATCGGCGAAACGGATGCGCCGACCGAGCGGGCAATGGCGGTGACGCCCGAAGCGGCGGAGCGCTCGTCCGGGGCCACAACAGCCATCGTGTACGATTGACGCGTAGGCACGTCCATTTGAGAGATGCTGAAGCGGAGGAGCAGGAGTCCGATGGCGAGGGGAAGCGTCGGCATCAGCGGAATCAGCATCAACAAAATGTTGGATGGGATGTGCGTGAAAACCATCGTGTTGATGAGACCAAATCTGTTCGCGAGCCGAATCGCGAGCAACGCGGAAATACCCGCGAGGATATTCGCGCCGAAGAAGATACTGCCGAGCGTGCCAGCATCCACGCCGAAGCGGACGAAGAACCAATAGGCGAACATGCTTTGGACGATCAAACCGCCCGCGAACGCGTCGAGGGCGAACAGGGCGGAGAGTTTGAAAACGACGCCGCGCGAACGATGCAAGCCTAAAACGTATTGCGTATCTCGTACTGCGTATTGTGAGGTGATTTCAATAGAGGATGAAAGGTTGAAAAACATCACGAACAAAATAAATCCGCCGAGCGCGTAGCCTATCAAAACAAGGCGATAGGATTCGAGCGTTGTCCAGCCGCTGAGTTGCAGGGATTGTGCGAGCCATCCGCCAGCCAGCGCGCCCGTTGCAGTCGCGAACGAACCGACGAGGTTGTACCACGCGAAAAATTGCGTGCGTTTTTCGTTCGAGATCAATTGCGTGAGGCTTGCCTGTTCCACCGACAAGAAGGGACCGATCTCATTCCCGCTTGGGCTGATAACGCCGATGATGGCGGCAAGGGCGAGAAGGGAAAAATTTTTCGTCAGCACAAAGCCGATCCCCGTAGCCGCCATCAACAGCGCACCGAGCAACAACGTGTGCTTCCTGCCAAATCGGTCAGCGGAGGTGGTCAGCCACAACGAAATGACCGCGTCGCCGACGAGGGTTAACGTGAATAGCAAGCCGATCTGTGTTTCGGTGAAGCCAGTCTCGGCGAGATACAGTGCAAGGATGACGGAGAGAAATCCGTAGCAAAACAATCGGATGATGCGCGTGGAGAAGAGGAGGGGGATGTCCATGAAGAATTTCGTCATTGCGAGCCACGAAGTGGCGAAGCAATCCCCAACACTGTGAGGGAGTTGCTTCGGACGCTGAAGCGTCCTCGCTATGACGGGTTGTTATTGTTTTGCCGCGTCCAGCCGACACCACGCATACAACGCGTCGTAGATATCGAATTGATGTTCGAGATTCTCCATGTCTTCAGGGAAGCGCAGGCTGTACCCCGATGCGATCGCCTCCAGCCCGCGCGCCAGCGGATCGGTGTCAATGTCCTCCGCCACATCCGCGGCATGGACGATTTTCGCAAGGCGCAACAAACCGGGTTCCTTCAATCCATACTTCAGGATGATGGATTCGAATGAACAGCGTCCCTCGTGATGACCGAGCTCCACGCCGGGCGCGTCGAACGGAATTGCATTTTGTTCTTTCGCAACCTTTTCGATCTGGCTGGCTGGGACGAATAAGAACTCCGCTTCGTTATCGATGAAGCGGGTGATCAGCCATGGACATGCGACGCGATCCACGTGGATATGTGAGCGGGTGATCCATTTCATGGGGTCTCCTTTTCCGTCATTGTAGGGGCACGGCAGGACGATAAACCGTCAATGCCTATCGAGGATTCGCCGTGCTCCTACGCGATGTTTTGTATCAACCGATTTATCTTCTCCACAATCACATCCCGCGCCTTTTCATAGTCCTCGCTCACAGCTGGGACACCATTCCATTGTTCGACAACGGCTTTGTTTCGATATTCGTCAGGCAATTCGCAAAACGCGACAGTGCGTCGAGCAGACTCAACCTCCGCCAGTAACAACTTCTGCGGAACCGATTCAATTGGCGTCAAATCATCGGCTTGCAAACCCGTGACGGTTTTTGGTGATAATTCCATATCGGGATTTGTGCCGCGTGCGATGGCGCGAATGGCGAGATTCTTTTCGCTTGCCAGTTTGTTGAAGTATGCCGCGGCGATCACGCTCTTTGCCGCGCCGTGTTCACAGACGAAGATGATGGTTGGATGCGCCATCGCTTATAAAGATCTTACTTCGCCGCGGGTATGAGCGCATGATGACGGGTCGGGTGATATTCAATCGTCTCGTCACATTCGCACGGATCGGTGTGAACGACCACTTCCACCAAGGCGGGCAGTTTGTGGAACAGACTGTGACGCACTTCTTCCGCAATAAAATGACTCTGAAGGGTAGTCAGTTGGCAATCTACAGTGATGTGCAGTTCGCCGTACAAGCGATGCCCGAGCCAGCGGATGGCGGTGCTGTGCACATCCATGACGCCTGCAACGTGTGAGGCGGTGTGACTGAACTCCTCGTGGATTTCAGGTTCCACCGCGTCCATCATGCGATGCCACATGTCGCGCGCGGTCTTCCAGACGATGCCGATGATCGCGATTCCGATTCCCAAGCCGACGATTGGATCGAACAGCGGGAAGCCGAGCCAAACCCCAACGGCTCCCGCGAGAACCGCCAGCGACGTGAACCCGTCGGTGCGGGCGTGGTATCCATCCGCCACAAGCGCGGCGGAACCGATTTCTTTTCCCACGCGGATACGGAACACAGCCACGAGTTCGTTCCCCAAAAAGCCAATGACTGCCGCCGCCGCGACCCAACCCAAATTGCCGATCGGTTGGGGATCGATCAACTTCAAGATGGATTGATAGATCGCCACGCCCGCGCTGAAAGCGATCATCAAAACGATGACGACGCCTGCGATATCTTCGGCGCGTCCATATCCATAACTGTAGCGGAGGTTGCGGGCGCGGCGCGAAAGCCAGAACGCCAAGCCTAGCGGAACGGCGGTTAGGGCGTCGGAAAAGTTGTGGATGGTGTCTGCCAACAGCGCAACGCTACCGCTGATCGCGACGATGACCACCTGAAACGACGCAGTCAGGAGCAAACCTACCAGTGACACTTTCAATGCCCAGATGCCGCGATCGGTAGCGAGGTTGGGGTCGAGGGCGGCTTGCTGGTGCCCGTGACTGTGCGGGGTGAAGAAGTGTTGAACCCACGCGAGCACAGGGTTGCTGGAGTGCGAGTGGTCACTATCGTGGTTGTGTTCCCCGTGTTCGTGCTCATGATCGTCATGCTCGTGGTTGGAGTGTTCGTGTTCGTTCTGGTCCGTCATTCATTCGCTCCGATGAAGTGATTGGAGAGGCGTGTTGAATTCTGTTCCTCTCTCGATGGGGCTACTATACCAGAATTCACGGTTGCGACAGTCACGGTTTCGGCAGACTTACGTCACTGTGAGGAGTGGAGGTAAAAGCCCCGTGTCCTCAAATCAGGAAGCGGGTTTGCTCGCGCGGACAAACCCGATCGTCAGAAATCGTTCATCTAAAATTTGGATATTTTCAAAGCCGCCGGCTTTCATCAACTCAGGCAAATCCTGAATGCCAAACCGTTGCGCCCGACCTCCATGCAAGCTCAGGGAGGAAAACAAACGATCATGCAGGGATGCGCCCGGGCGCGTCATGTCCGCGATCAAGAGTCGCCCGCCCGGTTTGAGCACGCGGAGAATTTCAGCCAGTCCCTTCACTTGCAATTCGCGCGGTAGGTGGTGCATCATCAAGCTGGAGGTGACCGCGTCGAAGGTCTCATCCGCGAAGGGGAGGGATTCGATCACCCCAACGCGGAAATCAACTTCCAGTCCGGCGCGAACCGCTTTTCTTCGGGCGACCGCGATCATTTCAGGGGCAGGGTCGATACCAGCCGCGTATCCTGTATTCCCGACGCGTTGTTTCGCAGGGATGGTCACGCCGCCTGTGCCGCATCCGACATCCAACACTTTTTCGCCTGAATGAAGTTGCGCTTGATCCACAGTCATCGTCCGCAACATACCGATGTGGCCGAGCGTTAGAATATTCGTGAACGCATCGTAGAACCATGCCCAGCGGATCGTGCGTCCTTCGGTTTGTGGAGCGACTTCGTGTGAGTGAGAATGTGTGTGCATATGTACCTCTTTTTTTGAATGAATTCTAGCGGGCATGAACTTTGAAATCAATCATCAATGCGGGTAGAATGTCCAATAATGGACAAAACCGCCGAAGTGTTCAACACCGGAGATTCGCATGAACGATAAACACGACCGTCGCAGTCAACGCACGCGCGAAGCGCTTGGCAAAGCCTTCGTCGAATTGCTCATGGAAAAAGGCTACGACGCGCTTTCGATCAAGGACGTCATCGAACGCGCCAACGTGGGACGCTCCACATTCTATTCGCATTATGCCGATAAGGATGAGTTGTTCGTCGGGCAGTTGGATCGCTTGATGGAATTGCTCAGCCGGCATGACCCGCAGGAACATGCGGAGGTGAACCCGTTCTTTCCCAGCCTCGGCTTGTTCCACCATATCAAACAGCAGAGGAAGCTTTATCGGATTCTGACCTTTGGCTCCGGCGCGGACGTGTTGACCCGCTACTTGCAAAAATCCATGACCGAAAAGATCGAGCAACGCCTCGCGGTGGGTGGTCAGAATTATGACGTGCCGATTCCCGTTATTGCCAATTTTCTGGCGGGCAGTTTTCTCTCGCTGGTGCGGTGGTGGATGGATGGCAAGATGACCTATTCCCCCGAAGAGATGGACGAGATGTATCGCAAACTTGCGCTTGAAAGAGTGAAGCCTCTCAAACAAGAATCGGGGTCGGCCTCGTAGGCATGTTTGCATCCATACCAGAACCAATTGGATTTCAAACATGAATCGGCTTTAAACCCGCCATAAGTTGGCAGTCAATTCTGGTGGTTTTTGGCAGTTAAATTGCCCGCTACATTAGTATAGTAGTAATATCCATCAACCAGAATTTACAGGAGAAGTGATATGGAAAACACAACATCAAATCAGCCGGTTCGCCGAGTATTCTTTGCACTGGGAGGAGTAATCTCCCTGGCAATCTCATTGGTCATGTTATATGCAGGCTATTTGATCATGACGAATGTTTTGCCTCGGCTGGATATGATCATCTTTGTATCACTCATCTATTGCGTATTACCACTGTTAGGAGTGATTGGGATCGCCTTTGGAATTGCCGGGTTGTTCCAAAAGGGTTGGTTTAAACTTCTGCCTATTCTTGGCATCCTACTCAACCTGATCTCCTTTGCGCCTATTGTGTTATTTTGGATCCTGGGTTTGATGGTCGGGTTGCCCTTCACGTGCTTCGAAAGTTTGGCAAATTGCTACTAGATGATGCGCTGCGCTCAAAGACGAAGATTTCGAAGCGTTGACCGATGCAAGTAAAACGCGATGAAGGTCATCAAAAGTCCGACAAGCAACAAAAACGGCGGGTCGAGGATGAGTCCTGAGATCAGACCTGCGATCAAAACGTAGACGTGAGTTATGGCGGGAACCCAAAACGTCAACGAGGGGACGGGTTGCGTGTTCAAGCGCGGACGCATTGCAACGATCCACGCGAGCGCGGCGAGGAGCAAGCCGAATACAACGAACGGATGTAGCGTCCACGGGATGACGAAGGTGATGAGCGCGTTCGTCCCTAGCACGCCGAGCAGACCGATGATCAGGGCGGCGAGAGGCGCTACCCACATGCGAACCAAATCTCCCCGTCGCGCGAAGATGCGGTATCCCGTCGAGAAGAAAAAGATGACCCAGAACCACGCCCAAAAGTTGGCGTAGGGGACGCCGAAGTATTGGAAGTCCAAACCCTGACCCCAATCCCAAAACCCAAAACGGATCGCGACCGCGTCGAGCGAGAGGTCGATGTTGAGGGCGAGCAAGGCATCCAGCACGGGACGCGCGAAATAGGGCAGGTTGCTCGCGTCGGAAAATTCCATCGCGCTGTAAAGGATGCATCCCCACGCAACGCCAATGCCGAGAGGGACGTCGATAATCATGACCAGGAAGTCGCCATACTCGTACGCTTGCAGTTGATAAATGGTGGCGATTTCGAGCAGTACGCCGAAGAGGACGCCCGCAAACAGGCGCAGAAGGTTCGCCTTGCCGTGCTTCCACGCGTGAGGGAGGCAGATGGCGAGTTGCAGGAAGAGGGTGAGTTCGTAGAGGAGGAAATAGATGTTCGGAATGTTGTTCATTTCCGCTTGATTATACACAGCCAAACCGAATTGCCAGTTTCTGTTTACTACGATATGATTTCTCGTGTGACTGACATAGGCGAAACGAACGAATCGCAAGCAAATATTCTGTGCAAGTCATGCGGACTGTGTTGCACAGGTCATTTATTCATCTGGGCAAAACTGAGACCCTCTGAATTAGACCCCGCCGAGTCGCTGGGACTACGTGTCTTTCGGTCGAATCCTAACGAACGCGGATTTAGTCAGCCTTGCCCATTGTGGAATGGACAGTGTACGGTCTACGACTCTCCTCACTACCCCTATGTTTGCCGCAGTTATAAATGCAAATTGCTCAAAGAAGTGATCGCTGAAAACACTTCTCTGCCGAACGCGCTGACGGTCATTGAACAAGCAAAGGAAATGATAGGTGAAGTTGAGTCGCTTTTGCCTGCTTCAGCGGAGGCGAATTTTCGTCAGCGCTTGGTGACGGAATTGGAAGAGGCGGATGGGCTAGCGAATACAGATACTGAGTTTCGGCTGAAAGCAGAGGCTTTGCTGGATTTTTACGAAAAGGTTTTTGGTGTGGATGATTTGGTGGAAAAGCCTGATGATAATTAATGTAAATTTGTCTGTATGTGATAAATGAGTCAGGATTACTCATCAAAGGCAGGGCGCGGATCAAATAATGTCAAAGAATCGCTTGTGATGAAGATATCGTTCAGCTCGTTATTGTTGAGGAAATCAATAGCATCGTCTATACTAGAAAATTGATATTCCTTGACTTCTCCCATGTTTGACTGAAATTCCAGTCTGACATTTTCAATTTCGCGGTTTTTAGTAACGTCAAGGATTGAAAGGATCAGGTTCTGCAAATCATCTTTTATGTAATCCACCATTTCAATCCCAATTTTGGCTTTTTGTTTCTGGGTTAGATGGGAAAATTTATTCCATGCCACTTTAGATTTTTGTCTGTCCTTCTCTTCCCAAGTAAAGTCGATCCCGTATCGCTTCAATATTTCACAGATACGCTCAAATGAAATTAAGAAGACATTGATATGGTTGCTGGTCATCATTGCTCTGGATGATTTACTCCAGCTACCTGCAAGAACAGCAATTGAACTTCGGATACTGGCGTATCGCCTTCTGATAGCAGGATGGGCGCTACAAACCCAACTGGCTTTATCACGGTTGTGCTTTTTATATCGAATATATTTCCACTCAAACAGAATAAGAGGCTGCATTTCTTCGTTTGCAAGAACAGCGTCAATGTTGTAGTCATTCCCGAAATTATCAAACATCAACAGCTTCTTTTTGCCTTTTATTGGGCTTGTGCTTAGAAAGTGGTAACTCTTTAAATCCGCAAGTTTCGTAAGCGCATTGTTTAACGCAGTCTGCATTTCTGCGCCAATGGCTTCGCCTATCGCGCTACCGTAGTTTGAAATATTCCTGATCGCCATGTCACACCTTCAGTAAAGTAACAATGGATTCCCGAAGTGCTATCCCATGTCGCTGTGGATTATCTTTCCATTTTTCTCCACGGGTGCGTAAAATATCTATTTTAAAATCGGAAAAGCCTATGCCCATACCAATTTTTCCAATTAGCTCATCTGTTGGGATATGAATTCCATACGGTGCGGAATCACCTAATACAAAAACAGCTCTCGTATTATTCTTGAGGACCCTATAAACTTCTGACATTATTTCGAACATATCATTGAAATAGCCTGAAACCAAATGGTCATAACTCTTTTTTCCACCTCGAGTGGGTCTAATTTTCCCCAACTGTGCGACTGACTCTTGGAGGAAATCAAACACGTCTGGGCAAGCATCTTCCAAATCTCTAGAAATATTGTATCTAGGATCGTCTCGAGAAATTTGTGTGGTGGCAGATGTAATCAGCTTTGTTCGAATATTTTCAGAAATTTCCCCCCAGTTCTTGGCATCGCCCCAAAAATATAACTCTAGGCGAGTGCGGTCTGCGTAGTCAAAGTTGTTCAGGTATGGCGGCGAAGTAAATACATGATCAATAGACCTTGTTGGTATTAGTTCTTGAGTGGAACGAGAATCGGCATTGAAGATTTTGTGGGTTGACTTCCCGTAATCTGGATCGGCTTCACTGACTGTTATTTCAATATCGTCAATCATCTTCTTGATTTGACGGGCGAATTCATACAAAGCGTTTTTGTTCAAAGACGTTGTTTTTTGCTTATTTGGCGCAATATACGGCCAGCCCGTTGCCGCAGTAGAAACCTGCCGCAATACACTTGTTAATCCCACAAACAAAAGATCGATGACTTCTGTTGAAAAATTTCCATTGTTGATTGCATTGCGGATAAAAAGTAAGTCTAACAAAGTGTTATCTTCGTAGCATTTCAAAACCAATTCGGGGAATTCTCTTTCCAAGCGTTTTTTTATATCTTCTCCGTTTAAGTTCTTTTTGTTGCTTTTGACAGTTGATTCAATCTCTTTTAGAGCTTGAGCCACATCATTGCGCGTGATCGCCCAATTCATTTTTGTTCTTGTGACTCGGAAAACAAAAGGGTGTGCCTCCACTCCATAGGAATCTATAGCCAGTTTTTTTGCAGTGAGATTCGTTGTTCCCGATCCCATGAAAGGATCATAAATGATTTGTCCTTTTGTTATACCGTTGCTTTTTAAACTTGACTCGACTGCTTTATAGGAAAATCCAGCAGGATAAGTAAACCAGTTATGGATTGGCGCGCGTAGACTGTCTTTAAATGTTCCCCATTCCTGGGTGTCAGTTTTTGTTTCTACTACTTCAAATAGCGGGACTTGCTTTGCTCGCATTTTTGTCACCTTGTATTTGATCTCGAATACTTATATTTTATCTTACTTCACATCCCCAACCAACTTTCCGCTTCCCTTGGCAAATTGGATGCGGGTCCCTGCCGCGCGGTGCAGGCGGGGAGTGATTCCAAAAATAGTCTACCGTATTGTTTGGTCAGCACGCGGCGATCCAAAATTGCTACCACGCCGCGGTCGGATTGGGTGCGGATGAGTCGCCCGAATCCCTGGCGGAATTTCAGGATCGCTTCGGGCAAATAATATTGATTGAACGAGTCCTCGTACATTTCGGAGCGTGCCGCGATGAGTGGGTCAGTGGGGACATCGAAAGGTAATTTCGTAATTACAACGACTGACAACGATTCGCCTGGCACGTCAACGCCTTCCCAAAAGGATTTGGTTCCCAACAGCACCGCGCGTTCAGTCGCTTTGAACGACTCGAGCAACGCGTTTGGCGATGCGCCATCGCCTTGTTCGTACACGTAAATATCCTCACGCGCCAGCGGACCCGTGATGGCTTGCGCGGCCTTCTTCAACGCGGAGTAGGAGGTGAACAGAACGAGCATCCGTCCGCCCGTGGCTTTGGCGGTGGCGATGAGGGTCTTGTGAAGCGTCTGCTCGTAGCCGTTTTGGTTTGGCTCAGGAATATCATTTGCGATGTAGAGCAACGCCGCGCTTTCATAGTCATACGGCGAGCCAAGTTGCATCTCTTCGGCTTCGTCCGCGCCGAGGGTGTTGCGCAAATATTGAAACTCACCGTGCGTGGTCAATGTGGCGGAGGTGAGCACGACAGAACGTTTTTCATGCCACAAATATTTTTCGACCAGCGTTGCCACGCTCAACGGCGCGGCGTTCAACGACAGGCGGTTTTGATTCGGTTGTACTTCGATCCAATACACCATTCCATTCACTGGCTTGCTGATCATGCCCGTGATGTTCGCTTCGGCTTCGGTGAGCCTGCGGACGACATTACTGATATCGCCCATCACGTCTTCGAGATTATCGTGTCCCTCTGCGTATAACTCCGCGGCGGCTTTGTAAATGCCTGCCAACTCTGTGAGCAAATTTCGCAACGTCTCACCGGTTGCGTCCCATCCCATTTCCACTTCGTCCCAAAACGGAAGCGTGCGAGTCGCGGGCAACACGCGCGCCTGCCACGCGTAATTCGATGGTTGCTGTCCCTCGCGTTGCAAGCGAGCGAACTCACTCAACACATTGAAGAACTCGCGGTTCATCTGCTCGATGCGAAATGCCATATCGGTGGCGTGGCTGACCTTTTTCTGGAGCAAGCCTAAATCGGAAGGGCGAAGCGCATCGCTTGTCTCGCCGAGCAATCGTCCCAGCACACCGGCGTTCGATCCGCCGACCTCCTTCATCATGCGATCCATGTCGTATTGGGTCAACCGGAACGACAGCGCGTTCGTCGTCGCCGATTCCAAATGATGTCCCTCGTCAATGATGAGATGCGAATATTCGGGCAAGACCTTGCTCCCCGTCGCGACATCCGACAACAACAGCGCATGATTGACGACGAGCACGTGGGCGGATTGCGAGGCGGTCTTCGCGCGATGGAACGGACACGCGCCGCCCGTGCGTTTGATGCACGTTTCGGTCGTGCACGCATCATCCTCCGCCGACATTCGATTCCACACCTCGCGCTCGGTCGGTCCCGTGAGGTTTAATTCGCTTCGATCTCCGCTCTGGTTGTTTAATTGCCACACCAACACTTTCGCCAGCACGCGCATCTCGTCCGCGTTGCGCGGAAAAGAATGACGGAGGTTCTCCACTTTGCGCGGGCAAAGATAATTCGAACGCCCCTTCAATACAGAAAAACGGAAATCGAGATTTAGCGCCTGACTCAAATTCGGCAGGTCGCGTTGTATGAGTTGGTCTTGCAAATTGATCGTATTCGTTGAGACGACCACGCGCGTATTATTTTGCGTTGAGAACAACGCGGCTGGCACAAGATACGCAAAAGATTTTCCAACACCCGTCCCTGCTTCGACCATCAAGTGACTGCCATACGACAGCGCGTCAGCAACCGAACGCATCATCGCCACTTGTTCGGGTCTTTGCTCGAACGATTCAAAATATTGCGAGAATGGTCCGCCGTACTCCAACACTGATGCGACCTCGTCCGTATTCAAAGGTGTCGGCGTCTCGGGGTTATCCAACGGCGGGAATTTCGAGTCGTCATACCGAGCCGTTTGATCCTTTTTCTTCGGCGTTTTCTTCGCTTTGATCCCCTCTTTCGCTTGCGCGCCTAACACTTGTTGAAAGACCCAGCGCGCGTCCCACTCCGCGGGTTCGCTGAGGCGGACGATTTCATCCACCAACTCGCGCGGCAGTTCGCGCGCCAACTCGAATAATTTGTTGAACGCCGCCATCGTCACTTTGGCGTCATCGAGAGCGCGGTGGGTGGCAGGTAACAAAATGCCCAATTGCTTTCCAAGTGCACCGAGATTGTATCTGCTGGCGGTAGGCATCAGCACCGCGGCGAGTTCGTACGTATCAATCACTTCGTTGTAGTGCAGGATTCCCGCCTGCTTTTGGATGAATCCCAGATCGAAGCGGATGTTGTGTCCCACCACAGGCGCGTCGCCGACGAACGCTTCCAGTTCGTGGATGATGTCGCGCAACTTCGGCGCGTTGCGCGTCTCCGCGTCGCTGATGCCCGTCAGTCCTGTGATAAATTCTGGGATATGCCTGCCGGGGTTGATGACCGATGTCCACTCATCTTCGACGCGATGCCCTTTGAATTTCACTGCCCCGATCTCGATGATCGCGTCGCGCTCGTCGCTTAATCCCGTTGTTTCGATGTCAATGGCTGCGATTGAGTTCATATTAGAACAAGTGTATCATAAATGTTGTAGGGGCACAGCAAGACGATTCATCGTCGCACCCTCCATGGACTTGCTGTGCCCCTACGGTTCAAATTCATACACAAACCACTCCCCAAATTGCGCCACCTGTTCGTAATGTTCGCCAAGATATGCCACGCCGTCTCTCACGATCTCGGAACGTCTTTGTAATGGCTCATACAAATTATCGGTCAGTGACGATCCGCCGCGCGTGTCGATGATCAGAACAGGTTGATTTGCCAGAATATCGTTGAAATATTCCTCGAACATCGGGCGGCGTCCCAGCAGTTGAAGCGGATATTGATACACGTATCGCGTCGGCGACTCCCGCCGCGCAAGAAAATTGACCGCGCTCTCCGCGCCGATAATGAGGACGGTGTCATCCGCTTCTGTGTTTTGCTCGATGTATTCGATCACTGGCGCGGATTCGTTTAGCCCCATGACCGCGACATACGACGGGTAGTTTCTGATTTGGTTGACTTGAAACAGCAACGTCACGGCTAGGAGTAGCACAGGGATGAACGTTGTCGTTCGCTCAAACCTTTCACCTAGAAGTCTTGGGATTGTAATAGCCATTGAACCAATGAGAACAGCCGCAACGGGGAGTAAGGTCAAATAATAGTGGATAATGGAACGCCCGGAGGTGGTGATCAGCAAAACTTCGATAGGCAAGCCAATGAAAGCCAGCCATACAAGCGGATGGAAATCCGCGTTCCGGAGTTTCCAAAGGTATGCAAGGGTCGCGAGCCATGAAGCGAGGAGGAGATAAAGA
>CAZQES010000112.1:0-13816 GCA_964591425.1 uncultured Anaerolinea sp.
CGTCAACGCGTAGAGGAACGCGACCAGATCTTCATGTTCCTGCGCGCTCAACTCGATAGGCAGAATGTGACGGTCTACTTCCAAACCGAATTGACTGCCACCGCCGTCTGCGTAGAACCAAACCACTTCTTCGAGCGTGGCGAACGCGCCGTTGTGCATGTACGGACCTGTCAACGCGATGTTGCGCAGGGTTGGCGCTTTGAACGCACCATCCTTGCCGTCGCTGGCAATCGTAGCGCGCCCGGCGTCGTGAGGAAATCCCTCCAGATTGGGCACACCGGTGACGAAGAAATCGTCTGAACCAAATGTCGGCGCGGCGTGACATTCAAAACAGCGCGTCGCCGCCGAACGGAACAGGTTCAAGCCGCGGCGTTGTTGCGCAGTCAGCGCATCGAATTGACCTGCGGCGTATTTGTCGAAAGGACTGTTATTAGAGATCAATGTCCGTTCGAACGCCGCGATCGCGGACTGAACATTTTCAATCGTTATCGAATCGCCCCCAAAGGCTGTTCCGAAAAGTTGCACATATTCTGGAATCGCATTCAGTCGCGCAATGGTTTCTGCGTCGTTACCCGCCATTTCATTTTCCGCGTGAAGCGGCACGGACATTTGCTCCTCGAGCGATTCGGCGCGTCCATCCCAGAAAAGTTTTGTGGAATAGCCGACGTTCCAAAGCGTTGGAGTGTTGCGTGGGAGGAACGTGCCGTCTGAGCCTTTTGCTGTTTGCAGTCCGTCACTGAATCCTAAACTGGGGTTATGACACGTCGCGCACGACATATCTTGATCCTTTGAAAGGATGGGGTCAAAGAACAACAAACGACCCAGTTCGGCTTTTCCGGGTGAGGTCTCGCCATTGAGCGCGGGGAACTCGCGTTGCAATCCGCTGTACGCGGGGAGCACACTGCTCGCGCCCGCGCCCCAATTTTCCTGCGCGGGCAATTCGTCGAAGGGCAGGGGCGCGAATGCGGCGTAGAGAATGCCGACGAGGGCGAGCAAACCCAAGGTCAGAAAGATGCGTTTTATCCAGGTTTTCATAATTCTCCTCAAACCTCACAGGTCTCTGAGACCTGTGAGGTTTATTTTATTTCAATGTCATCAAGAACGAGACGACGGCTTGGAACTCTTCGCTTGTCAAATCCTTGCTGAAGTTAGTCGGCATGGTGTCGGGGAATCCTTCGACGAGAAATGCTTTCGGCGAAAGAATGGATTCTTCGATGTACGCCTGCGCATCGATCCCCGGGACGCGTGATCCGGCGCGGGCGGCGATGCCCGCCAGCGATGGTCCGATCACGATCGTGTCGGGAACGAGCACATGACATTGCGCGCATCGCAGAGTGTAAACCGATTGCCCCAACTGTTCGAACGAGGTCAGTGTGGGCGTGGGTTCTGCGGTATTCGCAGAACAAGCCGCCAGCAATGTGGCGGCGAAGGCGAAGAACACGTTCTTGAATTTCATGCAGGGATTTTTCCTTGAAGTAGGGTCGGCGAATTATACATTGACCTGCGAAGGTTTGATTTTGCGAATTGGAAGGGAAGTATTATTCGTCATTGCGAGCCGCTGGTGGTTGAGTAACACGAAGTCAGTATTGAAACCAAGCGGCGAAGCAATCTCCCTCACCGCAGTGGAGATTACTTCGCTTCGCTCGCAATGACGTTAGCGTATCGTCTCCAAATCTTTCAACAGAAGTTGCTTATCCTTTTCATTTCTGACCATACCCAGCATTTCAAAGGCTTTTTCGAGGTAGTGGCGCATGACCACGCGGTTGCCGCTTAGCATTTCTGCGCGGGCAAGGGTTTCGAACGCATACCCCTTGTAAAACGGATCGAGGCTCGCCGCGTATTTCAACGATTGCAGACCATAGGTCCTCGCGAGGTTGGGTTGTTTGATCAGGTTGTACACACGCGAGACCTGCCAATACCCCACCGATAAACTTTTCGCCGACACGTCCTCGCGCTGGGACCAATGCCACAGCGACGCGATGGCAGTGTGCAGCATCGCCATATTTTCCTCGTCGGTGCGTTCTCCCTTTTCGATGAATTCCCAGGTCTTGTTGAAATTTTCTGCTGAGAAATATTTGTGTGCGGCAGTGATGTCGAATGGAGTGGTGTCCGCCATAAAGGTTCCTATTTTGCCAGCCGAACGAGTTGAGGTCGTGAATTGGGCACGCGCTTCACTTCGCCGCGCGCTTCCAGATCGAGTTTGACGGTGGTGACGTACCACATCACGGATCCGTCGAATTTGCCGCGCACTTCTTTCTCCACCGCGCGTGAGAGTTTCATAAAGGTCATTTCCTTGTTGGTACGCAGTTCACTCATAATTGCTTTGCGAATGATGTCGTATTTTTCCCTGCTGATCTTCACTCCCTGTTTCTTTTCCGGGTGTAGTGTTTTTACCGTGTCTTTCATGCCAGCCTCCTGTTCGATGGTGGGGTATTTTACTCCCAACCGCGCAACTTGGTGGGGGTAATTCGGATGGCAACCGAATACTCACCCGCAAATTGTTCAGGCGTTGCGCCCAGACCAACGATCCCATCTTTGTATTTTTTCACGTACGCACGGAGTTTATGCGCCGGCGCAGCAGACTTGTCGACGCGCGCCGTCCCTGTGAAAACGATCAATCGCTTCTCGCCTTTTTTGTCCGCTGAATTGAAGTGCACCGAAACCTGCGGGTTCTTTCGGATGTGTTTCAGTTTGTGCGCCTTTGCCTGACTGAAGATGAGGAACGAATCCTTTTCCCAGATGAACCAAACCGGTCTGGGCTGAGGTGTGCCATTTGCATCGACCGTCGTCAACCAGACGAAATACTCGCTCTTCAAATGATTCTTTGCAACGCGTCCGAATTTGGTGTTCAAGTTCAACACGGTGATCCTCCTATCATTTGTTTTCGATCCCCAGCCATTCGACGGCACGATCAATATCAGGGGTGACCATCATGTTCGCCCCGCGGTTGACAGCCGTATTTTCTCCCATTTTATTGATCGCCTCCTCTTTCGCAACCGCGGCTACTTTGATTCTTGATCCCCATACGTTGGCGATCTCGACACCGAAGCGAAATCGGTCAAGGATGCTGGGATTTCCCGTCAAACTTCTCAGGTCAAGTAATGCTTTGTTCAGGTTGTCCTTTTGGCAATGATGTGCTACATCTTGAATCGCAGAGATCAACAACTCCAGCGAATAGGCTCCGCTGACCTCCGCAAATAAATGATCGCCTTTATTCTGACACGTGAACATATTTCGCCAGATTATCTTTCTCCGGGTTGTACGAGTTGTTCCACCACCAACTCCGCCACATCCTTTACTTGAATCGCCCCTCCGTCGGCTGTGGACGCATCAGTCATCATGGACAAGCAGAATGGACAACCGACCGCAACGGTAGTCGCCCCGGTGGATTTCGCTTCCGCAAACCGTGTCGTGTTCACTCGCGCGGAACCTTGTTCCTCCTCCTTCCACATCTGCGCGCCGCCCGCGCCGCAACAAAATGATTTGGCGGAATTGCGCGGCATTTCGATGGTCAACGCGCCGGTTGATTTCAACGCCTCGCGTGGCGCGTCCGTGACCTTGTTGTGCCTTCCTAAATAACAAGGGTCGTGGAACGTAACCGTAAACTGTTCACTGTTCACTGATAACTGTATCTTCCCCGCCCCGACCAACTCATTGATAAATTGCGTGTGATGCACCACTTCGTAACTTCCACCGAAGGCAGGATATTCATTTTTGATGGTGTGCAAACAGTGTGGGCAGGTTGTGATAATCCGTTTGGGCTTTACCTCATTGAGAATTTCCACGTTTTGCGATGCCATCGCGAAGAAAATGTCCTCGCGACCCGCGCGCCGCGCGGAATCGCCTGTGCAGGATTCGTTCCGACCAAGCACAGCAAAATTCACCCCCGCCGCGTTCAAGATTTTTGCAAAAGCTTGCGCAGTCTTTTGCGCGCGGGCATCCGTTGCGGGAGCGCAACCGACCCACCACAAAATCTCTGGTTCAGGATTTTGCTCGATGGTCGGCACGTTCAGCCCTTCCGCCCACTTCATCCGTTCGGATTGGGAAACGTTCCACGGATTTTGATTCCGTTCCATGCCTTTGAACGCGTTCTCGAGTTGCTTCGGGAACTGACTTTCCATCATCGAAAGATTTCTGCGGATGTCGAGGATGTCGCGCATCGGTTCATTCCCGACGGGACAGATGTCCACGCAGGCGCCGCAACTGGTGCACGCCCACACGGCTTCCTCGGAGATCAAATTCAGCATGGATACGTCTGTTGCTCCGCCTTTGTTGAGGTGATACCGTTTGTTGATCTCCAACGCGGCGGGCGATAACAACTTACCTGTGTTATATGCGGGGCAAACTTCCTGACAGCGGAAACACATGATGCATGCATAACTATCCATGATCTGTTCCCAGCCGAGGTCCTTCATCTTCGCCGCGCCAAACTGCTCGATGGATTGATCGTCGAGGTTGATATAGCCCAACTGCCCGATGGACTTCTGCTCGGGTTTCAAGGCGAAATTCAACGGGGCGAAGAACAAGTGGATGTGTTTTGAATACGGGAAATACGGAAGGAACGCGACCACTGCGCCGATGGATAGCCAGAACATGATGCGTTCCCCGATCAGCAACGCGCCCGCGTCCCAACCGGACCATAAGCCTGCCACCGTTGAAATGACCGGTTGCCACGCGTCGAATCCATGCTCTGCCACGAAAAACGATTCGCCCACGAGGCGTGCGGTGTTGTGTGTGATGATGAACAAGGCGACGATGGCTGAGTCCCTGCGAATGCCGGCGCGGGCGTCGGGGTGGAGCAAGGTCGATTCGCGCGTGGATAGATTTTTCGGTCGAAGGACGAAGCGGCGGATCACAAGCCCGAAGATGCTAATCAGGAGGGTTGCGCTGATGATGTCCGCCATGAGGCGATACGCGTCGCCGATGATCCCGCCCTGGTTGAGAAGGCGGAATCCCGTCAACCCGTATAACAGTTCCGAAAGATCGACCATGAGGAAGATATAGAGTCCCCATCCGATGAACGCATGCAAAATGCTCGGTCCGAGCCTGAAGCGAAAAACGGGTTGAAAGAATCCCACTTTGAGGATGAGATCGCCGACGCGTTTCCATACGAGAGTCCAGTCGGGCTTGCCCTTCCCGCTGGCGATATGACCGATGATTCGTTGCCCCCCGCGGTACGTGAAGTATAACGACGCAATGATACCAATGCCAAACAAGATCTTTTCAAGGGTGCTGAGCATGCGCGCCTCCGGAAATTAATGCGTCATTGCGAAAGCCGGTCGATCAAGAGATTCCCAGGACGACAACCCTGCCTGCAATGAGATGCCAGCCTAGTGTAGCATAACTTTAGGCGTGGGCTTCAAACTGTATCAGGCTTTTCCAGATCTCGTTATTTACTTTTTCGTAGTTTGACTTGGCGAAATCCCAGAACAAGGACTGCGCGCGCGTGAACGGAACGCCGATATTCCGTGCCATGTAAATGCAGCGCCGAAGATCCAATCCTTCCACGTTCACTTTTTTAATGCGCCCCAAAGCCAGTCCACGCGCGGCCACCATTTCAGAGACGAAGGCGATTCCCACGCCTCGCTCCACCGCCATTTCAATGGCTTCGGTGTTTCCGAGTTCCATCACCATGTTGAGGTTCTCAATGGTGATGTTCTGCGGTTTGAGCCCTTCCATGACTGTTTCGCACGTGCCGGAGGTATCCTCCCGTGTGATCAGGGGCTGATCCAACAGGTCGGAGGGGAAAGCGTGCCCGTAGGTTGCCCAAGGGTGGTTGGTTGGGACAATGAGGATGATTCGGTCATCAAACAGTGGTACCGATTCAATCTCCCGATGATCGAACCTGCGGCTGGTAATGCCGAAGGGTATCAGGCGGCTGTTCAGGCGATCAAGTACACTGTCCCGGCTGATGATCTTCACTCTCGGGTGGACGGCTGGGTATTCCTGTTGGAATTCAGCCAGCAGGATCGGCAGAATATATTTTCCTGCAGATGTCGAACAGCCGATCAACAATTCGCCTCCCACCTGGTGGTTGACATTCTGCAATCCATCTTCGAGCAGGCGTGCCGCCAGCAGGACCTCACGCACCATGGGCAAGATCGCTTGACCGGCTTCACTGAGTTCCACCGTTCTGCCGTGGCGCCGGAACAATTCTACATTGTGAACCCTTTCCAAACCTTGTATGTTCTGGCTAATGGCAGATTGGGTCATATGCAGGCGTTTTGCGGCTTTGCTGAAATTCATTTCCTCGGCCGCCACGAGAAACACGCGCAGTGCAGACAACTCGAACATTTTCCTCTCCGAGATAAGCAGGTTTGATGGATGGTGGAGGGAAGCATAAGCGTTTGTCATGATTGCGACTAGTGAATTTTGTCCGTTCTTGCGAGTGACACCCCGGCGGATGTCGCGCGCAGGGTAAAAGTCCCGAAGGCTCCCTTTATAAGGGTTCATGAAGCCCCAAGCCTTCGGGACGATGGTGGTGGTTCTGTTATCCAGCGTTGGAGACCGGTAATTCGGCGCCGGTCCAGGCATTCATGCCGCCACCGAGGTTGCGTACGTTGGTATAGCCCAACATACGCAGGTACATCATAACGATGGAACCTCGGTGACCCGACTGGCAAAGCACTACGATCGGAGCCGCTTTATCAGTAGGGAGCTGTGTCAAATTCGCAGGCACGTCAGTGATGCTGACATTGACCGCGCCGTTTATAAAGCCCGCGTTAAATTCGTCAGCCGTGCGGACGTCCAGGATGAACGGGATGGTCGCGCTGGTCAGTTCGGCGTTGAGATCCGCCGGTTTGACGGCGTAGAAGCCTTCGGGAAGCGTGTTAAGGAAGTCGTTGAGGTTCGCCAAACGGGTGGCATCAACTTCGGGAGCCGCGCCAACTGTCGGTGCGGCGGGAGGCGTGCCGGTCTCGACAGGGAGTTCCGCTTTCTTCCAGGCGGTGATTCCACCCGCGAGGTTCTTGACGTCAGTGTATCCGAGCAGTTGCAAGGATGCCATGAGCATCCCGCCACGGTGACCGGATGCACAGTAGATGACGATGGGCTGGTCTTTGGCGGGGAGTTTATCGAGGTTGTTGAGCACTTCACGCACGGGGATGTTGACCGCGCCGGCGATGTAGCCGTCTTTTTCGATCTCGGCAGGTTCGCGCACGTCGAGCAGGAACGGTGCATTTTCAACGATCGCCGTGTTGAGATCGGGAGCTTTGACGGTAAAGTAACCCTCGGGCATGGTGGTGAGGTAGTCGCTCCAGACGGTCGACCAATCCACCCAGCCCTCTACCGGAAGTTTAGCGGCTTTCCAAGCGTTGAGTCCGCCCGCCAGGTTGACAATATTTGTGTAGCCCATCAGGCGCAGTCCCATCACCACAATGGAGCCACGATGACCCGAGACGCAGTTGATGACTATCGGGGCGTCTTTTGCGGGCATTTTGTCGAGGCTGTTGAAGATCTCCTGCATCGGAACGTTCAACGCGCCTTCGATGTGACCATCCTTGTCAAATTCCGCGGCCGTACGGATATCTACGATGGTTGGTGGGGTGGCGCTTGTGAGTTCTTCAGCCACTTTGTCGGATTTCATAGCGTAGAAATCGTCCGGCATCTCGGTGAAGAAGCCGTTTAGCAGTTCGAACAAGGGCTGGTCGGCGACGATGGGGGTGCTGATCGTTTCGGGGGCCGCAGGCAGGGAGCCGGTGACTACAGGGAGATTGGCTTTCTTCCACGCACCGAGACCGCCAGCCAGGTTACGGACGTTGGTATAGCCGAGCAGTTTGAGCGCGGCCATGGTCATGCCGCCGCGATGACCGGAGGCGCAATAGATCACGATCGGAGCGTCTACCCCGGGCAGTTTATCGAGGTTGGCGAGTACTTCGCGCACCGGGATGTTGACCGCGCCTTCGATGTAACCGTCTTTTTCCAATTCAGCGGTTTCACGCACGTCGAGCAGGAAGGGAGCCTTGTCAACCAACTCTTCGTTGAGTTTGGCCGCCGGGACGGTACCATAGCCCTTGTCAGCGGGTAATTCCGCCACGAGGGCTGCGAAGAGCGCCTGTACATCGGTCGTAACCGCTACCGGTTCTTCTACCACCGGGGGTTGTTCGACAACCGGTGCCTGCGGTTCTTCGACAACAGGCTCGGCGGCTGGCGCACACGCGCCAAGGATCAGGCTGAATACCATCAGCAGACCCAGCAGGATTCGTAATTGCTTAGACATTGTGGTTTCTCCTTTGAAACATTTTGTATATCAAGTTACTGTTGTAACTTGTGACAACCGGAACAGTTTTCATCGCTGTATTCGGTGTGGTCCTCTGGACTAACAGGCGCATTGCGTATGCCCTGGGTGTGACATGCCGTGCAGGAATTCGACACATGCTCGAGATGCGAGGCAGGCGTTTTCGGTGCAGTCAGGAACATCTCGATCGAGGGCGGGATCATGCTCACGATTACGGATTGATTCGCTTCCAACTCCTCCGCGCGCACTTTGTCGGCCGTCAGGAATATGCTCCCATCACTCCCGTGACAGACTGTGCAGGAGGCATTCTGCGGCGTGTTCTTCTGGATGTTGTGCGGCGTCGCATAGGTCCAAGTGGGCAGAGCGTTGAAGTTCGGCAGGAGGTTGTCTCCGTAAAACTGATAACTTGTCGGTGCAACCGGCACGTGGCGAACCGGGACGTACTTATACGGTCGCTCCACCGTCGGGTTGGGATTCCGCCCGATCAGGAACGTGGAATAGGTAGCTTCGGTCTCGAAGAATGGATTGCCACTCGTAGCGCTGATCGCCACATGGCAACCGTCACAACTTGTATATGTCACCGAGTGACAAACCTGGCAGGATAGCGTATCACCGTGTTCCTGATGCATTGGGTTGTTATCGCCGCCCGGCGCGGTTGAAGGATGGCAATCCACGCACTTTGGATCCTCCGTCCCTGTGTAACGATGCGTGTTTGCATTTGCCGCATCCGTGATCGAACCGTGCATTTCTGCGCCCTCGTGGCATTTCACACAGTTCATCCTTGCTTCACGAAAATGCACATCACCCGGGACCCCTTCGTTCTTGCCGAGGAACTCATTTCCCACGCGGCTCCCGTGACAAGCCGTGCAGGATCGCGTCATCGGCGGAGTCTTCTCGAAAACGTGACCCGTGAACAATCCGCCGCCCACATTCTTGGGCTGGCTCACATGGCACTCGCCGCAGGTGGTGTGACAGGTGGCACAGTGGTTCCCGAACATCTCCTCAAGGGCAGGATGATTTTCAGGAGTACTGCGGACATTCAGCGAAGTCCAATAGCCTTCCTGTGTGGAATGAAGCGCGAAGGGGTAGGTCGCAGTTTGTTCCTCATGACAGTCGCCGCAATACTTGACCGGGTCCTCGCTCGGGCTGGCGATCAAACCAGCGTGCGCTGTCTCTTTATCCGCTGATTGCACGCCGTTATGACAATCCGTGCAGGTCTGTTCGCCGTGACGGGTCTGCGAAAATGTTTCGTAGTTGACGAGCACTTTCTCCCATGACTCCAACGGAGCCACATCGCCCCCTCAGCCAACCCCTTTGGATTCTGCTTCGGCTTCCACGGCAGGCTTGGCAGTATCAATCAGACGCTGTTTATCCGTGTGACATGCCAGACATTCATCCGTCTCAGGCCGGACTTGGACAGCCGGTTCAGTTGCGACAGGCTGTTCCTCCGCCGCGCCTGTAGGAGAGGATGTTTTGACTGGCGCGCAGGCTGAGATCAGGAAAAAAGCAATGAGCAGGGTGTTTGGAAGTTTTGCCATCACATAACCTCTTGCTTGTGTAATTTTTCACAAATATTGTATGATTTTCACCCCGTATCTGATAGTGATGGAAATAACGTGCGTATATTAGGCTTTCTAATCAATTAGCATTACTAATAGTGAAACCAGTTCATTGTTCAGGATTCCCCAAAAAAGATCAGCCAGCTGGGTTGGCTGGCTGATTACTTGTCAAACGTATTCTATTGGCTGATATCGTTGACGTATTTTTCGGCACCTGCGCATCCCGCTGAAAGTCTGGAGGAAACATTCTCCCAGTTGAGTTCCAATTTTTCGATGAACGCCACATCCAGCGCGTCGCCCAAACAACCGGGACCCGCATGATAGTTTACGAGCGAGAACTTCCACAAGTTTTCGTAGTTCGCAATGTTCCCTGCCGTCTGACCGGTGATATTTTTTACGAGTTGTCCCGCCTGTTCGCAATTTGCCAGCAAGGTATGGGCAAATACGCCGATGCTGAAATTGGCGCGGTCAAGATCGATGCCAAGCGGGCAATCTTCGCAGACCGCGTTGACTGCCTGGACGAGCGAAATACGCAAATATTCCTGTTCTTTATCATCGAGTCCGCCGTATCCGTCGGCGCATAATTCAGAATCCATCACCAGCGGACAGAACTGATTGAAAAATGGTGGGTTCCACATCAACGTTGTATCTGCCCCTTGCTCGGTTAGCTGCCCCAACCCCACATCGTTTTTTTCACCGGTGCCGGGCCAGAACTGACTTTCTTTTGCAAAAAGGTTTTTCAACAGGTTTGCGGGTACACCGGTATCCTGCGCCACATTCAAGATGATCGAGTCGAACTGGTTCTGCCATTGCGTGACCGCCTCGCGCGCTGCCTGCATACCGCATGAAGATGCAGTGCCGCTCTCCGGGTTTAGGCCGTCGTTTGGACACGAACTGGCATCCACCACGCCGTTACGAATCAGGTTCGCGGCGAGATAGTTGTAAGGCACATCCGTACCGAGGGATTCGCTCTGCGTAGGTGTGCTCAACCATTCAGGTGGACCGCCGATGGGAGGCAGTGTTCCCCACGTCTGCACGCAACTCGCCACAGGGACGCCTGCCCACTGACTGGACAGCACATCCACATACCAGAAGGATTGATCGGGGTTCCCCGCGTCCGTCGGCGCGACGCGCACCAGCGCATTGAACATTTCACTGCTGTCGCCGTAACTCGAGTACGCCCAGAATTGCAGGGTTGCTCCCTCTTCGCCGGTCGTTGGGAGCCTCAAGCGGCAAAGTGCATCGCACGTGAAAGATTGACCCTCGTACAGACCTTCGATCTGCGTGATGCGATAATCGGCGAGCGGTTCGATGCCTGTTAAAACCAAAATAGGTTCGAGCTCACAGATATTGGTGGATGAGGTGGGAACGGGACTGCAATTCTCCAACGTGACTTGCACGCTGGGTGGAGGAAGCTTGGTCGAGATTTCCTTTTGGGCGGGCTCACTACTTATCAGTACGAGGTAGTTGCCCTTGCACAGACTGACGTCGAACTCCCGGCAGGGTTTTTGCTCGATCCAATCTTCGTAATCGTCCTGCGTACAATTTGCAAACACATCGGCAGGGGTAGGCAAGCCTTCGTGGTCCACTTCGATCACGCAGATCAGTTGGTTGGTCTTCCAGCGCGCCATCCACCATGTGTATTTTGTGTATTCGACTGTTGTAACGGAGAATCTGTCGGGGCCCGTCGGGTCGCCCATTGGCGCGCCAGCCTCCCGTCCGAAAGAAGCGAAGCCGGTGCCCGCGAGAATGGTCAACAGGCTGAGCATCGTCAGCCACGATTTCCATCGAATTAGAATCCCGCGTAGTCTCATAGAAAAGAGAGCCCGCCTCCATTATAGCGGACTCTTATGTTATGCGGTTATTTTTTTCTGCCCTTTTTGTTACAGGTTTTGAGGCTTTCTTTTTCGGCTTCTCCTCGGCGGTTGCGGGCTGTTCCATTTCTGCGAGCATATCCATATCCTGCTTGAGGTTGCGGTTGCGTACGTAAAGGCTGGCAACATAAACCGCAAGGACGAGGAAGGTGATGGCGTAGCCGGCGATCATGTAACCGGAGGTGTCGGGCGTGGTTTCTTGAAATAACATGTTGGGTCTCCTTTGTTACTCAGTTAATGTCAATTTGGTTTCTGTAACGCGACATTCATGTCGCTCTTGTGCAAGTACAGCCTGAAAAGCGAGACGCTACGCAGTCTCGCAGTACAAACTTGACTGCGTAAGGTGAGTTAATAAGCCGCTTTCAGTTTCATCTCTTCGACCTTTTCCTGCGCTTCCCCGAGGCGGACGCGGTTCCAGAACAGGTCAATGAAAATGACGGTGAACGCGAACAGCGCGAAGAAGAATGCCTGGAGCATATCGTCGCTCATGCTGAAGTTACCCTCGGCGGCGGCGTTCGAGCCGGCGATGACGACCGGGTGGATGGTGCGGAAGAGGCGGATGGCAAAGAAGGTGATCGGCGCGCTCAACCCACCGATGAGCGCGTAGACCGCGCCGAAGCGGGCGCGCTTGTTCGGGTCGTCGATGCCCTGTCGGAGCATGAAGTAGGCGATGTAGATCAACTCGGTGACGGCGGCTGTGGTGAGGCGCGGGTCCCACGTCCACCACGTGTTCCACGCCGGGCGCGCCCAGATGGAACCAAGGACGATGGTGATGAGAAAGAACATCACGCTGACTTCGATCGCCGCGACCTGAATGCGGTCCCATTTCAGGTCTTTCGTGACGAGGTAGACCACGCTCAAGCCCGCGGTGAAAACGAAACCGACCAACGCGACCCACGCCGTTCCGATGTGGAAGTAAAACACGCGCTGGACGTCGCCCATGACCCGTTCGGTCGGCGCGACGAAGATGGCGAGGTATGCGGCGATCAACAACAAGAGGAGGGAAATAACGTCTAGAATCTTGAGGGTGAGAGGCTTTTGGTTCATTTGAACTCCTTTGGTGATGGAGACTTGAGACTGGAGACTTGCCGACCCGTTGGGTATGATCCCAGTCTCCAGTTTCTATTCTCTGTTTTCTAATCTCTGATTTTATTCTTCCACGATCGTATCGAACACCATAAACGAGGTTGCGATGAAAACTACATCGTACGTGATCAACAGGTTGATCGGAAAAGCGATCTCGGAAAATTCCGCACCGTCGAGAAACCCGCCGCTGGCTTTGACCGCGGCGAGTAAAACGGCGAACGCGACCGGGAACAGCAGAATCGGCAGGAGGATATCACGCGTGCGCGTCTGCACGGACATGGCGGCGAGCAGGGTGCCGACCGCCGTGTAGCCGATCGAACCGAGCAGGATGACCAGTAACAAACCGGGTTGGAATAAATTCGTATTGTAAAGAATGCTGTAGACCGGCAGGACGATGGCTTCCACGATCAGCATGAAGACGAGATTGCTGATGAACTTCCCAAAATAGATCGCCGAGCGATCCACCGGTGCGAGCAGGAGACCGTCCAAACAGCCGCGATCTTTTTCGATCGACATCGAGCGGTTGAGTCCGAGCGTCCCGGCAAACGCGAACGTAGACCACAGCACGCCCGCCGTCACCGATTGACGCGTTTTCACATCCAGTTCGAGCGCGAAATTGAAGATGAGGATGACGAGCAGAGAAAAAACAAGCATTGCCGACACCAATTCCCACGAGCGGAACTCGGCGCGCAGATCCTTCCACACGATCGCGCCAATGGCTTTGACAAAACTGCCGGTAGCTCCCTCTCCCTTAGGGAGAGGGTTGGGGTGAGGGTGAATCGTGGCTTTCATCTCACCCCGCCAATGCCTGTTTATAAAATGATAGCAAGTTGGTTTTCTTGAGTTGTCTTACCGTTGCCGATGCCGCGATGATTCCGCGCGAAAGGATATCGAACCGGGTGGCGAGTTCTTCCGCGCGGGCGAGGTCGTGCGAGGTCATCACAACGGTGCGTCCCTGCGCGGCGACGGTCTTCAGAACGACATCGAGCATGGCAGATGCATCCTGATCCAAGCCGGTGTACGGCTCGTCGAAGAGCATGATCTGCGGGTCGTGAAGCACG
>CAZQES010000113.1:0-13806 GCA_964591425.1 uncultured Anaerolinea sp.
CTTCAGCCGACGCTGCAGTCCGGGCCCCGGCGTCCGCCAGCAGTTCCCGGGCGGGGCATCCCCGCGCCGGAGTACAATCTTGAGGTGGGTTCCGGTTCGCACGCAGGGCAGACAGCCGAAATCTTGGTCCGATTCGAGGAGGTCCTCCAAAAAGAAAATCCCGACATCGTCATCGTGCGCGGCGACACCAACTCCACGCTGGCAGGCGCGCTCGTTGCGAGCAAACTTCACGTCCCCGTCGTCCACATCGAAGCGGGCGAGCGAAGTTATGATCGACGTATGCCGGAAGAGATCAATCGTTTGGTTGCCGATCAATTGTCGTCTGCATTCTTTTGTGTCAGTCAGACTGCGGTGAAGCAACTTGCAAAAGAAGGTATCACCGAAAATGTTTTCTGGGTTGGAGATGTGATGCTGGACGCGAATCTCACCAACCGACCGCTTGCGCGGCAAAAATCCACGGTTCTTTCCACGCTTGGGCTTGCTCCCGGTTCCTTCGGCTTGGTCACCGTCCACCGCGCGGCAAATACGGACGAACCCGCGCGGTTGGCGAATATCGTCGCGGCATTAAGTCAAGTCGGCGAGACGGTCGTGTTCCCCGTGCATCCTCGCACGCGCGGGGCGTTGGAAAAACTCGATGTGCAATTTGCGGAGAATGTACGCGTGATCGAACCCGTCGGCTACTACGATATGATGATGCTGGAGGAGAACGCGCGTATCATCGCCACCGATTCGGGCGGCGTGCAACGCGAAGCCTATTTCATGCATAAGCCCTGCCTTACCCTGCGCGACGAAACAGAATGGACGGAAACCGTACACGCGGGCTGGAACAAACTTGTTGGTGTGGATGTGGAACTGATCGTTCACGAGTGGAAGAATTTCACGCCACCGGCGAATCAGCCTCCCATCTTTGGCGATGGAACCGCCGGTGAAAGTATCGCGGAGATCCTCGGGCGCATCACTTTATCCGTTCATCCAGAGCATGTGCTCAGTCTCTTTAAAGGTTAATCGAGTGAAAGAGATATCACAGCCACACATCGGAATCATTGGTGGGGGAATCATGGGCATCAGCCTCGGGTATTTCCTCTCGCGCCGCGGCGTGAAGGTGACCATTTATGAAGCCTCGCCTGTCTTGGGTGGGCTGGCGGGTCCCATCGATCTGGAAGACGGCACGAGTGTGGATCGTTTTTACCATGCCATCCTGTCCAGCGACCGCCATCTCGGTGCCCTTTGCAAAGAATTGGGCATTGACGATCAATTGCGTTTCAAAGAGACCAAGACTGGTTTCTACTACAAAGGGAAGATCCACCCAATGAACAACATGGTGGAATTCTTTCGATTTCCGCCTCTCGGCTGGATCGACCGCTTCCGCCTCGGGTTGACCGTTCTCGCCGCGCAGTTCATCAAGGATTGGCGCAGTCTCGAAGCGATCAGTGTGCAGGACTGGTTGTTGAAGTGGAGCGGGAAAGGCACGTATCAAAACATTTGGCGGCCCATGCTGAAAGCAAAGTTCGACGGCGGCTTCGACAATACGCCTGCCACCTACATGTGGTCGCGGCTGGTGCGCATGAAATCGACGCGTGAAGGCGCGAACCAAAAAGAAATGGCGGGTCATCTTATCGGCGGCTACATCACGCTGATCAAAGCCATGACCGAAAAGATTCTTGCGGCTGGTGGTGAGATCCTGCTCAAAACCGCGGTCAAAGAGATTGTGATCGAAGACCAGAAAGCGACCGGTATCCGCTTGGCGAGTGGGGAAATGGCTCGGTTTGACAAAGTCATCTGCACGTTGCAGACACCGATCTTTCAGAAACTGATACCCTCCGCCGACCAGACATATCACGATTTCCTCAACCGAACAGACTATCTCGGAATCATCGCACCTCTCTTAGTGATGGATCGCCCGCTGAGCGGCAATTGGACTTTGAACATCACCGACGACCGCTTCCCTTTCACGGGTGTGATTGAAACAACAGCGTACATCGACCCCAAATACGTAGGGGGCTATCATTTGGTGTACCTGCCGAAGTACACCGCGCCCGGCAGTACATGGCAACAGAAATCGGATGAGGAGATCAAGAGCATCTGGCTGGAGAACCTGCAAGAAATGTTCCCCGGTTTCGACACGGCGTCGGTCCGCTATTTTCTCATTCACCGCGAGCGTTATGTGGAACCGCTCCACAAACTCAACGAGACCGATTCCATTCCGGGCGTGAAAACGCCGATTCAGAATCTGTATCTTGCGACGACCGCTCAAATCTACCCCGCGCTGACCAATGGCGAGTCAGTTTCCCGTCACGCGCGTGAAGCGGCTGAAATCGTCATGGAGAAAAACGAATGAGTTCAAAAGCGGTGATCGTGGTTTCAGGTTTGCCGCGCTCCGGCACCTCCATGATGATGAAAATGCTGGAGGCTGGGGGGAAGACCATCCTGACCGACAACTTGCGCGAGGCGGATGCAAATAACCCGAAAGGTTATTACGAGTTCGAGCGCGTGAAACAGATGAAGGACGGCGACTTTGGTTGGCTTCCCGATGCAGTCGGCAAGGTGGTTAAGATCGTGACAGGTTTAATTGCCTACCTTCCTCCCGATTATCATTACAAGGTGGTCTTCATGCAACGCGACCTCCACGAAGTGCTGTCTTCGCAAAAGAAGATGCTCGGACGGTTGGGCAAAGGCGACGACAATATCCCCGACGACAAGATGGCTAAGACGTATGAAGATCATGTCAGGCAAGTAAAAGCGTGGCTGGTGCGGCAAGCCAATATCGAAGTGCTCTACGTGAACTACAACACGATGATCGCCGACTCGACCGAGTCTCTACAGAAAGTGAATACCTTCCTCGGCGGCGGCTTGGATGTGCAAAAGATGGCTTCCGTAGTGGACCGTGAGCTTTATCGAGAAAGAAAACAAGTCAACGCGAACTAGTAGAGATCAGCCCTTTGATAACCTCTGAAAGTACGACTATGGTGACATTCAAATCGTATCCGTGGTGGGTTCAATGTATCTCGTTGTGGTTCTGTGCCATCGTCTTGTTGAATCTTGCCGGGCTGGTTGGCGCGCGGTTTCTTGACGAAGATCATGTCGATCACGCCTGTCAGCCGAACCATGTGCCCGTGGACGAGGTGCCCGGAATATGGCGAAGGTGGGACGCGTGTTATTATCTTGGGATAGCAGACGGGGGATACATTGAAAGACCGGGAAGCGCTGGGTTCTTTCCCTTATATCCGCTGTTCGTTGGTGTTATCCATCGGCTGACCGGTGCGACTCTTGAGTTTTCCGCTTTTGTTGTTTCCTGTGCCGCATCATTACTTTCGGTCTTGGTCTTTTATAAACTCGGGCGCGTTATAAAGGACGATCATACCTTCGCGATGCGAAGCGTTCTGGCTTTGCTGGTCTTTCCCACCTCCTTTTATTTATTTGCCATCTACGCTGAATCTTTGTATCTCCTCTTCGCGCTCCTTGGGGCTTACTTGATCTTACGAAGAAACCCATCCTTCATCGGCGCTGGATTTGCATTGGGCATATCGTCTATTGCAAGACCTGTGGGTTGGCTGATCGATATCGTCATGCTGGGTGAATTCGTGCGGAAGCGAAAATTCGATGTGAAGGGTGTTCTGTCTCTGGGCTTAGGTTTGTTCTTTTCGATACTGGGGATGATTCTGTATGTGTATTATTTATATGTTGTACTTGGCACGTTTTCGGCGATCCCTGAAGCCCAATCGCATTGGCCCCGCCAGTGGCAACTGCCCTGGATCACATACTGGGAGGGGTTGAAGACCTTGGCGACCCCGTCGCTTTTGCGCGTTGAATGGTTCCTTTATGTGATGAACACCCTCGACCTGTTCTCGACGAGTTGTGCTGTGGTCATCATCCTGATCTCATTCCGATGGGCGCAACGCAACGAGTTTCCATGGAGTCTTTCGGTATATTCGCTCGTTACATTGCTGTTCTTCCTGAGCTCGCAAAATGAACTGCCGGTTCCGCTTTGGGGAATGACCCGTTGGGTGGGCTCGCTTTTTCCGTTGTACTTCGTGCTGGGAAATTTGTTCAAGAGCAAGAAGGTACAGGCGTTATATTTTATTGGGTCTGCCATGGTCATGATCTTTTTCACCATATGGTGGACGAGCGGCCGTTGGATCGGATAACGGTCACACCGCTGAACATACTCGAAAATTTGAAAGGAAGAATGTTCTGATGGAATTTGCAGGACGACGGCGGCTCTCTCGCAGGGATTTCTTGAAATTGGCTGGGGCAACGGCAGTTGCAGTGCCGACCGTGGTTGGTTTAAACCTGCTTTATAACAGTCGAGGGGATCTGCCGGGCAGAGGCGATCCAGATGAAAACGCTCAAATTCCGCCTTCAAGGCCGCTGGGGAATCAGCCAATCCTCGTAGTCCAAAATGACTCGGGAGAAAGTCCCTTTGGCGCTTACCTTGGTGAAATCCTGTTAGCGGAGGGTATCCTTTCATTCACGCTGGTGAAATTATCTGAACTGGATCTTGACACACTGTCTGAGCGCGATATCGTCATCTTATCCTCCGGTCCGTTGGATCGAGAACAGGCAGACGCGTTCTCGCGTTATGTTTTCAATGGCGGGGGACTGATCGCGATGACTCCCGATCCTGCCCTCCTTTCGATCGTAGGACTGAAAGATCAACTCCTGAACGCAAGCCAGAATTATGTTGTAACGGAGAGGGATCATCCGCTTGCCCTTGGAATTGACTCGGCATCCTTGCAGTATCACGGAACCGCCAAAAATTACCTGCTGGATGGCGCTGAGGTGATTGCCTGGTTGTGCGATAAATCTGGGGAGGTAAAAAATTACCCGGCTGTAAGCCTCAACCACTATGGAGAGGGGTGGGTTTGTGCCTGGATGTATGATCTTGTGGAAAGCGTGGTCTTGACGCGGCAAGGCAACCCGGAGTGGGCTAATCAGGAGCGAGACGGTTTCGATAGCATTCGGGCAAGCGACATGTTCTACGGATGGATCGATCTGGACCGCATCGAAACCCCGCAGGCGGATGAACAACAACGGTTGTTGGTTAATGTGATCCATTTCCTCAGCCAGAAAAAGAGACCACTGCCTCGCATGTGGTATTTTCCTAACCGGGGCAAAAGTATGTTCATTGCCACAAGCGATGCACATCAAAACCCGGGCTGGGCGATGGAAAGGGTTATCGAACACGTCGAGAAATTTGGCGGATTTATTTCCATTTATAGTTTGCCTCCTTTTTACACCGTTCCGTATCGGGCGGCGCAGAAAGTGCGATGGTGGCTGGAGGACCTGTCCGTCATGGATGAAGCGTATTTCCCATCCCTCGCGCGAGTCGCGGACTGGCGGACGCGCGGGCATGAATTCGGCATCCACCCGCTGATCGAGGATGGGTTCGTCAATAGTTGGGAAATCAGTTGGGAACGTTTCACCGGGATCGGTTATGGAACGGTGCCGCCCACTACGCGAGTCCATAGGATATTATGGGATGGATGGATGGAATCCGCTAGATTGCAGGAGAGTTATGGTTTTCGGATGAACTTCGATTACTACCATGTCGGCAACGGCTTTCGAAAAGACAATGGCGATTGGGTGTATGGGCATTTTACCGGAAGTGGGTTACCGATGAAATTTATTGACGAGAGTGGCAGGATCATCAATCTCTATCAGCAACTGACCCAACTGGCAGATGACCATCTCTTGAACCTGCATTGGGGCGGCTCGGTCAAACTCCCCGCTGACGATGCTGTGCAAATCTCCAAGTCGCTGCTGGATCGCAGTTTGAACGGCGGATATGCCGCGATCGGCGCCATCTTTCATACGGATCCGTTTTCCGCCGGGGAGGTTTGGGCGAACGAAGAGGCAAGATGGATGGACGGCACGTTGAAATACGCGATGGATAACAACGTTCCCATCTGGTCCGGCGAAATGTGGCTGGATTTTGTCGAAGCGCGACATGATTCTTCACTCGAAAACATCACATGGACGCCCGGCGAGAACCGTTTGAATTTCATGCTTACTGTCCCTGCGTTTCGGTCCGGCGCTATGAGCATCTTGCTGCCTCTTGAACATGGCACAGACCGACTTTCAGGTGTGGAAATCAATGGGAAAACCGTCGCGTTCGTGGAACACTCGGTTGGTGCACAACGATATGCATGGTTTGACGTGTTCATCGGAGAGAACGCCATTGCGGCGTACTATCGAGGATGAAGGTCTCGATCATTGTTCCCTGCTTCAACGAAGCGGATAATATTCAGAAACTCGAGCAGGAGTTTTTCCCGGTGGTGGAGGGTCTGGTTGGCGCTCGACTCCTGGATAACATTCTTATTAAAGATGTCGAGGTGGTTTTTGTGGATGATGGCAGTCAGGATTCCACATTCGCGGCATTGCAATCCGCTTTTGCCGGGCGAGCCCGAAAGCACCTCGCTTTGAAATTCGAAAAACATCCTGTAAATCGCGGGCTCGGCGCGGCGATCCGCACCGGATTTCGCGCATCGGAAGGGGACTTACTCGTTACGACCGACAGCGACGGCACCTACAAGTTTTCCACCATTCCGGCTTTGATCTCCTCCATGAACAATGGAGCGGATTTGATAACCGCCTCTCCGTATCATCCGCAGGGAGAGGTGGTTGGCGTTCCAGCATATCGAGTTTTCCTCAGCCGCGGCTCATCTCTTTTATATCGAATTTTGCTCCAATGGAATATTTACACGTACACGGCTTTATTCCGCGGCTATCGCCGCGAGGTTATCGAACAGATTCCATTCCACGCGGACGATTACCTTGCTGGAACGGAGCTGATGGTAAAAGCCATGTTGAAGGGATACACGGTCGCCGAGTATCCAGCAGTTCTGCATAGACGTGTTTTTGGCATTTCCAAAGCCCGGCTCCTGCAAACCATACTTTCTCATCTTCGATTTCAAGCCGGATTATTGCTTCATCGACTCCACATTCGCTCGTTGTTTGCATGACAATAACTCCGATTGCGAGCGGACGACAACCATGCGTATTGCCTACATCGTTCCGTACGTTCCCAGTCTAATTCGGGTACGACCCTACAACCTGTTGATGCAGTTGGCGAAACAGGGGATCGAGGTTGTGTTGTTCACCGTCGCGGCGAACGACCAAGAATTACAGGATGCGGTGGGGCTGAAATCAAAGTTGGCGGATGTGGTGGTTCATAACCAGCCTCTTTGGCGCTCGATGATGAATTGTTTCGTTGCTCTGCCGACGAAAACCCCGCTTCAATCTGTATTTAGCTGGAATCCGCACCTGCAAGCGGACTTTACCCGTCGGGCGAGGCGGGAGAAATTCGATCTGGTGCATGTGGAACACTTGCGGGGTTCGAAATACGGACTGCTGATCCATACCATGTTTCCCGATACACCCATTGTTTGGGACAGCGTGGATTGCATCAGTCATTTGTTTGCTCAAACCTCCAGGCACAGCCGGAGTCTTGGCGGCAAATTGGTATCGCTCTTTGAATTGAAAAGGACACAGCAGGCGGAAGGGCGAGCTGTGAGTTTATTCGACCATGTTCTGATCACCTCTCAAACGGACAAGGCCGCCCTGGTGAGTTTAGCCCCAAAAGGAAAAGATGCGCCTCCTGTTACCATATTGCCCAACGGCGTAGACCTTGAGTATTTTCGGCGCGAAACAGACCAACCCAGGGACGCGGAAACGATCGTATTTACCGGAAAGATGAGTTATCACGCGAACATCTCGATGATGGATTATCTCATCACGGAAATCATGCCGAAGGTGTGGGTAAAGCGCCCCACGGCAAGAGTGCTCATCGTCGGTAAAGACCCGCCTCAAAAAGTCAGGGACTTTGCGAAAAATCCGCTCGTTCAAGTCACCGGAACCGTGGACGATATCCGACCCTATTTGTGGACAGCGACGCTCGCTGTTGTTCCACTGGTGTATGGAGCCGGGATTCAAAATAAAATTCTTGAGGGTATGGCGAGCGAAACGCCGGTCGTTACCACTTCGGCGGCATTTTCAAACCTACAAGGAACACCCGGCGTCGACGCGTTGATAGCCGACACCCCGGACGATTTTGCCGAGGCGATACTCCGTCTGATCGAAAATCAGGATTTGCGATTGGCGGTGGGGCAAGCCGGTTTTAGGTATGTAAATGTTCATCACGATTGGAAACAGATTGCTTCTCGGTTGACCGCTATTTACAAGGATGTGATAGCACAAAAGACAAGCAGAACAGGCGTGGCGAGAGAAGGCGTCACGTAACCTTCGTGTAGTAAGCGAGTAATTTGCTTGAAGCGAGGGAGTGGAGTAACTTTTGTCACGCGGAAGCGTCATGGTTGGCGAGGAGCAAAGGGCAATTGCTGCCTGTTGTTTTTTCATTCTCTACCTTGAACTCAATTCATTTCAACATTTTTCGGATAAAATATCACCATGGATCCTAATCCGTATCTAAGACCCCTCATCAAATGGTGGAGGTTGCTGGCAGTAACGGGGATATTGGCAGTCATCTCAAGCTCGATCTCAACCGCTTTCCAGCCGGATGAGTACGTTTCACGCACAACGTTGATGACGGGAAGCACCATCCTGAATCCCAACCCCGATTTTGGACAAATTCAAATTGCCCAAACCCTTGCGACCTTCTATGCCGATATGGCGAAGCGTGAACCGATCCAAGCCGCGACCATGGAAGCGCTCGACATTACCTGGCTGCCAGCCTATGATGCAAGAGCGGTTCCTAACACACAACTCATCGAAATATTGGTCACCGATACGAATCCGCTACGGGCGCAGATCATCGCCAGCGAGCTTGCGAACCAGTTGATCTTGCAAAGCCCGGCGGAGAGTCAGTCTGAGACGGGACTGCGGCAGGATTTCATCACGGAACAACTTTCGAGGCTCGAGGTTCAGATTCAGGAAACCGAGACGCAGATCGCAGAATTGCAGGAGATACTCTCGGAACTTAATAGCATCAGCCAGATCGCACAGACCGAACAGGAAATTAGCAGTCTGACAACCAAGCTGGTCAGCCTGCGGGATAATTACGCCACGCTCCTTGCTAATTCACAACAAGGCGCATTGAACACGCTGACCGTGGTCGAGCCGGCAAGCCTGCCAACGCGACCTTCCGGCAGTAACAAACTGCTGATCGTCGCACTTGCCGGAGTGATCGGGTTGCTCCTGGGCGCGGGCGCCGCGTACCTACTTGAATTCATGGACCGGACCATCAAGACCACCGCGGATGTGGAGCGCGTGTTCAATTTGCCGGTCATCGGTTATCTGGCGACGATTGCCGAGAACGGCAACAACGCCACTTATGTTGTGAGTCATCCGAATTCACTGATCGCCGAAAATTTTCGTTTGTTGCACTACAACCTGGAATTCTTCCAGGCATATAACTCCGCAAGGACAATTCTCGTTACCAGTCCCACACAAGGAAACGGCAAGACTACCGTCGCGGTCAATCTGGCATTGACCATCGCGGCGAGCGATCAAAGGGTGGCTGTTGTGGATGCCGACCTGCGCCGCCCCGCCATTCATAAGGCATTGAAGATCTCGCAGAGCCCCGGGCTGGCGGATATTATTCACAGCAAGGTCAGCGTCAAAGAAGTCGTTCGCCCGGTAAAAGGGAAGAAGATCGATGTGGTGGCGGCGGGCAACATCCCGCCGAGCGTGACCGAAGTGGTCGGCTCCAAAAGGATCGCCACCATATTGAACGATCTGCGGGACGATTACGACGCGATCATTGTGGATGCCCCTCCGCTGGTGATCTCTGATTCGTACACGCTGGCGTCCAAGGTGGATGGTATCGTACTGGTCTTGGAACCCGGCATGACGCGCGACGATCAGGCAAAAGTGATCAAAGAGCAATTGAATCGCGCCGGGGCGCGGGTGATCGGTATCGTGTTCAACAAGGTAACCGAAATCAACGCAAAGAGTTACGGCGACACCAAATACCTGTCCATGTATTCGCCGCAGCACTATAACGATTACGTCGCAAACACTCCTGCGGAGGATGATTCGAATACCGGTTCGAGAAAACTTTTGGCATTCTTCGAGCACGGCGAGGTGCCGGCGGACGTGAAGGATTCGCTTGAAACCGCCTTCGATAAGTTCCAGGAACAGAGAAAATCGCTGTTCGATCGCTTCCGCAAGCCGCCGAAGAAATGATCCGTTTCATCGAACGAGCCCTCACACCCGTGAGGGCTTTTTTGTTGAATGGCTGTATACTCTCGGATGGAACGGTCGGGGGGTGGGATCTATCACAGGGAAGCCGTAGCAGTTTTCCCGTCGAGTGGGAGGCGGGGATGAATCCCGCACGAAGTCTGCAACTTCCCGTTGAGTCCAGCGTATGGATGAGTGCGAGGAGCATAGGTGACGGATGAACTTTCCTGGGTGATCCAGGCTCAACAAGGCAGTGACGAGGCGTTTACCAAACTCGTCGAAGAACACCAGACACATGTGTATAACCTGTGTTATCGGATGTTGGGCGAGCCGGAATCTGCAGAGGATGCCGCGCAAGAGACTTTCCTGCGCGCGTACCAAAACCTGCACCGCTACGACCAGACCCGTTCGTTCGCCACGTGGCTGCTCTCGATCGGCGCGCATTACTGCATCGACCGCCTGCGCCGCCGGAGACTCTCGGTCTTTTCGATGGACGAGGAGCGGGAGGATGGTACGGTCTTCGAGATCTCGGACCCCGCCTCTCCCGACCCCGAAGCTGAATCGACCAAACGCGAAGATCGCGACCGCCTCCACCACCTGTTGAAGAATCTCGACGAGACCGATCGTGCGGCTGTGATCATGCGTTACTGGTATGACTATTCCGAGATCGAGATCGCGCAATCGTTGAAGTTGACCGTCAGCGCGGTCAAAAGCCGCCTGCATCGCGCACGCCGCGCGCTGGCAGGCATGTGGGGGGAGGAGGAATCCCCCCGCGTTCGAACCGAAAGGAGACGCCATGAATCACCAGCCTTTTGAAGAGTGGCTGTTGAGCCATACTCAACTCGACCCCGGGCAAACGCGCGCACTTGAAACCCACGTGCGCACATGCCCGCATTGCACCGCGCTCTTAAAGACCGAAAAGGTGTTGCGCGACCTGCGCATGGCTTCCCCGGCAAACGGATTCGTCACTCGTTTCGAAACGCGCCTGACGGCTCACAAAGCCGCTGACCGCAAGCGCAGGCTTTTGGGTTGGATCTTCTTCGTGCTGAGCGGCGTGACCTTGTTGGTTTGGGCGGCATCGCCCGTCCTCTACGGGTTTCTAACCTCGCCCGCAGGTTGGATCACCGCACTGGTGGAATGGGGATTGTTCCTGATGACCACCCTGCTGGCTTCGTTGCAGGCTGGCGCAGTCATCCTGGATGTTCTGGGAGGTTTCCTGCCGCCTTTCGCGTGGTTGGTGTTGGTCTCAAGCGCAGCGGGTATCAGCCTGCTTTGGTCCATTTCGATTTGGCGGTTCACCCGGAGGGGTGTTCCGCAAGGAGTTTAACTACCATGAAAAATACGTTTCGTTTCTTTTCGCTCATTCTAGTCCTTGCGCTTGCCTTGATTCCTTCCCGTGCGGTGTTCGCGCAGGGAGGCGATCCCGGCGAGGGCAAGGTGATCTTCGGGAGCAACTTTACGCTGGAAAGCGATGAAACTTTCAACGGCGACCTCGTTGTCTTTGGCGGGAATGTGACCGTGGAGGAAGATGCACTGCTCAACGGAAATCTCGTCGTTTTTGGCGGAACGGTGTCCAGCGATGGAACCGTGAAGGGCGATGTCGTGATCGTCGGCGGGCAGGTGAGCCTCGCTGAGCACGCGGTCGTCACCGGTGATGTCGTCACGGTCGGCGGGCAACTGGACCGCGCCGAAGGCGCGCAGATCGAAGGCGAAGTGGTGAATAACGTTCAGCCGGAGATCCAGTTCCCCGATGGGAATGTACCGCCGCAAGTCGAAGTTCCCACTCCCGCGTTCGATTGGGGATTCAGCGTGATCTCGGGAATCTTCCAGACCGTCTTCACCGCCATCCTTGCCGCGGCGTTTGCCATGCTGTTGGTGTTGTTTTGGAAACCCCAAATGGAACGCGCGGGCGATGCGCTTGTATCGCAACCGTTGATGGTCGGCGCGATCGGGCTTCTGGCTGTCTTCCTGGGTGCGATCCTGTTCCTGACGATCCTTCCGCCCGTTGTGGTTGGGTTTGCCTTCCTGTTCGGCACCGTGGCCTTGGGCGCGGAAGTGGGCGACCGATTCACCCGGGCGATCAACCAATCGTGGCCCCCTGTGTTGACCGCCGGTTTTGGAACGTTCATGCTGGTCCTGGTCGGAGGCGCGTTCGGGGTTATCCCTTGCGTAGGGTGGCTGGCGCAATTCCTGCTTGCGCTGTTGGGAATCGGTGCGGCGATCGTCACATGGTTCGGGATTCGGCTGGGTCAAACCCCGCCAATGCAGTCGCCGCCCGCATCATAGTCGAAAAATCCTGCATGTTATAATTTTTCCGCCCCGCGAAGAAACTCCGGGGCGGATTAATTTTTTTGGAGGATACATGGCTTTACGAGAAATTCAAGTTCCCGATACGATCGTGCACGACACGCCGCCGCCGCTGGTCGAAGTTGCTGGAACACATCGCGACATGGGACGCCAGATCGGCGAAGCGCGGCGCGCGCAAGTGCGGCACAGCGTGGAGAACGCGCGCGCGCTGATCGCGCAATCGTATTCCACGCTTGAACTTACGTGGGAAGGCGCGCAGATCCAATCCAAAAAATACCTGCCGTTTTCAGAGGAGCGATACCCGCAATACGTGGACGAGATGCGCGGCATCGCGGAAGGCGCGAACGTGCAGTTCGATGAAATCGTAGCGCTCAATGCCATGGAAGCCGTGACGATGGACGCGCTGCACCTGACGCGTTGCACGAGTTTCGCCGTCAACGAACAGCGGACGGCGGACGGACACGTGCTCGCCGCGCACAACGAAGATTGGGTTCCGGAGGACGAGAACGATGTGTACGTCATCTCCGCCAAGCCAAAGGACGAACCGCCGTTTCTTGCCATGACGTACGGCGGACTCCTCCCCAATGTGGGATTCAACGCCTACGGCATCGCCCAGTTGATCGACTCGGTCTACCCGAACGATTCGCGCATCGGCATCCCGCGGCTGGTGGTGTCGCGCGCGGTGCTGGCTTCGCGGCGCATCTCCGGCGCCATCGGGCGGATGCTCATCTCGCATCGCGCGGCGGGATACAATCACCTGCTCGTTCACGAAAGCGGGGAGATGTACTCGGTGGAAGTCTCGGCGAAACGCTTCGACATCCTGCACGGCACAGACGGGTTCATGGTTCACACAAATCACTACCTCTCGCAAACGATGAAGGAGATCGAGAAAGACCCCGAAGAGCTGATCTCGTCGCGTGTGCGTTACTTCCGTGCGAATCGGTTGTTGCGTGAGAACTCTACACACACCATCAAATCATTGCAGTCCATCCAGAAAGACCACGTCAACTTGCCAAACTCGATCTGCAACCATAACATCGTCGGCATCGACCCGTTGGACCGTGAAAGCACGATCACTGCTCTCGTCATTGACCTGACCGCGCGCGAGATGCACATCGCGTGGGGCAACCCGTGCCAGAACGCGTATCACACGTATCATTTGGACGCGTGAGGGAAAGCCAAAACAAAAACATGCCTCGCGGCGTGTCATGTTTGTTCTGTGCCCCCACGGGGATTCGAATAGCATCCCCCCTGCGGGGACGACGGTCGTAAACAAAAACACGCCTCGCGGCGCGTTATGTTTGTTCTGTGCCCCCACGGGGATTCGAACCCCGGTCGTAGCCTTGAAAGGGCTGCGTCCTA
>CAZQES010000114.1:0-13544 GCA_964591425.1 uncultured Anaerolinea sp.
GGACTTGACCTTTTCCTTGTCGGTGGCGATGCAGGGAAGTAATTTCACTTTGCTGTCCAGCCGCAGGGCATGACGCATATCCTCGAGTTCCCACGCATCTTCCATGTCTTGCTTATTCGCGGCGACCACGTAAGGAGTCGGAGCGTACGCGCGAAACGTTTCGAGGATCGAGCGCGCTTCGCGGAAGGTTTCGGGGCGGGTGCTATCCACCATCACGATGAAGCCCAACATGCCTTCAGAGAGGATCTCCCACATGAAATCGAATCGCTTTTGACCGGGCGTGCCGAATAAATACAGAACGAGATCGTCGTTTACCGTGATGCGACCGAAGTCCATGGCGACCGTGGTCGCCTCTTTCACCGCGCGTTCCGCCGCGCTGGTTATCTTGCGCTCCGTCGAGACCACATCGATTTCACTGACCGACTGGATGAACTCCGTCTTGCCTGCGCTGAAGGGTCCTGTGACAACCATTTTTACCGTTTGCATAAGAATAAATCCTTCCGCCGTTTCGACTAGAGCGAGCGAATACGCCCAATTAATTTATTGACCAATGATTTCTGTTCCTCTTTATCCTGCGTCGGGAACATCTTCGGGCTTTGCGGCACCACCATGCCTTCGGGACGCACGATCTCCACCAGCCCGGCTTGCAACAAACCGTACACGATGCGCCGCACTTCGAGATCGTTCATTTTGTTCGTCAGCGCGATCTGCTTCATCGAGTTCTTCGGGTTGATGTACGAAACCACGCGCCATTCTTCCACGCTGAGGTTCACATTCTTCAACGGGCGGTCGGTGAATTTCAACGCCATATCGAGGCTGGGAATTTCGTCCTGCAATTGCTCCCACTCGCGCAACTGACGCGAACCTTCGATAATGATGTTCTCAAGGTCTAGCCGCACATTGATGCGGTCGTCGGGAGGCAGCATTTCATTTTCAAAACGGAAAAAGCCTTCCACCCACGTGAACAAACGGCGAATGGCTTCGGTGAAATACGATTGGAGATTTGTGAGAATCTCCTCCTGTGTGAGATAACCCGCATTGATCAACAACAAGCCGAGTTCTTTGTCGCTGATCCTGCCAGCGCGCTCGACGATGGCGCGATATTGATTGACGGTCAATTTATTGGCTTTATGCAACACCGCCGCGAGACTGCCGTCATCCTGCCCGACGCGCGCGTACGCGAGTTTTCCCTCGCGAAACGAAACGAACGCCTGCTCGCCGGGTCCATCCACGACCAAGGTGCCAGTCTTTCGTGCAAGGTTGATCAAGTTGAGAAGTTGCGTAATTGTAAAATCGCGCAAGTTGCCGCGCAAAGCCATAGTCGCCTCAATAAAATCTCCCACCGGGGAGTTTGAGGGATTATACATGCAAGGATAGGGAGCGTCAAACCAACCTCCCGCTTGATAGGCATTTGGAAGGTTCATGAAAACGCGTGATACACTTGCGAAAACCGACAACGGAGGTCGTTCATGCGGAATAAAATCTTCACGCTTCTTTTCACGATCAGCCTGCTCCTACCCACCCCGGCCTTCGCGGCTCCTCCAGCGGACGTGACCGACAACGAAGTCGTCTTCGACTTCCCCAACACCGCCACCTTTCGCGCGCGCATCACAAGCGATACCGAGATCCAATCCGTTGTGCTGGAGTATGGCAACGAACAGCAAACCTGCGGAGAAGTGATCGCCAAGGCATTTCCGCTATTTACACCGGGCACTACCGTGAACGCGGAATGGACGTGGGAAATGCGCCAAAGCGGGTCGCTCCCGCCGGGCGCAAAACTCTGGTGGCGCTGGCGAGTGATCGATGCGAATGGAAGTGAAACCGTCAGCGAAACAAAGACCGCGACCTGGCTCGACGATGTCCACGATTGGAGAACGATCAACGAGGGGCTGATCAACTTCCACTGGTATCGAGGCGACGAATCCTTCGCGCGCGATCTTCTCAACGCCGCGCAAAACGGACTCGAGTTCAACGAAACCGAGTCCGGTCTCGTCGCTGAATCGCCGATCGACATTTACATTTACGGCAACACGGACGATCTACGCGACGCCGTCCTCTACGAACCCTCATGGACCGGCGGACAGGCATTCCCCGATCAGGATATTGTCATTCTCGGCATCTCACAAAACGATATGGATTGGGGACGCGATTCGATCGTTCACGAACTCACTCATGTGCTGGTCGGTCATCTTACATTTACCTGTTTGGGCGACGTGCCGACGTGGCTCAACGAAGGGCTCGCCGTGTATAGCGAGGGAGAGCTCGACCCATCCTCGCAAGCACAATTGGAGGATGCAATTCAAAACAACACGCTGTTGAGCGTTCGATCTCTCAGCGCCGGCTTCTCCGAGGTGCCGGACAAAGCCTATTTATCGTACAGCCAGTCGTACAGCATCGTAAAATTTCTCATCGAAACCTACGGGCAGGCGAAGATGACCGCGCTCCTCACATCCCTGCGCGACGGCTTGACCGTTGACGAAGCGTTGATTCAAACTTACGGGTTCGATGTGGAAGGGCTTGAAGATGAATGGCGCGCCGCCATCGGCGCACAGGCGCGAACGGTTTCTGCAGAACCTACGGCGCAACCCACTCCGACTCATGTTCCGACGATCGTTCCGATCTCTGGAAATCAATTCACAGGGATTCAGTCCACGCCGATTCCAACCTCGTCATTTGATACGCAGTCCACACCCGAAGGACCCACGCGCACGGGACCACCTCTTTCCTTAACTCTGGTATTGCTGTGTTTCTGTGTGCTGTTCCTGCTCGTGATCGGCGTTGTAGTCCTCGGCTTCATCGTCCGCCGTGGAAATCAAAATGCAGGAGGACAAAATGAATAAGATTCTTCGCGGTGCGGGATGGCATCCCGCACGACTGCAAAATGGCGGGATAGCATCCCGCCCCATGAATTTCACACGCAGAACATCGTCATTAGTGGCATGGCTGGTGATGTTTGTTTTCTTGCTCACCCTCCTCGCGCCGAATCACGCCTCCGCGTGGCAGACTGATATTCCGTTGGATCAGGCTTTGGTGCTGGCAGGAGGCGAATCCACGAACCCGCGCGACTACGATCCCGCAACGACCTACAGTTCCGGCGACAAACTCGTTTACAGCGGACTGGTCTCCTTCGACCCGAACTTAAATCTCACACCTGATCTCGCCGAGCGCTGGGAGGTGAACGCGGATGGAACGGTTTACACATTTTATCTGCGCGCCAACGCGAAATTCCACAACGGACGCGCGGTCACTGCACAGGATGTCATCTACTCGTGGGAACGCGCCGCCAGTCCCGCGCTCGCATCGGATACCGTGCTGACATATTTAGGCGATATTGTTGGCGTGCGCGAGGTAAATGCAGGACAAACAAATTCCATTTCGGGTCTGACCGCGCTTGACGATCACACCTTGCAAGTCACGATCGATGCACCAAAACCATACTTCCTCTTGAAACTGACGTATCCAACAGCATTTGTCGTTGACCGTGAAAACGTCGAAAGCGGCGAAGAGTGGTATCGCACGCCGAACGGAACGGGTCCTTTCAAGTTGCGCGAATGGAGACGCTTCGAGGTGATGGTCTACGAAGCCAACGCGGAATTTTATCTCGGCGCGCCGAGCATTCCGTATATCGTTTTTCAACTCTATTCCGGCGACAGCCAGCGCATGTACGAAACCGGCGACGTGGACATTACCGGCGTGTATTCCGTAGACCGCTTCACCGACCCCACCGAGCCGCTTCACAGCGAATTGCTCACCGGGGTTTCGCTCTGCACCGGCTACGTCAACTTTGATTCCACGCGTCCGCCGTTCGACGATGTCAACGTCCGCAAGGCGTTCAGCATGGCATTCGACCGGCAAAAATATGTGGACGTGGTGCTGGATGGTCACGATCTGCCTGCCAATGGGTTGTATCCGCCCGCGTTGCCCGGCTTCAATCTCGCGCTCAAAGGCTTGCCGTACGATCCGGCGCAGGCGCGGCAATTGCTCGCCGACTCATCCTACGGCGGAGCCGATGGCTTGCCGCCGATCATCTTCACCGATTACGGCATCGGCAGTTACGTCGGCGGAAGTGTTGCCGCCATGGCAGAAATGTGGGAACAGAATCTCGGCGTGAAGATCACCGTCGAAAACATCGAACCGAATTACTATCTCGAACAAGTCTATTCGGGAAATCACGGTCACCTCTTCAGTGGCGGCTGGTGTGCCGATTACCCCGACCCCGAAAATTTTGCCGATGTGCTCTTCCACAGCGGCTCGCCGCAAAACAATGGCGGTTACTCGAACCCTGAACTCGACGCGTTGCTCGAAGCCGCGCGCGTCGAACGCGATGTGACAAAACGGATCGCCATGTATCAACAAGCCGAGCAGATCATCGTGGATGACGCGGCGGCATTATTCACCGCACATTCGCTTTCGTACCAACTCGTCAAGCCGTATGTGAAAGGCTACGTCTTCACGCCGATCGATATTCCGATCGAACGATACATGTGGCTTGAAGGGAAATGACCCCCACCCAGCCTCCCCCATCCCGCGCTTCGCGGGATGGGGGAGGTGTCACGAAGTGACGGAGGGGGTCAAGGTCTTGCCTCCACTGCAAACCCGACGCGCGCGATTCGTCCTCCCACACTTGAAACTAAAAACTGAAACGGCAGACTTCCACCGGGCGGGAGACCCGCGTTGGATTCCCAGCGGCGGACACCAACCACGCGTCCTGCCTCGTTGTAGACGGTCGCCGCTACCCACACCTGACTCGCCGTAACCGTTTGACTCTGCGACAAGACCAATCCGCTCACTTGCGCGCTGTACCCATCTGAATCAATTTGAACGAGCGCGTTGTTGATCGTTGAGGGGATATACCTCGTATCGTCGGGCAATAATCGAATCGCAGTGAGCACTTGCACCCTCGGCTGTGCATCGAACGGAACATCGGGCAGAAAGTAAACAGCAAGAGGCAGGGATGCGTTCGCGGGCAAAATGTTCAACGGGAGGAAAGCGGTTTGCGTCGCGATGGTTGCATTGTTCGAGTCGACCAAGGTCACTTGCGCGCTGACGTTTTCGATCAGTTCGGGGAAGTCGTTGTGAACGAGCACGAAACACCACATCCCCTTGTCCGACGTTGGATAACATTCGATCTGCTCCACCGTGAACGGCGCGGGGGTGGGAGTCGGTTCACCGGAAGGATTATCGGGATTGCTGGGGATGTTGAGCGTTTGCCCAACCGCCATGGCATTTGCAGACACCTGAGGGTTCGCGGCTTGCAAATCATCGAGCGACACGTTGAATCGCTCCGCGATCTCGCTCATCGTGTCACCCTCTTGAACGGTGTACGTGAAAGGCGTCGGGCTGGGGAGAGGCGTCGTCGGCGCGACCAAGCCGCCCGGAGTCGGAAGCGGCACTGAGGTCGAAGTCAAAAACGGAGTGAGGGGGATCGGCTGAGGAGTCGAATCTGTTGGTTGGGAAGTACAAGAAATCAAAAGGAGGAAAGTAGAAAGAAGGAAGAGAGGGCGATGCATGAGGAGATTATAATGGCAGAAATTCACCGTCCCGCAGGTTTGAGCAAGAGACTGCGTTTCGCCATAAAACCTGCGGGACGTTCAATAACGGAGAAGCAATGAACTATCGTCATTTGGGTCGCACGGGGATTCGCGTGAGCGAACTCTCGTTTGGGTCGTGGGTCACGTTCAAGAATCAAGTGGATGTGGATGCGGCGGTCGAATTGATGGCCGCGGCATACGATGCGGGCGTAAACTTTTTCGATAACGCAGAGGTGTACGCGAGCGGCAAATCGGAAGAGGTGATGGGCGCGGCGCTGAAACGATTGAAGTGGCGCAGAAGCAGTTATCTGGTTACAACAAAGCTCTATTGGGGTTTGCACAACAAAGTGAACGAAAAAAATACCCTGAACCGCAAGCGGTTGATCGAGGGCATCAACGGGTCGCTCGTACGCCTGCAACTCGATTACGTGGACGTGATCTACTGCCACCGCCCCGACAAGACCACGCCCATCGAGGAAACCGTGTGGGCGATGCACAACATCATCGAGTGGGGCAAGGCAATATACTGGGGCACCTCCGAGTGGAGCGCGGACGAGATCGTCTCGGCGATACACATCGCGGAAAAACACCATTTGCACAAGCCGATCACCGAACAACCGCAATACAATCTTTTTGTGCGCGATCAATTCGAAAACGGATACGCCCGGTTGTTTCAGGATCATGGCTACGGCACAACGATCTGGAGTCCTCTCGCTTCGGGGATGTTGACCGGGAAATACCTGAAGGGGATTCCGAAGGACAGCCGCGCCAACCTCAAGGGGTATCAATGGCTTCAAAAACGGGTGAAAGACAAAGAACGCCTCGCCAAGGTCCGCGCGTTGCAACCGATCGCGAAGAGTTTGGGTTGCACGCTCTCGCAACTCGCCATCGCGTGGTGTTTGAAAAACCCGAACGTCAGCACGGTCATTTTAGGGGCGAGCCGCGTCGAGCAATTGGAGGAAAACCTGAAATCCGACAAATTCGTTCCCAAGCTCACCCCCCCAACGATGGAAAAAATCGACAAGGCGTTCGGCGTGAAAAAAGACGAGGATGACGATTAAATTCCCCCTGTCGCCGGTCAAAAGGCTCTCGTGATAAATTTAGAGAAATCTTATGACATTCATCTGCCTTATTCTCAGACCGTGTTAATCTCAACATGTACAATGAATGCGGATAAGAATGTCAGGTTTCGGAAATTTCGACCCGGAGATACCCAATGAAGCTCAATAAATTCGTCATCGGCGGTCTGCTCATCCTCGGCGCGGTGGTATTTTTGATTGCCAACGCGACCACAGGCTCGGCGCAATACTTCATGACAGTGGACGAACTCATGGCAAAGGGACCCGAAGTTGTGGATAAGAACCTGCGCGTCTCGGGTGCGGTGATCGGCGACACGATTCAATACGACGCTTCAACGCTCACCCTCACCTTCGAGGTGGCGCACGTCCCGGCAGAGCAAGCCGAACTTGAGGATGAAGGCGGGCTTGCCGAAGCCCTGCACGAGGCAGTGATCGACCCCTCCCGCGCGCGCATGACGGTCGTTTACGTCGGCGTCAAACCGGACCTCCTGCGGCACGAAGCACAAGCCATTGTCACCGGCTCGCTCGGCGCGGACGGGAACTTCCACGCGGAGGAACTGCTGTTGAAGTGCCCCACTCGTTATGAAGAAGCCGTGCCGGAACAGGCTGGGAATTAATCAAGAAACCTCACAGGTCTGGTAGACCTGTGAGGTTTAGTTAGAAGAGGAGATTCGATGATCGCAAACTTCGGGTTCGGTATTTTGCTCATCACGTTTTTTGTCACCTTGTACAGCGCATTCACCGCGTCGTTTTCAAGCCCGAAGATCTTCGCGCGTTTGTTTCGCGGTATCCCCTCGCCAACCACCCAACGCTGGGCAGACGACCTCGAAAAATTGGATACGCCTCAGCGCGCCGCCTCGATGGTGGAGAGTGCGCGCCGCGCCATGCTTCTCACCTTTCCCTTGCTCTCGCTCGCATCAGGATTATTGATCTACCTCCTCGTCAATAATCGCTTTGAAGTGCAATTCGTCTACGAAGTGACCAGCCGCTCGATGCCCACGTATCTCAAGGTCACGGCTTGGTGGGGCGGACAAGCCGGGTCGCTGTTGTTCTGGTCGTGGTTGATGTCGGCGTTCGCTTCGTTGGTCACCCTGCGCAAGTGGGATCGCGATCGCGAATTTCTGCCGTGGGTCATTTTTGTTTCGTGCTTCACCCTCGCGTTCTTCATTGGGATGACTACCTTCTTTGAGAATCCGTTCAGGGTTTTTTACCAGACCCCCACCGGGGTCGAAGCGTATTTTTTCCAACCCGCGAACAGCGTGTTGTTCACGCCGGAAGATGGGCAGGGACTCAATCCGCTGTTGCGGCATCCCGGCATGGTGATCCATCCACCGATGCTGTATCTGGGATTTGTTGCATACGTAATTCCATTCGCCTTCGCCTTCGCCGCGTTGGTCACCGGTCGAACGGACGATCGCTGGATCCGGCTCACGCGCCGCTGGAGTTTGTGGGCTTGGCTCTTCCTCACGTTTGGTCTGGTGCTCGGCGGGCGCTGGGCATACGATGTGCTCGGCTGGGGCGGTTATTGGGGCTGGGACCCGGTAGAGATCGCGGCGTTCATGCCGTGGCTGACCGGCACCGCGTTCTTACACTCGGTGATGATCCAGGAAAAGCGCGGCATGTTGAAACACTGGAACATGCTGTTGATCATCCTGACCTATGACCTCGTCATCTTCGGCACGTTCCTCACGCGTTCAGGCGTGCTTTCATCGGTTCACGCGTTCGCCCAGAGCGCCATCGGTCCGCTGTTTTTCACTTACATTGCCATCACGTTGATCGCCTCGGTCGCGCTGGTGATCTATCGCTGGGGAAGTTTGAAAGCGGAAGCCGAAATGCACTCCTTGCTTTCGCGCGAGGCATTGTTCCTCTTCAACAATTTATTGTTCATGAGCATTCTCGTCGTATGCTTTTGGGGTGTGATCTACCCGCTGACTTCCGAACTGTTCACCGGCGCAAAAGTGACGGTGGGACCCGCGTTCTACGAGCGCGCCAACGGACCCTTGTTCGCGGCGTTGTTGTTCCTGATGGGAATCGCGCCGCTCTCCGCGTGGGGACACTCCACCCTGCAAACGCTGGGCCGCGCGGCGTGGAAGCCGACCGTGCTCGCCATCGTCATCACCGGATTCTTGTATGCGACCTACACCGAGAATGTGTATGCGCTCATCGGCTTTTTCCTCGTCGCATTTGTTATTCTGATTACGCTGTATGAATATGGACGCGGGGCGCGCGCGCGGCAGAAAAGCCATAGTGAAAATATTTTCACCGCGCTGTGGAACCTCACCGGGCGCGACAGGCGGCGTTACGGCGGATACATCGTCCATGTGAGCATTACGCTGATGGCGATCGGTATCCTCGGCATCGAACTCTTCCAAATGGAGACGCAGGGCACGCTGGAAATTAACCAGTCCGCCCGCATCGGCGGTTACGAAGTGGTGTATGAGGATATTGCCCGCTTCATGGGTCCCGACGGGCGCGAAGTGACGCGTGCCGTGGTGGGCATTTACCAAAACGGACAGTATCTCGGCGAACTCTACCCGCGCATCGACTACTATTGGGACGCGCAACAATCCATGACAATTCCCGGTCAGCGCGCGACGATGAAAGACGACCTGTACATTTTGCTCGTCAATTGGGAACCTGCCTCCGCCACCGGCGCAACGTTCAAGATCTACGTCAACCCGCTGGTCAACTGGCTGTGGATGGGAAGCCTGCTCTTCTTCCTCGGCATCATCATCGCCGCGTGGCCCGACAAAGACCCGGAGCGAATCGCAGTGCGGGTGGGCAAGCCGGTGCGCGAAGTGAGCGCGGCGGATTAGGATGTAGACGGGTAGAACAGGTAAATAGGTAGACAAGTAAACACGTAAACAGGTAGACAGGTAAACAGGTAAATATGTCCGAGAGACAAATACGCAATACGCAGTACGCAATACTTTTCCTCTTGCTTGCAATGCTATTTGCTTCTCTCTCCGTTGCCTATGCCCAAGGGATCGAACCCACCGACGATGAGGTGAACAAGATCGCGAAGAAGTTGTTCTGCCCGGTGTGCGAAAACACTCCACTGGATGTTTGTCCCACGGAGGCGTGCCGGCAATGGCGGGAACAGATCCGCGAGATGTTGAGCGAGGGCAAGACCGAAGAGGAGATCATTGATTATTTCGCGGTGACGTACGGCGAACGCGCGGCGGGCGATCCGCGCGATAAAGTGAGGGCGTATCTTATCCCTGTGGTTGCGATACTTTTGGGCACGGCTTTCCTCGTCCGCGCACTGCAGATGTGGAAGAAGCCGAAGGCGGCTGTGGCAGTTACCCCGGCGCGTGAGGCGAAGCCGGTCGTCCCTCAAGATGAATACGTCACGCGCATCGAAGAAGAGTTGAAGAAGAGAAATTAATTGACCTCACCCCCATCCCCTCTCCTAAAGGAGAGGGGTGCAAGGCGGAAAACAATGACCGAAACAACACCCCCGCGCCGCGCAGTCCCGTTGTGGATACAAATTACTGTCTGGGTTTTTCTCGTTGGTTTGCTTGCCATCGTCGCCATGGGACTCAGCCGCGCACAACAAGGCACGGTTCAACCCGGACAAAGGATCGATGATTTCACGTTGACCTTTTACAGCGGTTACGAATGGGACGGAAGAAGCGAGATCAAGCTGAGCGACTTGCGCGGCAAAGTGGTGGTGATCAACTTTTGGGCGTCGTGGTGCAAGCCGTGCGAACAGGAAGCCGCCGAGTTACAGCAAGCGTGGACGGAGTACGAACCCACCGGCGAAGTCGTCTTCCTCGGCGTCGATTACGTGGACACAGAAACCGACGCGCGCGTGTATTTGAAAAAGTTCGGCATCACCTTCCCGAACGGTCCCGACCTTGCGACAAAGATCTCTCAATATTTTCGCATCAAAGGCGTCCCAGAAACATATTTTGTGGATAAGGATGGCGTTCTGCGTTACGTGCAGGTGGGTCCGTTCGTGAGCATCGAACAGATCCGCGCGCAGATCGACCCATTACTGAAATAGAGGGCGAATGGACATCGTGGCGATTTTCCTGACACTGGCAGTTCTCATACTCGTCGGGGCATATTTGTATGCGCCGTTCCTGCGCGGTTACGGCAAGCGCGTCACTGCGGAGGAGCGCGAACTTTCGGCGTTGCTTGCCGAGCGCGAACGCGTGCTTAGTTCGTTACAGGAATTGGACTTCGATTTCAAACTCGGGAAGATTCCCGAAGGGGAATACCCCGATCAACGCATGAGTCTCCTGCAAAAGGGCGCGGATATTTTGCGAAAAATAGACGCGTTGAGCGCGGAGCATCCACGCGAGGCGGCAAAGACCGGCGGAAAGAAACTGACCGACGCGCAGATCGAATCGATGATCTCGAAGCGACGGGCGGAGCGCAAAGGCAAGTTCGACGGTTTTTGCCCGAAGTGCGGCAAGCCCGTGATGGCAACCGACCGGTTCTGTCCATCGTGCGGGAAGGCGTTGGCGTGATTTGCGATTTACGATTGAAGATTGACGATTTGCGATTGACGATGTGCAAATGAGGCTAATACTCTGATGGCTCTTCGAATCACCTTTATCACAGCGCTTGTGTTACTTCTTTCGGCGTGCAACATGACGCTTGCCGAGGATATTACGCCGCCTCCCAATTACGTCCCGCCGACGGCGGTGCCGACGCTGGTCTTGTATCCGGCAAAAGCGCCGAACGTGGCGAACGGCGAAGCCATCTATTTCGAAAAGTGCGCGGCTTGCCACGGTGCGACCGGTTTGGGTGACGGCGAACAAGGCATTCAACTCAACGTCACTGTGCGCGCATTTGGGCTGGCGGAGATCGCACGTCCCGCCTCGCCCGCGCAGTATTACACGATGGTCACGCGCGGCAACATCGAACGCTTCATGCCGCCGTTCGCCAGCCTCACCGATCAGGAGCGTTGGGACGTGACCGCGTACGTGTTAACCCTTCACACCACACCCGAACAGATCGAACGAGGCAAACAACTTTTCGAACAGAATTGTGCGAACTGCTCGACGGATTACTTCGAGAATCAACAAGTCATGTCCACACAGACCGCGGTGGAATTGGCGCGTATCGTGAAGCAAGGCAATGACCAAGTCCCCGCGTTCGGCGCGGACTTCAACGAAGACGACTTGTGGGCGGTCGCCGCGTATTTGCGAACCCTCTCCTTTGACACTGCGCCTCTCTCCACACCCGAGCCTGTCGCGGCAGTGGCAAGCCCGGTCCCGGTTGTGACGACCCCCGCGTCTCCCGCATCCCCGGTAGAGACTCCGGTGGAGGCGAGTCCAGCCGCCCCTGCGGTCGAACCGCAGCCGGGGTTTGGAAGCGTCCGCGGTTCCATCGAAAATAACACGAGGGAGAATCTGCCGCCGAATTTAACCGTCACGTTGACTGGCTTCGATCACGACGTCAACGATCCGAGCGCGGGACCCGTTGAAGTATTTTCAGCAGACGCGACGGTGAACGAAGACGGCTCGTATTCCTTCGACAATATCGAAATGCCGGTCAACCGGATCTTCGTGGCGCGTGTGGCTTTTGAAGGCATCACACTGCAATCTGAGTTTGCCATTGTGGAGGAAGGCGCGCAGTTGATCGAAATCCCCGCGCTGGCGTTGTATGGAATCACGGAGGACACCTCGGGCCTCGTGATGGACGGCATGCAGGTGATCTTCGAATACGGAACGGATTCGGTGGCGGTGTACAACCTTTATTCCTTCCGCAACCCGACGGATGAGATCGTTTTCGTTCCGCAGGATGCGAGCGGAGAGATTCCTTTTATCAAATTCCCGGAAGGTTCTTTCAACTTTGGTTTTGAACCGACACAGGATAGCGAATCATTCATCCCAACCGAGAACGGGTTCGCCATCCCGCCGAGCGACCAAGCCTACGGGTTGGTCGCGTTCTCCTCTCTTAACTTGAGCGAGGCGGTCAATTTTTCACAGGCGTTTACCATGCCGGTCCCGTCGATCAATATTTTCACACCGGTGGGAGTGGAAATTACAGACTCGCGCATCGTCGACCTCGGTGTGCAGACCATTCAAGGCTTCGAGTATCAAATTTACGAATCGAATGCGGTGGTTGCCGGGGATTCGCTTCAATTCACGTTATCGGGCAGTCCAACCGACGCGCCGACAGCATCAACCACAGGCACGAACACGGGATTGCTGATCGGAGCCGCGGCGTTGGGTCTGGCGCTCGTCGGCGCGGGTTTGTGGATGAACCGGCAGGATAAACGCACCATGGATAGCGAAGAAGAGCTCGGCGACGGCTTCGAATCGACGGAAGAAGTGATGGACGCCATCATCGCGCTCGATGATCTGCATGGCAGGAAGAAGATCGGAGAGAAGGCATATCAGAAGCGACGCGCGGAATTGAAGGAATTGTTGAGAGAGGAGATTGGTAAATAGCCATACAGCGGATTGCGTATTGCGTACTGCGTAACACGCAGTTCGTAGTAATTAGAATCTCAAATCTCGAACTGACCATGATAGTCGTAAACAAACTCGTCAAACGATTCGGATTGAAAACCGTCCTGCGCGGTGTGGATTTTAAAGTCCAGCCGGGCGAGTTTGTCGCGCTGCTCGGACCAAACGGCGCGGGGAAAACTACATTCCTGCGAATCCTTTCTTCGCTTTCGCGTCCATCGCTAGGCGAGGTCAACATCGCGGGATTCAAACTTCCCGGCGAAGCCGCACAAGTCCGCGCGAGGTTGGGTGTCGTTTCGCATTTGCCCTTGCTGTACGGCGACCTGACCGCTGAGGAAAATCTCCGTTTCTACGCTCGGATGTACGGAATTTCCAACTACGAAGTACGCATTACCGAGGTTCTCGAAATGATCGGGCTTGAACACCGCCGCCGCGACCTCGTCCGCACGTATTCGCGCGGAATGCAACAGCGACTCGCCATCGGGCGCGCCGTGCTTCACGACCCG
>CAZQES010000115.1:0-13328 GCA_964591425.1 uncultured Anaerolinea sp.
AGATCGAGCCTATCGCCCGCGTTCAATTCAAGTGATTGTCCCAACTCCGGCAAACCAAACGTGATCGAACCACGGACAACATAGATCACTTTATCGTACGAATGTGAATGTGCCGCGTACGTGTCGTGCGGTCCATTCGACCATTGATAGGGATGCAATCCCTGCTCTTCGCAGAGCCGCGTCAGTGTGGATTCAGTTGGGGCGGTTGATCCAGCCCAACGGGTGATTTGAGGCGTGTTCATATTCTTATGTCTTTGCGAGGGCGGTGTGTATTTGCCCGAAGCAATCTCCTTGCAATCGTGGAGATTGCTTCGCAGCGTGCGCTCGCAATGACATATCTACGGCTCAACAGGATATCCCGCCTGAATCCAGGCATCCAAACCGCCGAGCAATGCGCCGACCTGTTCGTATCCGTTGTGCAACATTAGGAACGCCGCACGGGCGCTCGTGTGTTCGTTCGGTCAGGTACAGTAGGTGATGATCCATTGCCCTTTTTCGAGGTTCACGCTTTCGATGTTTAACTCGAATTCGTCCAACGGAATGGACAGCGCATTGGGCACATGGCTTTCAGAGTATGCCGCGCGACTGCGCACATCCACGATGATCGCCGCGCCGCTATCGAGCGCGGCTTTTGCGGTTGCCACATCCACGCGCGGGACATCGTCTTCCGTGCGTGGAAGGTCCCTTTGCGCTGACGGCGACAGTGCATTGCACGCGATGGCTGAGAGGATGAGAATCGAGATGGCGAGGAAGATTTTTGTTTTGGGCATGGTTCCTCCGGGAAGTGGACAATTTCAAACGGAAACACGTAGACAGGTAGACAGGTAGGCACGTGTGTACTTGGGTACGTGTTTACCTGTTTACCACACCTCACAACTCACAAAACCGATCGATCTGTTTGCCGATGATGGCGAGGCTATCCTGCCAGAATTTTTTCTTCGTGATGTCGATGCCGAAACGTTTGGCAAGTTTCGCGGCGGAGGCTTCGCCGGTGGAGGCGAGCAGGTTCATGTAATCGGGGACAAATTCCGCGCCGCGTTTTTGGTAGATCGCATACAGACCTGTGGCAAAGAGCAGACCGAACGCGTACGGGAAATTGTAGAAGGCGAAGCCCGGCGAGTAGTAATGCGGCTTCCACGTCCACATGAATTTTTGCAAATAGCGTTCATCGAGTCCATCGCCGTATGTCGCTTTTTGCGCGTGTTCCATGATCTCGCAGAAATCGTCAGCGGAGAGTTCCGATTTTTCGCGGCGTTCCATCACTTCTTTTTCGAAGAGAAAGCGCGAGTAAATATCCACGATCACCTGACCCGCGTCTTGGATCTGCGCTTCGAGCACTGCCAATTCCTCTTGCGGATCTTTAGTGGTGGCAAGCACGGCTTCGGTGATCAAGGTCTGGCACATGATCGAAGCGGTCTCTGCCAGTGTCATCGGCGTATTTTGTTGTAACTCGGTCTTGCCCGCTTTGTACGCGCAATAATTATGGAACGCGTGACCCAACTCGTGCGCCAGCGTGCTGACCTGATTGAACGAGCCGTCATAGTTGGAAAGGATGCGGCTTTCTTTTACAGCGGGGACTCCCATGCAGAACGCGCCACCGCGTTTTCCGTCGCGTTGCTCGGCATCGATCCAATTCTTTTTGAAAGCAATTGCGGTCATATCGTGAAGGTCGGACGAGAATTCGCCGAAATATTTGAGGATGAAGTCGCGTGCCTCATCGTATGAATAGACCTTGTCCGTTTTGCCGAGGGGGGCGAAGATATCCCACCACGCCAGTTTTTCTTTCCCGATCTTTTTCGCCTTTGCCTTGAAGTATTTGCGGAACATGGGGAACGAATCTTTCATCGCGCCCATCATTGCGTCGAGGGTCTTGCGATCCATGCGTGCGAAATCGATCGCGGCGTGGAGCGCGTCTTTGCGGCCGCGTTTTTTCCAGAGTGTATTCGTCTCGCCTTTGACGCCGTTGAGGGTTGCCGCCAACGTTTCTTTGACTCCCTCCCACGCCTGATTCTCGGCGTCGTACGCGCGGTGACGCGTCGCCTCGTCGGGATGCGACCTGAGGTTGATCAGCGCGGGCATGGGTAACTTTTGGGTTTTGCCGTCCAGTTCGAAGTCCACAGAAAGTTGCGAGGTGACCGTCCCCTGTAGTTTGCCGAAGGCGTTGCCTCCGCTGAGCGACATTTCCGCGGCGAGCATTTCCTCCGCTTCGCTCATCAGGTATTTTGCCTGGTCGCGCGTCTCTTTGAGACCAAAGGCGTGGGCTTTTGCCACTGGATTTGTGGTGACAGCTTTATCGAGTTTTTTGCCGAGGGTGCCAACCCACGCGCTGAACTTCGTGCTGAGATTGCTTTGCCGCACCTGCACTTGCTCGAATTCGGAGAGCAGGCGGTTGGCAGTTTTATCGCGCGAATCGGTGGTGACGAAGGAATAGATGAAGGCATTGATCGTGCCGCTGAGTTCGTAAATGGCGTTGAACTGATCTACGGCTTTGCCGAGCAGCGCGCCGAGTTCCTTCGATTTGGTCTTTGCGCTGGCTTTGTTCAACTTGCTTTTGTAGAATTTTTCGAATTTGTCCAGAAGGTTTTTGTATTCCTTCATGGCGTTCTTGAATTCCTTCGATTCGAGCGAGGGGTACACGTTGGTCATGTCCCAACGCGGGGCAGAGATGGTCATGGGGAACTCCTGAAAAGTGAGGTGAGCCAAGTATACCAAAGGGAACAAAAGGGCAAATAATCAAGTCAGCAAAAGGGCAAATAAGCAAATCAGCAACTTGGCAATTTGTTCTTTTGCCTGTTTGCCTATTCGCTGATTTCACTTGCTTGCCTTTTCGTCTCAAAGCCAATACAATGATTTTGAACTACGGAGGTTCCATGAAACAAGACCGTTTTCTAACAGGTATTTTGATCGGCATCGGGTTGTTGGTCATTGCGGCGCTGGCTGTATTTTTCACCCGCAGGGACTCGCAAACCTATATTTCAGAAGATACGCCGGAAGGTGTAGTTCACAATTACATCGTCGCTGTATTGGAAAAAGATTACCAGAAGGCTTACGGGTATCTCGCTGACCTTGATCACAAACCCGAATATGATGATTTCCGCCAGGCGTTTTTGTCTGGTTACGTCAATACCAGCGGCGCGGCGGTGGACGTTGGCGAAGCAGAGGTCAGTGGCGAGGAAGCGTTCGTCGAGGTCGCGCTGATCTACAATCCCAGTGACCCGTTTTCCACCGGCTATCGCGATGTTCAGCGCGCGGGATTGGTCCTGCAAGACGGCGCATGGAAGATATCGTCCATGCCCACGTATTATTTCTGGGATTACAGCTGGTATCAAGAAGTGCCGAAGTGACACAACCGCGTCATTGCGAGCCCTGCCGGTCGAGTAGCCCTGAGCGGTCTTTGCGAAGGGCGTATCGAGACCAAAGGGCGAAGCAATCTACTTCATCTTGTTGGAGATTGCTTCGTCGCCCTACGGGCTCCTCGCAGTGACAGAGGAATAAATCATGAAATCCATCCGTCGTCTTTACTTTTACCTTGTCGCTTTCATTAGCGTCGAAGTGGTGTTGTGGGGGTTGATCGGTTTGCTTCGCTCAACCGTAAATCAAACGGTCTCCAGCGGAGGCGGCGCTGAGACATTGGCGCGTGCCCTCGCATTGATCCTCGTCGGCGTGCCGATCTTCCTCTTTCATTGGCTGTGGGCGCAACGCGCCTCCGCACGCGACGAAGAGGAAAAAACCGCCAGCCTGCGCGCCGTTTTTCTGTACGCGATCCTTCTTGCAACCTTGATTCCCATCGTACAAAACATGCTCTCGTTCATCGACCGCGCGCTCATTCAAACCACCGGATTGCGGCCCGAACTTGCCTTCAGCCAGCAAACCCTCGCCGATAACCTCATCGCGATCCTCATGAACGGGATCGTCGCGGCATATTTTTGGAAGATCCTGCGCAGTGAATGGAATACGCTTCAAGACAAAGAAAGTTTTTCGGATATCCGCCGTTTGTATCGTTACATCTGGATGCTCTACGGCTTGCTCATGACCGTTTTCGGTGCGCAACAAATCTTGCGATTTCTCTTTTACATCCCCGGCGATATTTTGGGTGAACTCGGACGTGAGGTCGTTGTCAACGGGACGGCGTTGATTCTCATCGGGACTCCTGTGTGGGCGCTTTCATGGCGCGTCATTCAGGACTCCCTGACTGATCCCGCTGAAGGAGGCTCGACTCTCCGCCTCGGCATTTTGTATCTCCTCGCTTTAGGCGGAGTCATCACCGTCATCACCGCCGCGTGGAATGTGACGAACATCATCCTCGCCAGTCTGCTTGGCGGAGAGACGACATTCCGCGCGTTCGCCCGCGAGGTGAGCGGACCGTTTTCGATCGGTATCCCTCTTGGCGTGGTGTGGGCATACTACAGATACTGGCTCAACCGTCACATCGAAGGCACGGGAGATGCGGTGAAACAAGCGGGGATGAAGCGACTCTACTATTACATCCTTTCCTTCATTGGGTTGATCGTCTCGTTCGTCGGTGTAGCCTCGTTGATCTCCTTCACCATTGACATAGTGACCGGTCTTGGCGTTTTGATGAGCGACACGTATCGGAGTCAATTCGCATCATCCCTCTCCTCGCTTTTCGTTGGATTGCCGCTTTGGTTGATGAACTGGCGACCGATGCAGGCGCAGGCTCTGGCAGTCAATGAAGTAGGTAACCACGCGCGCAGGTCTGTGCTTCGTAAGTTTTATTTGTATCTCGCGTTGTTCGCTTCGGTCATCGGAGGCATGGCAACCGCAGTGGGTTTGGTCTATCAATTGATCGTTGCCGCGTTGGGCGGCTACACAGGCAGTGACTTTGCAAACAACTTGTTGAACCTCACGCAATTGTTCTTTCTGTTCAGCATTGTGTTGATTTACCATTTGTCTGTTTTGCGGCGGGATGGTGAATCGGCAAAAGACGCGCTGGCTGAAAAGCAAAGCGGATATTCCGTGTTGATCGTCGATAGGGGTGATGGGTTTGCGGAGTCAGTGAGAGCCGCGTTGGGCAAACTTGGCTCGCAGATGCAAGTGACAGTCACGACTCCAACATCAAAACCCGATGGAAATTTCAACGCGCTCGTCCTCCGAGGGGATGTGGCGGTGAACGCATCCGAGTGGATCCGCTTGTTTGGGGGGAGCAGGATCATCGTCCAGAATGAAGCGCAGAATCTCGCATGGGCAGAGGACGCGGCACAGGCGAGTCAATTCGTCAGGCAGTTGGCGGAAGGGGAGGAAATCCGCAAACAAAGATCGACGCGTTCCGCGTGGATGATCGCAGTGTACGTCGCCGCAGGTTTGTTCGCCTTGCAGTTCCTGTTCATTCTGCTGACCATCGGCATATCGCTCGTTGCTGGTTTCTGATGTAAAATAAGGCGCAACCGTTCGTATCATCGAGGAGACGCGCTATGAAAGTCACTGTTTTACAGGAAAATCTTGCACGCGGTTTGGGCATCGTGTCGAAAGCGGTTTCGCCGCGCAGTACCTTGCCTGTGCTTGCGAATGTGTTGATCGCGTCCGATGAAGGCCGTTTGCGACTCTCCGCGACGAATCTCGAAATGGGGATCACATGCTGGATTTCCGCGCGCATCGAAGAGGAAGGTTCCACCACCGTGCCCGCGCGCACGTTCTCCGATCTGGTGAGCACGTTGCCGAGCGATCAGGTGATGTTGAAACTCGATGTGCAAACTCAAACGCTCAATGTGCGCGGCGGAACATCCACGAACGACATCAAGTGCATCGACGCGCAAGAGTTCCCGCCGTTGCCCGTGCCCGACCTCGACGGCGCGGTGCAGATCAACAGCGGCGATTTCCGCGAGATGATCCATCAGGTTGTTTTTGCGGCATCATCGGATGAAGCGCGTCCGGTATTGATGGGCGTGCTGATGCAAGTAGACAAGGACAAATTGACAATGGCCGCGGCGGATGGATTCAGACTCTCTGTGCGGAAGGCGGTTCTTTCCACGCCTTCGCCTGCTCCGGTTTCGGCGATCGTCCCTGCCCAGGCATTGAAGGAACTGGCGCGCGTTGCCTCCGATGGCGAAGAGCCGATCTACATGGTGCTGCCCAAAGGACGCGGACAAGTTGTGTTCCGTGTGAAAGATGTGGAAGTGGTCTCGCAATTGATCGACGGCACATTCCCCGATTATCAGCAGATCATCCCGCGTTCGTACAAATCGCGCACGCTGGTTTCAACCGCCTCCTTATTGAAAGCCTGCAAACAAGCCGAGATCTTCGCGCGCGAAGGTTCGAACGTGGCGCGCTTCAATATCAGGACCGCGCAAGGCGAGATGCAACCCAGCGAAGTGGAAATCAGCGCGACCTCCGAAGAGACCGGTAAGAACGAAACCATCGTCGAAGCGACAGTGGATGGCGGCGGATTGCTCATCGCGTTCAACGTGAAATTTTTGCGCGAAGCCTTGGAAGTGATCCGTACCCCGAACGTCGCGCTGGAAACGTCCGCGCCGAACGCGCCGGGGGTGGTCAAGCCTGTGGGTGACGACCAGTTCCTGCATGTGATCATGCCGATGCATTTGGGTTGAAGAGCCGATTTTAGAGACTGGAGACTTGTCCTGAGCTTGGCGAAGGGTTGGTGGTCGAGTAGTGCGAAGCACGTATCGAGACCAGAGAATTAGAGATTGGAGTTTTGAGGCGCCTCGTCGGGAGATGGGGCGCTTTTGATTTATTGAATACGAGTCACAACCAATGCTGATGTTGTTGATGTAGTTCGTACTTCCACTCCGACGACACGCGGATTGGCAAAAGCAAACTCACGTTTGGCGTCAACAATGTCATTCCATTCTGGGAGCCATAATTCGACAGGCGTTAGATCGTCCATCACGATCTGCCCTCCGATTTTTATCAAATCCACAAGGGCATCCCAATTGGATGGATCGAGAAGCTCGTTTCTTGGCATGGCGTCCACGAAGAGCAAGTCATACGGCTGATCGGGACTCATCACTTCATGCCAGTCGCCTGTTTTGATCTCCACATTGGGGTACTCTTTGAAAAGTTTTTTGACCGCAGTTGCAAGCGTTGGGTTGATTTCGACTGAGATCAAGCGTGCATCGCTTCGAAGACCGCTTGCAAGCCACGCCGTCCCTACACCCGCGCCTGTTCCCTGCTCGCCGATCAAACCGTCCGGTTTTCCGCTCGCCAAAACCTGTAACAACTTGCCAACTTGAGGGATACATGCAGATGGCGGACCCTTGTACCCAACGGGGCGGCCTTCTGGCATCAACGGAAAATTCAGGTCTTCTGCGAGTTGATTGGCTTTACGAACAATTTCTGGCAACTCGATTTTCGAGTACATGGTCTTTGGCAAAAATCCTCACTATTTCATTATCTCGTAAATGATAAACCTGCGATTATCGAACACTTTATCCATAGGCAGGTTGCACGCGTCGATATCCTCAGGCGGGACTTGGTTATTCTCGCCGACTTTCTTGCTTAGAATCAGGTAATCGCCTTTCAACATCCCGTCACATTCATTGATCATGATCGTGGGATGATCGGTCATCAATCTCATGGCGCGGGCTTTATAGAAGATCAGCACACTGTCAGGCGTGGTCTTTCTTTCGACCCAGTCATACACTTCCATACTGACGGGGTCGAAGGGACCGTTGATCTGTCGTCCATTTCGCACGTTGTTATACGCGGATACACCGGTTGTAAAAAGAAAATAACCAACCATGGCGAGCCAGAACGCATAGAAAACACGCTGACCCGTCATCTGATATTTTTCAGAAAGTTTTCCAACGGAAAATTTCATCCCCTGAAATGCAAAATAGATGAAGACGGGCAGAAGCGGGAAGATGTAACGCGGTCCCTGCCAGTAAGGGTACGTAATGTGGACGAGCATCCACACAGCGAAGAAAAGAATGAAGTACAACTCGTCCCTGCGCCGATTCCATGCGCCGAACAGGGCGAATACCAGCACTACATAATAGAGATATTGCCATGCCTGCGCGTCGCCGAAGAACCAGCCAAACACCATGAAGTACGCGCCGATATAACCAATGATGAGATCGACGGTCAGGTTTTTGTATTGCGAGAGATATGATTCCCCTCCGCCGGGGAAGAGTAGCATGTTGGCGATCCACAATGCGGCAAACACCGCACAAACGAGGAATGAATTGAGAATGATGCGTTTGATCAACTCGCGATCTGTTCGATGAGCGATAAGTTTGAAAAATTCGACGACCAAAAAACAACCCAGCAAGAGGAGTCCCGTAGCGCGCAAGAATGTCGTAAAAAAAACGGACGCGCCGATGAGCGCGTAGCGGGTCCGCGATTCGCTTTGTTGTGTCACAAGATACAGGCTCAACGTTGAAAAGAAAAGAAAGGGGATGTCGGAAAGAATATGATCGAGAAACCCTAAAAGCAGAGGGTTGAACGCAAACAACGAAACCAGAAGCAGGCTCTCCGTCTGTGTGAGGCGTGATTTTGCAAAAAGATACAGGCAGATTAAAAATCCTGCGTAGAAGATCAACCCGGGAATTTTCAAGGTCAATGGGCTGATTCCATTCCACGCGTAAAAGGGAACCAATATTAATGGGTAGCCCCACGGGTAGGCGAGTGGTCCGAGATGTGTTGTGGATTGATAATTCGTGAAATCGCTGATCTCGATGAATTCATCCAGTGAACCATCCGCGATACTTTTCGCTTGCAGAACATACCATGCCCAGTCATCGCCCCATTCGTGCCCGCGTCTGAGAGTCCCTGCGCCGAGCACAACTGATATCAAAACAATAACTACAAGCGGATGCCAGAATTTTTTCATGCGTTGATTTTACTCTCGATGAAAAAGAACCGGATTAATGATTTGTATAGACAAATAATTAACCGATTGGTCTGATGGATTACCCCGCCTCTTTCCCCACCTCAACCTGATCCGGTTTAGGAAACCTTATCCCATCTGCGGCATGGACCGCATTCGTCGCGCCCGTTCGGTCAATGGACGCTTGGCGACGATAGTGATCTTGCCGCTGTTCTCCGGAGTGAACACGTTGATGGCTTCCCAGCCTTCCGATCCCCATTCATCCAGCGTAGCTTGGATCAACTCATCCTTCGTGCCAAACATACTGCCGATCGTTTGAACACGATATTCCCAGTGTTTGATTTCATCTGCCATGTTGAATCTCCTACCATGCAAGTAATACATGTAAAACAATATCTGCCGAGAAGTGAGCGATCATCGCGGATTCAAGTCCGCGCTTCCAATAGAGATAACCGAAGGCGATCCCACCGATTCCATTCAATGCAATCGCGCGTGTGATGACCAAAGGCGTGAGTGGGACGATCGTCGCCGTCGCGGGTAAATGTCCCAGCCCGAATAAAATTGCGGCGGCGATGATTGCGATCCAAAATACTGCGCTGGTTGGTTTACCTTCAGAAGTCTTGCTAATGAATGACCCAAGCCATGCAAGCAGTGACATCACGAACAAACGCAATAACACTTCCTCCACGATGCCGCCGTAAAACGATGCGAGGAATCCTTTCCATGCCGCAGGTTGGGATGTTTGCAGATTCAAGTCGTTGGCTGAATTGCCAAGTTCGAGGAGCAGTGCAGGCTGGAAAACGTACAAGTCCAGCCCAAGGATGAGCAGTGATGCGATCACTCCAAGCGCAATACTGATGGGCAGGACGGCGCGCAACGCGTCCGATGCAGATTCGCCTCGGGTAACTGAATCAAGTATCGGTGCAGAAAGACCGATGCGTTTCATCAGGATCATCCCAATGAAGATCAAGATACCGAAGAGCAATCCGCTTTGCGCGATCTGTATCGCGATCAACGCGGGGAGCGGGATGGGCAAATCCGCTTCGGCGAGGACCCCCGATTGCAGTTCGAGCGTGTACGGGATCACGGCGAGGGTGGCGAGAATCGCCGCGAGCCACAGGATGAAAAAGACTTTCCAGTTGATGAGCGTTTTCATGGTTTTCGTTTCACGTGAAACGGAGCAGGGGAGACCTGCTCCGTTTGACTTAAGCCTTTGTTTCTCGCTGATACAGCACGTACGAGTAGACCAGCAGGAAGACCACCGACCCGATCAGTGGGATGAATAACAACCAGAAGGCGGTCATGCCGCCGAAGAGCCCGCCGATGAACGCCAGCACACCCGAAGCCATGAACAGGATCGCGCCGAGTTGATGTGTCTTCTCCCAGACCGTATCGCTGGAAAGCGTCCACGGTGTGCGGATGCCGATGAAAAAGTTACGTTTCGCCCGGCGGAGCATGAAGCCGATGAAGATGAACAGCAAGCCCATAGCCGGGAGCAACATGGTGCTGAGTCTGAAGCCTGTGTAGCCGAGACTCCACGCAAGTGTCAGCGCATGGACGTAGAGCATGAAGACCACGAACAGCACGATGAACAAGTTGAACGACTCACGGAATTCGGCGATGTTTGCCTTGTTTGGGTCGATGATTGGGATGATTAGGAACAGCCCGAACAATCCCAGTGTGATGAGCTGCATCAGTAACACGCCCCAGAATTTGGGCATGTAACCGTCCACTTCATCGTTGACATTCCAATGTGACGCCATTTGGTCCGGTAATTGGTTCCAGAGCAGGAGTCCTGCGGCAGTTGCAATGAGGATCAAGAGCAGAACAAGGATGGTAGTAGTTCGAGTGGTCATTTTGTTTCTCCTTTTACTTTGTAGGGGCACAGCGAGACAATCCTCGTCAAAATAATGAAATGATTTGCTGTGCCCTTACAGATTATTTTTCTTCCTTCGGCAAGTTGTTCTGCGCCATCGAAACAACGCCGCTGATTCCGCCGAGGTTCATCGTGTCCACCGCCGAGCTGGGCACGATCACAAGCGCGCCTTTTTCCTTCAACCCCTCGAACAGCATGTTCATTGCGCGCAGGTGCAAAGCGGTGGGATTATTTACATAGGCTTTCGAAGCTTCAGCGAACGACTCGGCGATCTGCTTCTCCGATTCGCCAAGGATCACGCGGGCTTGACGTTCGCGCTCCGCCTGCGCCTGCCGCGACATCGCATCTTCCAGATCCTGCGGGATGACAATGTCTCGAATTTCCACCGATTGCGCTGTGATGCCCCAAGGTGTGGTGCGCTCATCAATGATATGTTGCAGTTCTTCGTCAATCGCCGAGCGACCGACCAGAATATCTGCCAGCATCATGCGACCGATGATGTCGCGCAGGGCTGTTTGTGCCGCCCACGAGATCGCCGCTTGATAATCTTTCACTTCGAGCGCGGCTTTTTCCGCATCCCACACGACCCAAAAAAGCACAGCATCCACATCCACGGGCACGGTATCTTTCGTCAGTGTCTTTTCGGCGGAAAACGGCGTCACGACCACACGATGGTCGATCCACGATGGCGTTGAGTCGACGACAGGGATGATCCAAAATAAGCCGGGTCCTGCAAGTTTTTTGAATTTTCCGAGTCGCAATACCACGGCTTTTTCCCATTGATTCGCCACTTTCAGCGCGAACAGAATGTAGACGCCAATGACCGTCCAGCCTAGAACCCATACACCGAGAACGGTATCGCTGAATCGGCCATCACCGAAAATGGCGCCGAACACAGCAATAAGTAAAAACACGCCGAACAACGCGCCAGCGATCGGCGAAATATGTGGGTCTGATGGCTGGGACTTTTTCTTTTCATTTGACTTCATAAATTTTGTATCCATTTCAATCTCCTTTGATTACTCAGTGATGACGACTTTAGTCGTCATCCCGTTGATTATTCTTCGGACTTACCCGGTTCATTCCAACTTTTGAGTTGGTCGCTGACCATTTGACGGATCTCGCTCTTCGAGAATCCCAGCCTCAGCGCTTCGCCGATGTATCGTTGCGTCAATGCCTCAAGCGATTCCCTGCGCAGGCGTTCCGTCACTTTCGGCGGCGGGATTTCGGTAATGAATGTGCCGCGTCCTTGTTGCGTGGAAATGATCCTTGCCTCATCCAAAATACGATAGGCTCGCGCGACTGTATTGAAGTTGACGCGTAATTCCTCCGCCAACGCGCGCACGGTTGGAAGTTGATTGTCTGGTTTGAGCGCTCCGCTTGCCACCTGTGTTTGCACCTGGTTCACGATCTGGGTGTAAATGGGTAAGCCTGAGCGGAAGTCAATTTGGAGTGTGAGGTTCTTGTTTACCATAATTGTACTAATTGTATCATTGTCATAATTGTATGCTTTCAATGGATTTTGTCAAGAGGCAAGATTCCCCCTCTCCCAGCGGGAGCGGGGTTAGGGGTGAGGGAGAAATATTGAGGCTGAGAAAAATTTTCACGAAGGCGAATCAACTCACACCTGCGCGTGAGGCGTTTTGCCCTGCGTGGTAGAATCTCAAACGCAACGATTAAGTCATCGCGTGGATGTAAATCCATGCGCAGGAAATCCAAGGAGTAAAAATGGAAGTGAAGACTGGTACGTGGACGGAGAAAAAGGGTCTGGCGCAAATGCTCAAGGGCGGCGTGATCATGGATGTCGTGACGGCGGAACATGCGAAGATCGCGGAAGACGCGGGCGCGTGCGCGGTGATGGCGCTCGAGCGGGTGCCCGCCGATATTCGCGCGCAAGGTGGTGTGGCGCGCATGTCTGACCCAGAATTGATTTTGAAGATCATGGATTCGGTTTCGATCCCGGTGATGGCGAAGTGCCGCATTGGACATTTCGTGGAAGCGCAAATTCTCGAAGCGCTCGGTGTGGATTACATTGATGAGTCGGAGGTGTTGACGCCTGCCGATGAATCGAATCACATCTTGAAACACAACTTCAAAGTCCCGTTCGTGTGCGGATGCCGCAATCTTGGCGAAGCGTTGCGACGCGTGGGTGAAGGCGCGGCGATGATCCGTACGAAAGGCGAAGCAGGGACAGGTGATGTTGTGGAAGCGGTGCGTCACGCACGCACGGTGCTGGGCGATATTCGTAAATTGACAACAATGGCTGATGAAGAATTGATGCGCTATGCAAAAGAGATCGGCGCGCCGTATGAGTTGGTGAAAGAGACAAAAGAACTTGGTCGCATGCCTGTTGTCAATTTTGCGGCGGGCGGAGTTGCGACACCTGCGGATGCCGCGTTGATGATGCAACTCGGCGTGGATGGTGTGTTCGTCGGTTCAGGCATCTTCAAGAGCGGTGACCCCGCGCGGCGCGCGCAGGCGATCGTCAAAGCGGTGACGCATTATCAGGACGCGTCCATTCTAGCGGAGGTGAGCAAAAACCTTGGTGAGCCGATGGTTGGGCGAAATGTGTCGCAAATGCCTGAGGCTGAGAAGATCGCGGGGAGAGGCTGGTAGAACGTAAACAAGTAGACAGGTACACAAGTAAAC
>CAZQES010000116.1:0-13219 GCA_964591425.1 uncultured Anaerolinea sp.
GCTCTTGCTCTTTGCGACGAAGCAATCTCCTCGATTTGAGGGGGTTGCTTCGTCGGCTATCGCCTCCTCGCAACGACATAAATTCTAGAGGTTTTTATGCCAACCAAACGCGCAAGCCCTGCAAAAAAATTTCAAGACCTGCTTCTCAAATTTTCGCAAGCCGATGAAATGAAACTCCGCAAAACATTGGAGCAAAAATTGTGGGACGCGTACGGCGCGGAGTTCGCGGTGTTCGTGCTGGATATGTCTGGCTTTTCACTGCTCACGCGCAAATACGGTATCGTGCATTACCTTTCGATGGTGCGGCGCATGCAGTTGACGACGCGCCCCATCGTCGAGTCGTTTGGCGGGACGATGATCAAATACGAAGCGGATAACTGCTTCGCGGTCTTCCCGAATCCGCTGGCGGCAGTGAGCGCGGCGGTGGCGATGCAACACGCATTCACCGCGTCGAACCTGCTTACCTCCGACGATCTCGACATTCACATCGCCTGCGGCATCGACTACGGACGCATCCTCGTGGTGGGACATGAAGACTGCTTCGGCGACCCCGTCAACCGCGCCTCCAAAATGGGTGAGGACATCGCCGCGTCAGGCGAGGTACTCGTCACCAAGGACGCGTTCGATATGATTCCCGCCGAAGCCAACATCAAGGCGCGTGAATTGAAGATTTCGATCTCGGGAATCGAGATCCCTGCGTTTGCGGTGGAGTATCGAGTTGGCTAAGGATGACTTAGACCTTTGCTGCCACTTTGCCAGGATGAGCACTTCTATGTAAAGTTAGTCCGCGCTCCTCGAGGCAGGGCGTAGTGATGTAAACCCTGACGAACGCGGAAAGACTACTTTTTCGAGAGTCCCGTCCCGTATTTCAGAAGGGCGAATCCCACCATGATCGTCACCACCACGTACGCGCCGACATAGACCAGTTCCAGAGGAAATGCGGCAAAGTCAAACAGGCGGATGTAAACGAACGTGGCGGCAGTGATCGCCACAAGGAACCCGGACGCGCTATACAGATGATTCAAAAGCAATCTGAGATTCGGATATTTCAACATCGGCACGACCGCCATAGCTAGTGAAAAATAAAATGAGGCGAAACTTCGCAAGGTGAACTCAGACATCACCTCCGGAAAGATCTCCCGGTTGTTCGTCCCCATGAAGCCCAGGGGCACTACCAATCCGAACAGCCCGATCGACCCGGTAAAAAGGACGGCACCGATCGGCAATACTCGCATCAGCCCGGAGATCTGCGGCTCCTCGGCTCGTAGAGTCGGTTTTAATCTCAACCAGTCTGCGATCCCAACAACTGCGGTGATCAGATTAATGCCCAGGGTGAGCAGATAGGTCCAGCCGATAAATTCAGTAAGCAAGACCTTACTGCGAAACACAATAAGAACAATGCTCTCGGTAATACCGAACAGCCAAAGATAAAGCAATGAAGTGCTCACCAACTGCCAGTCCCAGCGGCGCGCACTGATATAAGCCAGCCACGCATTCCCAAGGCACCATCCACCGATCGTCATGGTCATGAAGGGAGTGACCTTCCATGCAAAACCGCCCGCAAGGTCTTCAGGGAGAAAGAATAGTAACGCCCCCAGCGCGGCATAAAGGAGGGCGCAGGAGTAAGTTAGGTTTCGGGAAAGATTTGATAGCACAGGAGTTTCTCCTTAATTCAAATGTGGTCTAAACGGATGTGTTTATGTGAGGATTAGTAGTGAGACTATTCAACCACTGCGCTCACCTAAATAATCTTCCTTTTACTCTCGAACACAGGCTTATTCTCCATGATCCTCAGCGGCGAAAAAATGGACAAATCCAAAGTCGGGGATTTCCCCAACATCAACTCGGCGATATACCTCCCCACGGCGTGACACTGCTGAAACCCGTGACCGGAAAATCCTTTGGCGAGGAAGAAACCTTTCAATGGGGACCACTCGCCTAGAATTGCGTTGCCATCAAGTGTGTTGACTTCATAAAGTCCTGCCCAGCCGCGCAGGATCTTGAGACGGTCAAACGAGGGGATATATTCAACGAGTTCGAGCCACACACTGTCCTCGAAGACATTCTTCTCCCAGCGGAAGTCATCATAGCCGACGTAATCATCGGGAAATGATTTCCCTATCATGAAAAGCCCTTCACCTTCATGAATGACATACAAGCCTGAGGGCAGAAACAGAACAGGCAACACACCTTCGCCGCGATAATTGGTTTCAACAATCGTGACCTGGCGTTTCGTCGGCGCAATCGGCAAATCCACGCCAACGGTTTTGGCGATCTTCGCCGCCCACGCGCCTGCCGCGTTCATTACGATATGGCTTTCTAAAATTTCACCAGACGCCAACTTCACACCGAAGACTTGATCTCCCTGCTTCAGAATCTCGATCGCTTCGGCTTGAATGTATTTCGCGCCGAGAGAAATTGCTTTCTTTTTGTACCCATCCAACACAGCCATCGGTGACATCGTCCCGTCGTGCGGACCGAACGCGCCAGCGACACAATCTTTCAAGTTGTAAATCGGAAAATGCCCCTGCACTTCCTCTGGCGTTAACCAATGGACTTCACAGCCGAGACTCTTTTGCAAGAGCATCCCTTCATGCGATTCGTCGCGGCTGGCTTCATCCAACACGAACAAGTTGCCTTGCTGACGAAACGCCGGGTCGGGTTTTACGCCGTCAACAGCCATGTCGTCAGCAAAGGTTTTCAGCACCTCAAGTCCGTACTGCGACATTTGGATGTTCTCTTTGATGTTGAACTGGATGCGCGTGTTTCCATCCGAGAGCGGCGTGGAAGCCCGCTCGTAGGTGAGGTCTTTTTCGATGATCGCGACATTCAGGCGCGGATCGAATTTCAACAGGTAATAGGCGGTCGCGCATCCCATCACCCCACCGCCGACTATGACGACATCGTATGTGCTGTTTGACATGATGAAGCCTTACACCGACCGCGTGATCCCGCCGTCCACGCGGATATTTTGTCCAGTGATGTAACCAGCCTCCACAGAGAGAAGGAAGCGGACAGTGTGAGCAATTTCCTCCACCGTGCCGTAACGTCCCATTGGAATCCGCCGCTTCCGCTCTTCGGTTTCCGCAAGGCTGTTGATGAACCCCGGCAGGACGTTGTTCATGCGGATGCCCTGTGCGGCATATTGATCGCTGTACATTTTGGTGAAGTTCGCCAACCCGGCCCGGATCACGCCTGACACTGGGAAGATTGCCTCCGGTTCAAACACCGGGTAGGTGGAAATGTTGACGATCGCGCCCCCGCCTTGCTTGACCATTACCGGCGTGACCAGCCGCGCCATGCGAACGACGTTCAGCAACAACATGTCCAACCCTTTGTGCCAATCTGAATCAGGGATTTCAAGCAAGGGACCTTTTGGTGGATGCCCGGTGTGATTCACCACGGCATCGATCCTGCCGAAGCGCGTCAGGGTCAAGTTGACCAACGTTTCAAGATCCGCCGGTTCGGTCACGGAGCCGGCGATTCCCACGCCACCGAGCTCCTTTGCCAACGCTTCCGCCGAGCCTGATGGCGACATTAGTGAAAGCTTGTATCCGTCCGCGGCGAGTTCTCTTGCGATCGCAGCGCCCATTCCCTTCCCTGCGGCAGTGACGATGGCTGTTTTGGTTTCACTCATTTCAAATTCTCCATAATTGCCGTAACTTCGATCTCGATGTCGCATCCATCTTTGACGGTGCGATTGATCTCAAGCAAGGTGCTGACCGGGCGAATATCGCCCAGATATTCGTTTCGCACTGCGGAAACTTGCGGGAACTTTGTGATGTCGGTGACGAAGATCTGAACTTTGACCACGTCTCCCAACGTTGCCCCGGCTTCACCGAGGACGCGTTTGATATTCTCGAAGATAAAGCGGGTTTGCGCGCCGAAATCGCCCGGCGCGACAGGATTACCTTCCGCGTCCATTGCCAACTGACCGGAAACGAAGACGATGGATTTATCACCCAGGTCGACCTTCAGTCCTTGCGAGTACGCACCGACCGTTTTGGTAAAGTCCGCTGGGTTGATCCTTGTTTTCAATGCAAATTTCCTTTAGCCATTTTTCTGAACAACAATTTTACCAACCATCGGGCAAAGCTGGCAGAAACAGAGAAGAGAACCAGGGTATAAATAAAAAGCAAAACAAAGTAACTTCGTTGCGTTGAATCGAGCCAGGCGGAGTTTGCAAAATAAGCATAATCGAAATAACCGCCCAAGGAAACCAGTATCCAATCCTGATAAAGCGATTCGCCCTCAGAAGAAATTTCACGCCCTTCGACCAACAATGGATAGATTGGAAGTAAAGATAGAAATTTGAAAGTAAAAATCACCAATAAGAAGAGTGCAATGTTTGAAATCGTTTTGCTCATCGATTTTTCACCCACTCCGCAATAAACTCTTCCCCTTTCCTCATCAACTCCTCGTGATCGTCAGGGACGGGTAAATCTTTCAAAAATTCAAGCGAATAATCTTTCAATCTCTTCTGCACATGCGGCTGGCCCGCCTCCAGCCATTTCTCCATGCTCCAGCGTGGGAAGATGCGGCTAACGTAGTAGCCTGTCTTGTAATTTTTGAGCGTGGTCGGCGCGGAGACGAATCCCTTACCCGGACCCACTGCGTGGATTTCGTCCAAGCCGACGTTGGCGTCGTCAAGTTGAAATCCGCCTGCGAAGCGCAGGGCTTGGTCAATGATCTCGTGACAGTAGATGAACGTCAACGGCGAGACGGCTTTCGATCCCAGCGTGTCGCCGACGAACGGCGCGATGCCGCCCTTCGTGAGAGTCATCATCAGCGTGTTCATCCAATAAGTTTCCGCGGCGAGCAAGTCCATGCCCCAGCCTGTGCCGCTACCCGATGTGCCACAATGCGGGATGCCGTAATGCGCCATCATCTCCGCGCAGGCGAGGCTGTCTAAAATACTTTGCGGGTCGTAAAAATTCAACAACGTTTTCATATCGAGATAGACGGGCAACATGCCGAGGAACATCGGCGCGCCTTCTTTATATAACTGCCCGATGACCAAACCCGCGAGCAGTTCAGCCATCAACACCGCGATCGTCCCTGCGGGCGTGATCGGCGTGGTCGCGCCCGATAAACTGTAATTCGAAATGATGACGGGTAGTCCGCGCTCGATGGCGATCTTCATCTTGTCAACGGTTCCCTCGTTCATCACCAGCGGCGAGACTGGATTGAAATACGGAATGATGAACGGCTTCTCGCCCAAATCGCCGTGAAGCGTTTCGAACATGCGCAAAACATCGTCAAATTTATGCTCATCCGAACACAACAACACCATCGGCTTCGTGCCATTCGCGAAATGTTCGAGCGAGCCAATCAAGTCGGTCAAATAATCGGGCACATCGCGGCAAATGCCTATCGTCGAAACCATATCATACAGCGGCAGTTTATTCCCCACCCGCACCATGTCTTGCATGTGTTTGCGCTGAAACTCCACAGGCGTATCGGTCTCTGGCTCCTGATAAAACAACGCGGTGACTCCTATTCCGAATCGCGTGCGATCCTCCTCCCCTCCAATTTGGAATTGCGGATTCCCGCGACGGTCATAGATTTGGATTCTGCGCGGCGCTGACTTGATCGCCCATTCGACAAGTTCACTCGGTATCCGCACGGTTCTTCCCTCGACGTTTGAACTGCCCACTTTCTTCTCCAACATCTCCACCGCTGACGGCGAATCCACGCGCACACCCGTCGTCGCGAGAAGTTTCAACGTGTAATGATGAATCTCCTGCTTTTGAGATTCGGTCAACATCTTCATCTGTGGTCGAACGTTATTCATTTAATCTCCTGCGCACGACCCTGAAGGGGTCAAATGATTATAGATTTTGAAGAATACGATACGAAACCCAGAAGGGGTGTCAGAACTATGTCATCCCTTCGGGATTTGTTTGTGCATTGCGCAATGGGCTATAAATCTTTCAGTCCTTCGGGCTTCCTTCATTGATGAAGATTCATCTCTTCATCAACGCGCCAACATACACTCCAGCCAACACAAGGACTCCGCCAAGTATAAACGTGACCGTCACCTTCTCGCCAGCAAGCAGACTCCCTGCAATCGTCGCGACAATCGGGAACAGCATCACCACGTAATGCGTAGCGGAGGCGGACCACCTCCCCAGCAACCAGACGAACATGTAAAACACCATCACCGAGCCGGGGATGACAGAATAAGCAATCGCAATCCATGTTGCTGGCAAAGATGGGATATTATGTTTTTCGCCAACAACGAACGACAAAATGATGAGCAACGCCAAGCCTGAGGTCATCGTTAACGCGTTAGTAGCGATGGGGTCGCTTTTTGGGGAGAACAACTTCATGATGATGTTCCCCTCCGCGGCAATTGCGGAGCCTGCAATCAACGCGAGCACTGACAATACAGGCACATCCGCTCCCGTCTGCGCGCGGACGGCAATAGCGATGCCCATCACCGCGATCAACCCGCCAAGCAGACTCTGCCAGCGGAATCGTTCCAGTCCGTGGGCGATAGCGAGGAAGAAGGTCATCAACGGACCGAGGGAGATGATAACCGAGCCGAGGCTGGCGGGAATCTCCACAAAGGCAAAATACAACAAAGCGAAACTCACGCCGACGGCAAAAAACCCAGTGAGCAGAAGCACAAGTGAAGCACGCGCGTTGGGGATGGGAATCTGCCGAAGAAATAGAATCAGCCAGAAGATGAGCCCCGATGCGGCGAATCGAATCGTCGCGCCCCAAAACGGAGCGAGTTCCACGTTGCTAAATCGCACGGCAACCGATGTCCCTCCACCGAGCAACGCGGTTAAGAAAAAGATGGCGATACCGAGTCGGTCTGGCGATGTTGATTTGTTCAAGCACGACTCCTATTTGAGATTTGGCTTAGCCACAGAGCGCACAGAGTTCCAAGAGAAAAATCTCAAAATCTCTGTGGTTTCTGTGACTAAGAATTTTATTTTAGATTTTCGTCGAAGAAGTTGAGCACCCGAATCATAAAATCGAACCACGGCTGACCGACGAACGAGTGACCTTCACCTTCGTAGCGAAAGAGTTCAACGTCTTTGCCTGCGTCGAGCAGGGCTTGATCGAGTTTGAGCGACCATTCAGGAGGCGTGCCGCTGTAGACGAGTCCGTCGTTCGCGCCGTAGTGGATCTGGATCGGCGCGGTGATCGAATCGAGATGATAGATCGGCGAGACACTCATCATCAACTCGGAATCGCTCGGCGCAAAGTGAAACGCGTTGAGCAGGCTGTTTGGCAATTCAAGAGGGACAACATCCGCTGAGTTGCAACCAAGGATTTGTTCGCCCGCGGCAATGTCACCGAGACAGCCATTGCCCCAGCGCGCGATGATATCCGCATGATCCGCGCTGACGGTGGAATAAAGCACGGCGGCTTTTACGGTGGTTGTGGTCTCGATACGCCCCTCGCTATCGCTCGGGGCTACTCGACCACCGAGGATAGATAACACTTTTATCGTCACTCCCCCACCCATGCTATGCCCCCACACGCCGACGCGAGTCGCGTCCGCCTGCGGAATGGATGGAATCGCATAAAGCAAATTGATCACATCAATCGCCAAGCCCGAATAGAAGAGACTCTCACCGACATCCGACCCGCCCCAACTGCGGTAATCGGATGCGATGGTGATGTATCCGTGCTCGGCGAGAAACGCGGACGAGCGATCTGTGCCATCGCCAGAGGTGTAAATGCTCCGCGCGTAGAATCCGTGATTCATCACGATGACGGGAAACGGACCATCCCCTTTAGGAATTTGCATCACGCCCGTGATCGTCAACCCGTCGCTGGGATAGTCAATCAGGTAGCTCGTGTATTTGTCCGTTTCGGTCAGCGTTTCGAGAATGCGGATTTCCCCGCTTTGATAATCGTGCTGGCGCAGTCCTTCGATGGTGTAGGGATAAATTAATTCTTCGGTTGTGGGAGTTGGCGAAGGGAGCGACGTTTCCGTTGGAAAAGGTGAAGGCGTGATGGTTTCAATTATTACTTGAGGCGGAGGGAGCGTTTGGGTTGGAAGTGCTTGTGATGGTTGGCAAGCGGAGAGAAGAAATAAAAAGAACAGGCTAAGGCGTTGATTCACTGCATGATTTTATCATTCGGTTGACGTCAAGGCACTGAAATCCAACGCGCTATGAAAAATTCCAGCCTGATATTTATCCTCCGCGTGGTTCAATAGCCGAACCGCAACATCTTCCTCCACATACGCCTCCCCGCAACTTGGACAGACACGCGCAGGTACATTATTGACAGTCAACTTCATTTCTCCGCGCTCAAAAGGCACGGAAGTAATTCCATCCACAGTTGCAGCCTGCCTACAAATGAGGCAGATCATAAATATAAACTCGTCCCGTCATTGCGAGCCGCGTTCTTTGCGGCGAAGCAATCCCCAACACGACAAGGAGATTGCTTCGTCGGGCAAAGCCCTCCTCGCAATGACGGAATCACTTTCGACTCCTGGAATCTTTATTCCACTTCTTCGGATTGGGAACGTAAACTGTGATGATCGTTGTTTCGTTTGTTTCTGGATTCTCGGAAGCCACAACATGAAACGGACGTTTCCCCTGAAACCCCAAAATCAAGCGACTCGGCTCGGCATTTCTGATGAGTAATCTTCGATGGTCTCACCTGTTTCCAAGGCTTGCCAAACTTTCTTCGCGGGAATTTCGCGCTCGAACATGCGCTGAACGGCATGGACACGGAAGATGGTTTTGGAGTTGGTCATTTAGAGGTGGGCAGTATTCACTTCAACCATTCCTTTTCGGTCCGCCTTCGAATCCTGCGAAGTTTCTTATAGCCTTTTTGTTTATTCAGCGAATTTGCTTTCCTGTCAAACTTAAACAAATGGCGAAACAGTCCTTCAAGTTCTTCAACTTCGGTCTCCACGATATTATCCCATACCTCAAAGACAGAAAAATGCGTCCAAAGCCCGCCTTTTCTTCTTCTATGAGTTTGTAATCTTCCTTTTATTCCCGATTTGGCACCTCTCGCCATACCCACATAAACCAGATCAAACCTTTTCTGTTTCCCAAGTTTCTTGTACAACGCGTAGATCCCTCTTGTTCGTGGAGGTAAAATGTTAATATATTCTACAGGCAGATACTCCAAGACGTTCTTAATAAGGCGAAGCTCGCTTTTTGCCATATCGACACCTTTCGGCGATTTTTATTTTAAAACGCGTTCCGTAAATTCATGCGGAGATAGAATCGGAATTCCTTTGTACATCCCCACGTCCAGCAGATGAGGATCGCCAGAAACGATATAATCAGCCTTTCCATCAACAGCACAAGCAAGAACGTAATCATCATCGCGATCAAAACTTACCTGTTCCTTCTCAGGAATACCTTCTACTAATTCTCCATACGCGCGCAGGAAATCAACCAAGATATCGGCATTTTCTGCCACACCAGGGTATTTGCGAACAATGCGACGACGCGAAATTACATCGCTGAATTCTTCCAGCAGATGGACGGATGTAACAATCTTTATTTCTTCTTCACGCGTTGCATCTAAAATTCGGGCAGAATAGCCCGAAGCAATAACACCGCTAACCAACACATTCGTATCAAGAACGACTCTTACCATGTCGAGCCTTGCGGACTTCACGCGTGGCTTTCACGGCATCGTACATCGCCTGCGATTCACTGACCTTGGAATATGTATTGCGGATCGAACTCACGGCAGATACGAATTTCTTTGCAATCGCCGCGCGATCCAAGTCTGCATCCAGCAAACGCCAAAGCTCAACTTTTTCCTGTGCGGGCAGTTTCCGAAGGGCTTGTTTGATCTGTTCAATCGTCACGTTGACTTGAATGGTTTCCATAGTGGTAACTCCACGAAAATTATAGCACAGGGCAATCCTACTCCTGAAACCCAGTCTGATAAAGTTCATAATACATCTCCTGATTTGCCAACAACTCCGCATGTGAGCCTTGCTCGATGATCCTCCCATCGTGGATGACCACGATCTTATCCGCGTTCGTGATGGTCGAGAGGCGGTGCGCGATCACGAAGGATGTGCGTCCCTTCAAGAGAGTCGCGAGCGCGCGTTGAATGACCTGCTCGGTCTGCGTATCCACAGACGAGGTCGCTTCATCGAGAATCAAAATGCGCGGGTCGGCGAGCAACGCGCGCGCGAACGAGATCAATTGTCTCTGCCCCACGCTCAACGTCGCGCCGCCCTCCTCCACCGAAGTCTCGTATCCGTTTTTCAAGTCCATGATAAAGTCGTGCGCGCCCACCGCCTGCGCCGCGCGAATCACTTCGTCATCGCGCGCGTCGAGTCTACCGAACAAAATATTTTCTTTCACCGTGCCATTGAACAAAAACGGGTCTTGCAAAACCATGCCCATCTGCCGCCGCAGCGACCCCTGAGTCACCGTCTGCAGGTCAACGCCGTCCACGCGCACACAGCCCGAAGTCGGGTCATGGAAGCGTGCCAGCAGTTTGACGATCGTCGTCTTGCCCGCGCCCGTCTCGCCGACCAACGCCACCGTTTGCCCCGCATCCACGTTGAGATTGATTTGATTCAAGACGAGCGTTGGATCATCGGAATAATGAAACTGGACATCTTCGAATCGGACGCCGCCGATGATTGCTCCTAACTCTTCGGCATTATCCGCGTCCCGAACTTCGACGGGCTGGTTGAGCAGTTCGAGAATCCGTTCACCGCCCGCCATCGTGGATTGAAGCGTGTCGAAGCGCCGACTTAGGTCGCGGATCGGCTCGAAGAAGCGGTCAATGTATAAAATGAACGCGATCAACACACCCGGCGTGATCTCCGCATCCAACACATATTTGCCGCCGATATAAACAACAACAGCAGTCGCGATCGCGCCGAGCACATCCACTACAGGCGTGAACAGCGACGCGACCTTCGCCGCATCGAGGCTCGTTTCGAGATAATAGCGATTGACATAACCGCTAAAGTTGGAATAATTTTTTTCTTGCCGCGAGAACGCCTGCACGACTCGCACACCATTGACATTTTCCGCCAGAACCGAGTTGGTCCATGAAACTGCCGCGCGCACCTTGCGATAATTTTGCCGCGCCGCTTTGCGGAAGGCAATCGTTGCCAACACCATGAGAGGCAAGACAATGAACGTGAGCAGGGATAGCTTCACGTTGAGCGCGAGCATCGCGATTAACGTGCCGACAATGCCAAGTAGATTCCGCACAATCGCCAACACCGCCCATGTGATGAACTCGCGTAGAGTGCCCACGTCATTGATGACGCGTGTGATAACGCGCCCCACACTGTAGCGGTTGTAAAAACTCAACGAAAGTTTCTGCAAATGCTCGAACATCGCCATGCGGACGTCGTACAACACGTGTTGTCCCACACGAGACATGATGCGCACGCGGTAAAAGTTTGTCACCAGTTGGACGAGTGAAACAGCCAGATATGCCAGCACAATATTTCGTAGCGCATTGAGGTCGTTCTTGCCGATTCCCTCGTCAATGGCGAGTTTGACGAAGTACGGTCCCGACACAGCCGCAGCGGTCACGATGATCATGAGAATCAACGCAAAGAACATGCGGGCTGTATAAGGCTTGACGAAACGCAGCAATCCCCGCGCCACGTTGGGGTCGTAGCCTTTATCGAGTTGCTCTTCCGATTGGGTGATGAATGCGGGAGGGATGATTTTGGTAGGCATGGTTGATGTAAGGAGGTAAACAAGTAGACAGGTACACACGTAAACAAGTTTCGGCCTGTCTACCTGTTTACATGTCTACTTGTATACGTCTTTCCCTGTGTATTTTCATGCGATTACGTGCGAGCCTTCGTCGGTTGCGGATTCTCCGATTTGAACTTCTTCCAATTCCTCCGAAAATTTCGCGTGATCCACCAATTGCAGATCGTGGATTTCCTTGTACAGCCTGCCGCGTTTGAGCAATTCTTCATGCGTGCCGCGTTCAGCGAGTTGACCTTTGTCCAGCACGAGGATCATATCCGCGCGGCGGACGGTGGACAGGCGATGCGCGATCACGAAGGTGGTACGACCCTCCATCAGCGTATCCAACGCGGCTTGAATGAGTTTCTCGGTCTGGGTATCCACCGAGGAAGTCGAGTCATCGAGAATCAAGATACGCGGATTCATCAACAAGGCGCGCGCGATCGCCACGCGTTGACGTTGCCCACCCGAAAGTGTCACGCCGCGCTCACCAACGATAGTCTCGTAGCCGTTGGTAAACCCCTCGATAAATTCATGCGCCTGCGCGGCTTTCGCGGCGGCGATGATCTCGTCCATTGTCGCCTCGGGGCGACCGTAGGCAATGTTCGCCTTGATCGTGTCAGAGAACAACAACGATGTTTGCAAGACGATCCCAATCTGTTTTCTAAGCGCGACCAAATCCATCTCACGGACATCCACGCCATCCACCAGCACACAACCGTCAGTGACATCGTAAAATCGCGGAATAAGATTGACGAAGGATGTTTTGCCCGAACCGGTCGGTCCGATCAACGCGACGATCTGACTTGGCTCAACTTTCACGCTGATTCCATTCAACGAGGCTGATTTCTCATCCTTGTAATTGAGCCGCACATCGCGGAACTCCACTTCACCGCGCAGGGATTCCAGTTTCACTGCATTCGGCGCAGACTGGATCGCAGGCTCGATATCCAACACCTCGAACAGGCGTTGCGCCCCCGCGGCCGCCTCGCCGCCCGCGTTGACGAGTCCCGTCAATTGTTGGGCTGGCTCTGCCATCATCAGAATGTACGCGTTGAAGGCAACGATCGCGCCGATGGTCAAGGTTCCGTCCATGACCATTTGCCCGCCGAACCAAAGTATCAAAATAATGCTGATCGCGGTCAACCATTGGGTAGTGGGCATGATCTTCGACCATTCGTCAATGACGCGCACCCACGATTTGAACACAACCTTGTTTGCATTTGTAAAGCGATTGACCTCATACTCCTCGCGCGCGAAGGCGCGCACCACTTGCACACCGACCACATTTTCCTGCAAGCGATTCGAGACCTCCCCCACTGCCTGATCCACAGCGAAAAACAACTTCCCAATTTTGGTGCCAAAATTTGAAGTCAAAAAGATGAGCGGAATCATCGGCAGAAGCGCAATTCCCGCCAACACAGGATTCGACGCAAGCATGAAATAGATCACTCCGATTGCGAGCAAGGCAAATTTCACCAGGTCGGCAACCGCACCGCCAGCGAATTTTTCAATCGAACGGACGTCTTCGATGCAACGCG
>CAZQES010000117.1:0-13182 GCA_964591425.1 uncultured Anaerolinea sp.
TTCAACGATTAATCTCCCCTTATAAATTATGCTCAGATCAATCTTGTCCAAGGCATTTAGCTTTTTACGTGATAACGCTCACAAAGACTATGAGGTTCGGGTAAAGGCTTTATACAACATACATCCATCCTTTATTATAGGATATGGAACGATAATTTCAGGGACTGGTTTAATTGAAATCGATGAAGAATCGTATATTGGTTACAACTCGTTTATCACTGCCGAACCATCCGCAGCAAAAATAATCATTGGCAAACATTGTTCACTTGGACATAATGTTCATATCAGGACGCAAATGCACGTTCGCAGGAGACATTACAGAGACGAATTAATTGCCCCTATTGAAGGTCTGGATATAAGGATTGGCGATTATGTTTGGATCGGAGCAAATGTGTACGTTTCGGGTGGAGTTGTGATTGGGGAAAATGTCATCATCGGCGCAAATAGTGTTGTAACCCATGATATTCCACCCAACACAATCTATGGAGGCGTACCTGCACGCCTTATCCGAAATAAATCCGATTACCTCGAATGATCTCCACGCTTTATATATGTCGCCTTCATTGATTGTAATTCACACGAATACCTATTTCACTGGTATGTTCCCCCTGGCAAAATATTTGGACAAACATAGTGAGTTTGAGCCAGTCTTTTTGTTTGCATCCGAATATCCCACCCTGCCCAACGACATTGAATCTTGCCAAAAGGCATCGATTCCCACGCTTTTCGGTAGGGATGTGAAATATCAACCCATATTGGACTCAATTAACAACACGGTAGATCTCCCGGTGAAAAGATTTACCATGTCCTTAAATATGTTGAATGGCTTTATTCGAAGAACCAATAACTTTTTACGCCAAATCCCATCTCGTTTCTTTGCCCGCACCGTTTTATGGGAGTTCTATCAATTATCAGACCAGATACGAACTTTCCGTAAACTGATTCGAAATTCACAGATTGCTCTTTTAATTCTCCCGGCTGATAATCGTTATGATCTGGCTACTTATATCAAGGCGGCGCATCTTGAAAACATCGGAGTCGTGGTTGTCCCACAGTTCATGGCGGGTCCCCTCGAGTGGGCTGAATATGTGTGGGATCAGCCCGCTTACCAAGTTAAAGGCTTTTTCAATAGGCTGGCGAGCGTGTTATTCCCTCGCTGGAGACTTGACCACAAAGGACGTGGATTACTGGCTTTACCAGGTGCCGATGCGATCGCTCGTGAGTGGCTGGGTATTGCTCCACCACTTCCCTGGGTGCTGCATAGCGGAGCCAGTGATGTAATAGCCTTGGAAAGCGAGGCGGTCAAGGAGTATTGTCTGAAAGAAGGATTGCCATCTCATCAATTAGCCGTTACTGGTTCGATTGCCCAAGATATTCTTTTTACTATGCTGACTGAGAAGGAACGAAGAAAGTCGGATATGCTTCGAAAGCTTGGATTTGATAACGATCTCCCGATCATCCTTTCTGCCCTACCACCGGATAGTCTTTATATGGGCAGGCCCGAGTGTGATTTTCATTCCTACCATGAACTGATTGAATTCTGGTGCAAAAGCATTGCAGGGATAAAGGGATATAACCATATTGTTGTTCTCCACCCATCTCTTGAATACGACGAACTGAAACATATTGAAAGTTTTGGATTAAAACTTGCGCGCGACTCAACAGCCAGCGTTATTCCACTTTGCGATATTTTTGTGGCATCCATATCATCCACCATACAATGGGCAATTGCCTGTGGAATCCCGGTCATTAATTATGATGTTTACCGGTATCGATATACAGATTATGTTGGCATAAGTGGCGTTCTTACCACTGAAGAAAAAAGTGGATTCATCGAGATTCTAAGTCAACTTGCCAATGACCCTTCCCGCTATACTGAGATTGCTGCCTCTCAAAAATTAGAGGCAATGAAATGGGGCCGATTGGATGGAAAGGCTGGTTCGCGATTGCAAGAACTTTTTCTGTCTGTGATTTCAAAGTATATACGGGAGATAAGGTATGAGTGATTTTGCCAACTGGTTGGAACGGTGGCAGACGGCGCTTCGTCAACAGCACCGTGCGTTGTTTGATTATCAGGAAAAAAGCTTAAAGCCGGAATTTGCAGAATGGGCCAATTGCCCTGTATGTGAATCGGCAGAGTCGGCTTTTTTATTCGAAAAAGACTGGTTGAGGCATGTTCAGTGCCCGCAATGTGGGATGGTGTATATGAATCCACGTATGAACGAGGCTGCCACTCATGCATTCTACAATAGCGATGTGAATGAGATCTATAACGAGACAAAGTTCGATCGAGTTTCCGCGTCCACAGAAATGGATGACCACATCAATTATGATAATCTTGCATTAATTGACGGTTTTCGCAATGGAAGGAAGGGCGTTCTTTTGGAAATTGGGAGTGCTAAGGGGCATTTCCTCACCAAAGCCAGGGAAAAGGGATATTCAATATACGGCTTGGAATTGAATCAAAAAAACTACAACTATTCACGAGCTAACCTGGGAGACACCATTCTTGATGTTGATTTATCCGAGGCGCATTTTGATGATGACTCATTCGATATTGTTTATATGCGCGATGTTATTGAACACATCCCGGCACCGAAGTCCTTCTTGCGGGAGGTAAGCCGTGTGACCAAGCCCGGCGGAATTGTGTTCATTGACACACACAATATTGATGGTTGGATATACAAGATTACCCGTGGTCGCCATGTAGTCATCTTCGGCTTCGAGCACCCGGTTCATTGGTCTCCGCGAACTCTAGGAAGGATTCTCGCGCAAAATGGAATTGTAGTGCGAAAAGTGAAACAAGCCTCGCTCGATTTCACGATGCAGGATATCCTGAGCTATTTGATTAACCCAAGTTTTACTACGATCTACCCACCGGAGGTAAGTCGCATTATGCGCATTGTTGCAAAGTTTCTCCTGATCCCCTTCCGCTTCAAGCCCGTGCGCTGGCTCGATCGAACGATCCTGCCCCGTCTCGCCAACCTCTTCGGTCGCGGAAGCGTGATGAAGGTCATCGCTGAAAAGGTCGCATAAATGCTCTTTGATCGGAAACACCTTGGATGTTCCTTGAATTATTCAACCGCGTGTTTCTTGCAACCAAGAAAGTGGTTCCCATAAAGGCAAACAAATGATCGCACTCATATTTGGTGTCAATGGACAGGATGGTTTTTATCTTACCAAACTGCTCCACAGAAATCAGGTTGATGTGGTTGGTGTTTCCCGTTCCGGTGGCGATGTTCGCGGAGATGTTGGAGAGTACAGCATGGTTGAGAACCTCGTGAGAAAACATCAACCGGACTACATCTTCCACCTAGCGGCGAATTCAACCACGGATCATTCCTCCTTGTTCGAGAATCATCACGCGATTTCCACCGGTACCATTAACATTCTTGAAGCGACAAGGCTTCACTGCCCCGCCGCCAGGGTTTTCCTTTCAGGCAGTGCCATGCAGTTTGCGAACAAAAATACTCCAATTGATGAGACCACCCCCTTCGAAGCCGGTAGTCCGTATGCCGTGGCGCGGATTCAATCAATCTATGCAGGTAGGTACTACCGGGCAAGATTTGGGATGAAAGTATACGCAGGATATCTTTTCCATCACGACAGCCCGATGCGCACCGAACGGCACGTGAATCAAAAAATCGCCGCCGCCGCCCGCCGCGTTGCCGCGGGGTTTGGACAAAAATTGACGATAGGAAATCTCGAGGTTGAAAAGGAATTTAATTTCGCCGGAGATGTCGTCGAAGCCGTGTGGCTACTGGTCAACCAAGACGCAATTTTTGAGTGTGTCATTGGCTGTGGCAGGGCGTACCCGATCAAAGACTGGCTCACCGCCTGTTTTGAGCGCGTGGGAGAACGCTGGCAGGATTATGTTGAGATTGCAGATGGATTTCAGCCGGAATACCGGATTTTGGTCAGCAATCCACGCCTGATCAAAGGAATGGGCTGGGAGCCTCGCGTGGATTTTGAAGAACTTGCCGATATGATGATGGAAGATAAACGGGTCAAACTGCTATGACGTAGCGCAGGATGTCTCGAAAAGATTTATGGAGCAAAACACATGTCAAAACAGTCGATTTTTAAAACATACTATGAAACACCCGCTTTTGTGGACCGGTATCAAGATAGCCTGGCCAACGCCGTGGATGTGATCGTGCCTGTCATCCACACAAACGAATTGTGGAGGGCAAACCTCCTGTCGTTTTACCGCGAGGTGCCCATCCACAAATTGATCATTGGTGATGGCGGGTGTATTGACGACTCGATTGAAGTTGCCAGGGAGTTCCCGCGTGTGCAGGTGCTCGACCATCGGGAGTATAAATCTCTCGGGTACAGCCTTCGAAAAATGATCGAAGCCGTGGAGGCAGACTGGTTCATCTATGTCCATTCGGACGCGTATTTGCCCCCAGGTTGGTTTGATGCTATGCAAAATCATCAGCCCGAATACGAGTGGTTTGGCTGCCCAATGCAACATACCGTGATGGTGGAATACAACATGGACTACGGGAACCGGCCGTGGGCAGGCGCTCAGATGGGGCGCAAGCAGGCTTTCGAAACAGGATTGAAGCGGATTGACGATGATTATGTTTACCGTCAGGAGGATTTTGTCTTTGCCGAGCTCGTGAAGAATGCCGGATATCGCGAAGGAAAGGTGACCGATACGTTTCATTATCACCAGACCATCCGCAAGACCTCACCTTGGGAGAGGAAGATCAAATCGGTCGACCTGCAAATTGAGATTGGGAAGGAGGAGGAGGTGCGCGCCGCAGTCATGCAGGTGAAGGGGTTGGTGAAATACCTCGCGCCCGAACCGCAGCACGTGCCGGGCATCGTTGCCAATGTTGATCGCCTGCAGGAGTTGGGCGAGATGGATTGGCGTGAATTTATGGGCTGGGTGAAACATGCCAACCCCGCTTGGCTTCCGCTGATATCCAAAGAGGCGCGCCGGCAAGCCTTACGGCGACTCCTTGCTTCTATTACACAAATGGCGAAAAAGATTCTTCTCTGATGAAATACATTCTCTTGATCGCTGCCATGGATGCACAATTCGTGGAACTCGCGCGAGTTGCACGGCTACTGAAATCCACTGAAAGATATACGCCGGTCTTTTGGTTTCCTTTTTCATACCCAGTACTCGAAAGAGACTTGGCAACATGCCGTGCTGAGAGATGGGATTTCTCGTGTGCCTCCTCGACTTCTGAAGTTGGATGTCGTCGTACTTACTCGGTGGTAAAACGGATTATTCAAAGGCTGCCAATCCGTGTCTCGTTTTGGATCTTCTTTGTTATCCTGTATCGAAAGATGGTTGGGTTGATCAGGTATGTCGAAGGGCAAACACGCTCTCTGAGCAAGGAGTATAAGCCCGACCTTTTAATTGTATCGGAAGAAAATGCACGGGAACTTACTCACGTATCCATTCGAGTTTGTCGGGAACACAATATACCCACGGTAATTATCCCGTATACGATCGCGAACGCAACCGAGGCGGCTGAATACTTTTACGATTACTACGCACATGACGCATCCCGCAGTTTGATCAATCGCTGGACCGCGAAGTTGTTTCCCCATTGGGTTTATGAACATCGCGGCAAAAAATTATTGCGCCTGCCGTCGTGGGATATTATTCCCATGGAGCGGAGCGGATATCGCCCTGCGCGACCGTGGGTGATGAACAGCGAGCCAGGTACAATCGTGGCTGTCGAAAGTGAACGGATGTTGGAATACTACCGAAGCGATGGACTTGCAGAAGACAAGTTGATTCTGACCGGTGCACTGTATGACGATATACTGGCGGAAGCAACGGCCCGATCCGGGGAGATGCGCCGGAAACTTGATCACGAATTGAGCTTGCGTGAAGGGCTTCCGCTTCTGCTGTGCGCACTGCCGCCGAGCCAATTCCCCCGGGATTGTGAGTTTGCAGACTACGATTCCCTCTTGTCGTTTTGGATGGAAACTCTTTCGCGTGTCGAAGGATGGAATGTTATTGTCCGCCCCCATCCGCGATTGACCGACGAAGAAGTGAATCATCTCGAAAGTTTTGGGGTGAAAATTTCGAGATGGGACACCGCGACTTTGGTTCCTCTTTGTGATCTGTATGTGGCAAGCGTTTCGGCAACCATTCGTTGGGCAATCGCCTGCGGCAAACCGGTGGTGAATTACGATGTGTATCAGATGAAATACGCCGATTATCAGGGTGTGACGGGCGTGCTTACCGTGTTTTCAAAAACCGATTTCAAGGATGCCTTAAATCGCCTTACAACCGATCGGCAATATTATGATGTCATCGAAAATAATCAGCGACGCGAGATGTCGAAGTGGGGGCGGCTGGATGGGAAATCCTCCGAACGAATGCTCCAGTTGTTCGACGATGTGATCGCTGGAAAATTCGGGAGGGTCGGATCGTGAAGACCGTTGTCGTAGGAGCCGGGCGCATGGGACGCCGGCATATACAAGTGGTTCGCGAAATGGGGCTGGAACTTGTAGGAGTGTGTGATGTAAACTCGGAGGCGCTCGTGTTGGCGCAAAGCGAGCAGGGCGTACAACCTGAATTTCAATATTCCGATGTGAGATCATTGCTAGGTGAAAAGAAACCGGAGTGTGTGATCGTTTCCACGACCGCGCCGACACACGCGGAATACACTTGCCTCGCGGCGGAAATGGGCGCGAGGTACATCCTGTGTGAAAAGCCAATGGGGGTTTCGCTTGCGGAGTGCGATCGCATGATCGAAACCTGCGCGAAGTACGGCGCGCGGCTGGCGGTCAATCACCAAATGCGGTTCATGGAACAATACACCGAGCCGAAACGATTGATGAATTCCGATGCCTACGGCGGACTGGCGAGTGTGACAGTCGTGTGCGGCAACTTCGGCATGGCGATGAACGGGACTCACTATTTCGAGATGTTCCACTACCTGACGGACGAATCAACTTTGGAAGTTTCCTCTTGGTTCTCCAGCGATGCCATTCCCAACCCCCGCGGCGCGCAATTCGAAGACCGTGCCGGGTCAGTGCGCCTCGTCACCAATAGCGGAAAACGATTCTATATGGAAGCCGGTTCCGATCAAGGGAACGGGCTGAGCGTGATCTACGCCGGTAGAAACGGACAGATCGTCGTGGACGAACTTGCGGGGGCGATGTTTTTGACAGTGCGCGAGGAGCAACATCGCGAGTTGCCGACCACACGATACGGTATGCCCTCGCATCGAAGCCAGCAGGTGATCAAGCCAGTGGATGTGATCGCACCTTCGCGCGCCGTGCTCGAGTCTTTGCTTGCCGGGGCAGATTACCCGAGTGGGGAGGACGGTCGTCTCGCGGTGGCGGTATTGGTGGCGGCATATGTTTCCAATGAAGAAGGCCATCGTTCGGTCTCACTGGATGAAGTCTCAAAATATAGCGACCGCGTTTTTCCGTGGGCATGACCAAAAAGGATTCGATGATGACAGTGAAACAATGCAATGTTGCGATCGTCGGCGCGGGCTATATGGCTCGTGAGCACATCCGTGCGTTTCAAGATATCGCAAAGGTCCGTGTTGTGGGCATTATGAGTCGCACTCGCGAGCGTGCAGAGGGTCTAGCCGCGGAGTTTCACATTCCGCAAGTTTGCGATTCCATTGCCGAGATGTACGAAGTGACCAAAGCAGAGTTAGTTGTGGTAACCGTCCCTGAGTTGGAGGCGAACCGGGTGAGCCGCGCGTGTTTTGAATATCCGTGGGTTGTCCTGATGGAAAAACCGGCAGGCTACAACCTCGATGACGCGGAAGCGATCGCTGGCGTTGCCAAAGAGAAAGGCAGACAAGCGTTCGTAGCGCTCAATCGCCGGTTCTATTCATCCACACGTGCCGCGCTGGTAGACTTGGAAGGAAATGCAAGTCCGCGTTTCATTCATTTGCAGGATCAAGAAGATACAAAACGCGCCCTCGAAGCCGGTCAGCCCAAACTCGTTGTCGAAAATTGGATGTATGCGAACTCGATCCACGTGATAGATTATTTCAATCTGTTCGGCCGTGGGGAGATCGTAGATGTTGAACCAATCATCCCGTGGGAAGGCGGGCAAACCCAAATCGTCGCCGCAAAAGTGCAATTTGATTCCGGCGATATCGGTTTATATCAGGGTATTTGGAATCAGCCGGGTCCGTGGTCGGCGGTTATCAATATTAATGAAAAACGTTGGGAGATGCGTCCATTGGAACAAGCCGCGGTTCAACTTGCCGGTCGGAGGCAACTCGAGCCGATTGCAACTCATGCGTGGGATCAGAATTTCAAGCCGGGTTTGCGTTTGCAGGCACAGGAGGCGGTTCGAGCCGCGCTTGACGGTGAAACCAATCTGCCCACCCTCGAAGACGGGCTCCGCACAATGCGGCTGGTGAGGGATATCTTTCGGAATGAATAAAGCGATTCAGCAAAGATCGTATCGTACAGGTCTCGAGACGCTGGCGATTCTGGAACGCCTCGAGAAAAAACATAATCTGTTTGCGCACAAGTTCGAAGGATATAGCGCGTGGAGGTTGTTGCGGTTCAAAGCTGCCACCGAGATACAAAGCCTGCCAATGGAAGTCAAGCCCGATTCCCTCACATGGGATTGGTTAAAAGAACGCATCCTCCTGTTTCTGCCTGATCTTGTGAAATTTATTTCTCCGCGTCGCTCGCGATACGTGTTCAAAACGTTTTCCTCGGCTCTGCGCGAACTGCGCAATGGACAGTACGTGGATATTTATTTTGACGATATCCTTCAGAAAGCAGAAGAGGGCTTCAAGATCGAAACTTTGAACAGCATAACATATCATCATCGAAGGAAACAGGCTCTCTTTCCAGTTGCAATGACAACATCCTTCGTTGACCTGTTTTCGATGCTCCTGTCCTACCTAAATCTTCCAAAAAAAAATGATGCACTCATTTGCCAGATTGAGCGTGAGATTGGCGAAGAACCAGCGCTACGGGAGCTGAATGGAACGCGCATTGGGCGCACGTTGCGCCGGTTTTATTGGTCCAAATGGTTATATACTTCGTTGCTGAGGCGTATCCGTCCTTCCTTTGTGATGACTGCCGACCAGAACGAATACGCTATGTGGGCAGCGGCAAATCATTTGGGGATTCCCACCTTGGAATTTCAACACGGACTGTTTCCGCGCCACGACCCGGATGGTGCCCTGCCTGCTGTCGGGGAAGATGAACGCGAAGAGATGATCGTCCCCCGTCGCATCTTGATATATGGAGACTATTGGTTGAATGAGTTAAAGCGGAGTCCGTTTTACACGGATGAACTTGTGGTGGTCGGCAGTCCGTTGATCGATACCTATCGGAAGAAAAGAGCTGAGTTCGTACAAAAAAACGGCAACACCTTTGTGACGATTCTTGTGACCACGCAGGGTATTGACCGCGAGCGGTTGATCGAATTTATTCTCAAATTTCTCGCCTCTGCGCAAGGAAAGTTGAAGTATCAACTCTACATCAAACTCCATCCCGGTTTTGAAAAAGACAAACGAGCCTATGAAAATCCGTTAAAGGGCTACCCCAATGTGAATATCCTGCTTGGTGCAGAGGATCCTTCCACGTATGAATTGCAGTGCATGGCAGACTTTCATGTTAGTATTTCATCCGCTTCACATTACGACGCGCTGGGGATTGGGGTCCCCACAATCATTTTGCCGCTGGCTTCTTGCGAGGAAGTGTTACACCTCGACGACTCTGGTCACGCCAAGGTGGCTCGCACCCCGGAGGAATTGCTGGATATCGTTTTAAACGATCGCGGCGCCGGCGTACCACCTGAAATTAGCGCATATTACTACGCTCCCAATGCCCTGGAAAATATTTTTCGAGTGATGAAATCATTCAGTCAGGAGACCTAGGATGTGCGGCATTGCTGGACTTTGGAACCTCAACGGCGAACCGGTTTCGCCGGGAGAATTGAATAACTTTATCAACTCCCTCGCCCACCGCGGACCGGATGGGAGCGATATCTACATTGATTCCAAGTCAAATCTTGGGCTTGGACATCGCCGCCTCGCCATCATTGACACCTCTGACGGTGGGCGTCAGCCGATGTCCTACGCCGACGGGCGGTATTGGATCGTGTTCAACGGCGAGATGTACAACTTCCTTGAGTTGAAAGCCGAATTGGAAAAGTTAGGCTACTCGTTCAAAACCGAATCGGATACCGAGGTCATCCTCACCGCCTTCCATCACTGGGGCGAGGACTGTCAATTGAAATTCAACGGCATGTGGGCGCTGGCGATTTGGGATTCAAAAGAGCGAAAACTGTTCGTCTCGCGCGACCGTTTCGGCGTCAAACCGATGATCTATCATTTCGATCAAAATCACTTTGCGTTCGCATCGGAGATGAAAGCCTTCCTTGCATTGGATTGGTTCGAGCCCGAATTTGATCACGCGATGGTTGCGCTGGCTTTGACGAACGAGCGTCTCATCGAAGGCGATGAGCGGTGCATGTTGAAGGGATTGAATCACCTGCTGGGCGGGCACTGCCTTACACTGCGACAAGGCGAAGCGCCGAAGATCCGCCGCTGGTGGAACACGCTCGATCATTTGGAAACTGTCCCGCAAAATTATGACGATCAGGTTGCGCGTTTCCGCGAACTGTTTCTCGACGCGTGCCGCATCCGCATGAGAAGCGACGTCCCGATCGGAACAGCTCTCAGCGGCGGACTCGATTCGAGTTCCATACTGTGCGGCATGACTCACATCCGCAACACGACGAACGCCGCCGACCGTCTCGCGCACGAATGGCAGAAGGCGTTCATCATGACCTACCCCGGCGCGGTGATCGACGAACGCAAATACGCCGATGAGGTCATCAAGAAAACGGGCGTGACGCCGATCTATTGCACCGGCGCGTCGGATTTATATCTCGATCATTTCGACGACATCCTCTTTCAATACGAGGAAATTTCCGATATTCATCTCGGTCCGTGGCTTGTGCATAAAATTCAGCGCGAAAATAATGTGGTCGTCACGATCGATGGGCACGGCGGCGATGAATTGCTCGGCGGGTATCCGTGGCACGTCACTGCCGCGCTCAAGGATTCGGTTTCGAAACTTTCGCCGCGCCGCACGCGCGACCTGCTCAATATCATGAAAGGGCTTGAACTGTTCCCCGCGAATCAATTTTATGTTCGAAGCGCGCAAGCGTTGTTCTCGAAGATGACGAAAGAGGATCGTCAACCGTGGCTCACTCAGCCCATCGCGGAATTCACTTCGTCTGCGTACGAACACGATATGCCTCTCATCAAAGACCGCGATGCGTTGTTCAGATCGTTGTACGTGGATTTTCACTTCACACAACTGCCGATGAATTTACGCGACTTCGACCGGCTTTCGATGGCTCACGGAGTCGAAGTGCGCTCGCCGTTCATGGACTGGCGACTCGTCTGCTATTCCTTCTCGCTTCCTTCCACGGTGAAAGTTGGTTCGGGTTTCACCAAGCGGATTCTACGGGACGCGTTGAAAGGCATCCTCCCCGAATCGATTCGCACGCGTACGCGCAAACTCGGCTTCCCGAATCTCGCCGAAGCATGGACCTCGCCGCGCGCGCAGGACTTCATCCGCGATGCGGTCAACAGCGCGGATTTTCAGCAGTCGGAAATTTGGAATGGAAAGAAAGTGGCGGAGGATGTATCGCTCGCGATTCAGAATCAAGATAACGACCAACTCCACCTCGCATGGATCTACGTGCAAGCGGCGCGGCTGATGCAGTTGTTCAGCGAAAAACGGAGGGTCTACGCGTGATCGTCATCGTGGATTACGGCGTCGGTAACCTCGGCTCCATCAAGAACATGTTCAAGAAGGCTGGTTTCAAAGCAGAACCGTCCTCTGACCCTGTCGTGATTCGAGATGCCGAGAAGTTGATTCTGCCCGGCGTCGGCGCGTTCGACGCGGCGATGCGAAAATTCCGCGAAACGGGATTGGTGCCTGTGGTCGGTGAACTTGTCTTGGAGAAGAAAGTGCCGGTGCTCGGCTTGTGTGTGGGACTTCAACTGATGACGAGGGGATCCGAAGAGGGAACTGAATCAGGCTTGGGGTGGTTCGATGCGGAGACCGTCCGATTCAAATTCGATGCGGAGCACGCGAATCTAAAAATCCCACACATGGGTTGGAATGAGATTCATGTCCGGCGGCAACATCCATTGGTGGATGGGTTGCTCGCTGATTCGCGTTTTTATTTCGTTCACTCGTATCATGTAGTGGCGAAAGATACGGATGCCGTGCTTGCCGAGACCGAGTACGGTGTGACGATCCATTCGATTCTCGGCAAGGGCAATATTGTCGGCGCGCAGTTTCACCCGGAGAAGAGTCACAAGTTCGGGTTACAGATGTTGAAAAATTTCGCGGAGCGTGTGTCATGATCCGCCCGCGTGTGATTCCCTGCATGTTGTTGAAGGGCGAAGGGCTGGTCAAGACGGTCAAGTTCAAAGACCCGAAATACCTCGGCGACCCGATCAACATTGTGCGCATCTTCAACGACAAGGAAGTGGACGAGTTGATCTTCCTCGATATTCTCGCCACGACGGAAAATCGCCGCCCGAATTTCGAGTTGTTGAAAAAGATCACGAGCGAGTGTTTTATGCCGTTGGGTTACGGCGGCGGCATCCGTGACATGGACGATGTGAAGCAGTTGCTTTCGATCGGCGTGGAGAAATTCGTGTTGAACACGTCGGCTGTTGAGAATCCCACGCTGATCCGCGCCGCGGCAGACCATGCCGGGAGTCAGGCAGTGGTCATTTCGATTGACGTGAAGAAAACACTCTTCGGCAAATATGAAGTTTTTACCCGTGCTGGAAAGAAAGGGACAGGTTTCGACCCCGTGAAGTTTGCCGTGGACATGGAGAAGCAAGGCGCGGGCGAGATTTTTGTCAATTCCATTGACCGCGATGGGACGATGCAGGGCTACGACCTTGACCTCATTAAACGTGTAGCTGAAGCGGTGACTGTGCCTGTTGTTGCTTGTGGTGGAGCCGGGAATATCGGTCATCTGGCGGAGGCGGTGAAGGCGGGCGCGTCCGCGGCGGCGGCAGGGAGCATGTTCGTGTTCCAGGGTCCGTTGCGCGGCGTGCTGATCAGTTATCCCGCGCAGGAAGAATTGAAGAAAGCAATTCCGTAAGGCGGGATGGCATCCCGCCCCACGAATGTGGAGTGAATTAATGACTTCTGAATATCGAATCTGTACGC
>CAZQES010000118.1:0-13100 GCA_964591425.1 uncultured Anaerolinea sp.
CCGATGTCGGTCACTTCGGTCGCATCTTCTACAATCAGGCGCGCATGTCTGCCAAAAAGATTCCGCAGATCGCGTCGGTGATGGGCAGTTGCACGGCGGGCGGCGCGTACGTCCCTGCGATGAGCGACGAAGCCATCATCGTCAAAGGCACGGGCACGATCTTCCTCGGCGGACCCCCGCTCGTCAAAGCCGCGACGGGTGAGGATGTTAGCGCAGAAGATTTGGGCGGAGCAGACGTCCACACGCGTCTCTCCGGTGTTGCGGATCACTTCGCTGAGGATGACGATCATGCGATTCAGATCTTACGAGATATAGTTGAGTCATTACCAATGAAAGAGGAAAGAAGAAAGACGTGGCTCTTTCCTCTTTCCTCTTTCCCTCCCGAAGAACCTCTTTTTCCAGCGGAAGAGATTTACGGTATTTTGCCATCAACCTTCCGCGAGACCTATGATGTTCACGAGATCATCGCCCGGCTCGTAGATGGAAGCAAATTCCGCGAGTTCAAAGCGCGCTACGGCACGACGCTTGTCTGCGGGTTCGCGCGGATTCATGGATACCCCGTCGGCATCATCGCCAACAATGGAGTGCTGTTCAGCGAGTCCGCGCTCAAAGCGACTCACTTCATTGAGTTATGTGATCAACGCGGCATTCCGCTGGTATTCCTGCAAAACATCACTGGCTTCATGGTGGGACGCGAAGCCGAAGTCGGCGGCATCGCCAAGGACGGCGCGAAGATGGTTCACGCAGTCGCCACAACGCGTGTGCCAAAGTTGACCGTCGTCATCGGCGGCTCGTTCGGCGCAGGCAACTACGCCATGAGCGGTCGCGCCTACGGCTCACGCTTCCTGTGGATGTGGCCCAACGCGAGAATCTCCGTCATGGGCGGGGAACAAGCCGCGAATGTGCTCTTAACCATCAAGAAGGATCAACTTCAAAGGGAAGGCAAGCCAACTCTCTCGAAGGAAGAAGCGGACGAGTTCAAACGTCCCATTTTGGAGAAATACGAAAACGAAGGCAATCCCTATCATTCAACGGCGAGACTTTGGGATGATGGAGTGATTGATCCCGTTGATACGAGACAAGTTTTGGGATTGGCGTTGTCGGTTGTTTTGAATTCGCCTGTGGAAGAAAATAATTTTGGAGTCTTGAGGATGTGAGATGAAAGAGGAAAGAAGAAAGAGGAGCACAAGATTATGAACTATGCCAAATGGCTTGTTGAGATTCCGTCTGAGATGACTAATGATCCAATTTGGAAACTTGAAGTATATAGGTTGGGCTTGTTTGCTGGAGATATTGGCTGGGAGGATGTTCAATTTCTGGCAAAGAAGCCATTGATGTTGAAAGTTGCAGACCAACTGCATCGTTCCATTGACTCGATCAGTGTAAATCTCACTGAGGGATACTCCCGAAGTAAAGGACCAGACCGTGCTCGATTTATCGAAGCATCGCTTGGTTCAGCGCGTGAGAGTCGCGAATGGTATTACAAATCTCGTCACGTTCTCAAGCCAGAAGTTCTCCAACACCGAATGGGCCTTACAACCCGTATTGTCAGCATGTTAGCTCCGATGATTCCTTACCAGCGCAAACACGCCATTCGCGAAGAACAATCCGAATACAATACACAACCATCAGACTTCTCTCCCGACTCAGAAATACCATTCCCCTAACACATCTTTCCTCTTTCATCTTTCCTGAGTTAACCAATACCATTCTTTTGGAGATTTCACATGACCTTCCCTCAATCCTCAGGCAGTCCGCATCATTTTCTATCCCGTTTGGCTGGTAGCTGGACAGGCACTTCTAAACTCTGGTTCGAGCCTGACAAACTCGCTGATGAATCGCCTGTTCTGGGAACCATTACCCTGGTCTTGGAAGGACGATTCGCCATCTACCTCTATCAAGGCTCCATCGAAGGCGAGCCTCAGCATGGCATGTTCACCTTCGGTTACAACACAACCCTCGAACAATACGAAGCCTCGTGGGTGGACTCGTTCCACAACAACACCGCCATTATGTTCTGCGTCGGCTCCGCCACCGACAACGGATTCTCCGTCCTCGGCGGTTATCCCGACCCGAGCGGCGGACCCGATTGGGGCTGGCGCACCGAATTGCAATTGCTCGACAAAGATCATTTGGTCATCACTGCATACAACATCCACCCCGAATACGGCGAAACCAAAGCCACCGAAGCAACATTGACGCGCGTCAAATAATGTTCAAAAAAATCCTGATCGCTAACCGCGGCGAGATCGCCATCCGCATCCAGCGCGCCTGCCGCGAACTCGGCATCAAAACTGTCGCCGTCTACTCCGAAGCGGATAAAAACTCACTGCATGTGCAAACTGCGGACGAGTCCGTTCTGCTCGGTGCGGCATCGCCGAAGGAATCATATCTGAACATCGAGAAGATCATCGGCGCGGCGAAACAAACGGGCACGGACGCGATTCATCCCGGCTACGGATTCCTCTCGGAGAACGCGTCCTTCGCCCTTGCGGCTGAATCGGCGGATTTGACCTTCATCGGTCCCTCCGCGGATTCGATCCGCGCGATGGGCGACAAAGCCGAATCGAAGAGCCGCATGAAGCAGGCGGGCGTGCCAACCGTCCCCGGCGTGGAAGGACTCGAATCGGAATCCGATTTCAAGAAAGCCGCGCAGGAGATCGGGTATCCCGTTCTCGTCAAAGCCGCGGCGGGCGGAGGGGGGAAAGGCATGAGGGTGGTGAATCAGGCAGAAGAGTTGGGTGAAGCGATTGAATCCGCGCGGCGCGAAGCGTTGAACGCGTTCGGCGATGATCGTTTGCTCGTTGAAAAATACATCCCGAATGCGCATCACATCGAGTTTCAAATCTTCGGCGATCAGCATGGACATCTCGTGCATTTGTTCGAGCGCGAATGTTCGGTGCAACGCCGCCATCAAAAAATAATCGAAGAGATGCCCTCGCCATTGCTCACATCAGAATTGCGCGAAGAGATGGGAGAAGCGGCAGTCAATGCCGCACGTGCCGTCAGTTACTACAACGCGGGAACGGTAGAGTTTATCTTTGACCCTCTTCTTTCATCTTTCTTCTTTCTTGAAATGAACACTCGCCTCCAAGTCGAACACCCTGTCACTGAACTCACAACAGGACTCGACCTCGTTCAATGGCAGATCCGCGTCGCGGCGGGCGAGCGCTTTCCATACTCACAAGAACAACTCACCCAACGCGGACACGCCATCGAGTGCCGCGTCTACGCCGAAGACCCCGCCAATGGATTTTTACCAAGCACAGGCAAACTCCTGCAATTCATCGAGCCGCGCGGACCGGGCATCCGGGTTGACTCAGGTTTTCGTGCAGGCGATGAGGTGACGCATTTCTACGATCCCTTGTTGGCGAAATTGATCGTCCATGCGGAGAACCGAGAAGTTGCCATTCAAAAAATGCAAGCCGCGTTGCGTGATTTCATTGTGCATGGTGTGGTAACGAATATTGATTTTATGCAAGATGTTTTATCACACGAAGATTTTGCAATCGGGAAAGTTTCTACAAAATGGGTTGAATCAACCTTCAACTGGAATTCACCGTCCGAGCCATCGTTGGAATCTCTTATCGCCGCTTCTTTGGCAGATCTAACAATCGCAAATCGTCAATCGTCAATCGTAAATGAGCATGATCCTTACAGCCCATGGAAGACTCCAAGCGGGTTCAGAAATTAATAATATGGCAAAGATAAACATTGACCGTCGACTCGTTGTTGCAGGTGCGGCGCTTCTGGTCGTTCTCTACTTTGGCGCGGACAGTTTGTGGCCTGCTGTGGGCATCGATTGGCGCGAGACCTACTATCCGGCGGCTCGTGCGGCATTGGAAGGCAGGAATCCATATCTTGCCGCGCCTACATTTCGCAATGTCCCATGGACATTGATCCCCATACTGCCGTTGGCTTTCCTTTCAGAGAGAGTCAGTAGCGCGCTGTATTTCTCCCTTACACTCGTCCTGTATGCATGGACAGCGATCCAATTGAAAGCGAGCCGCATGGCTTTGATCGCGTTCCTGCTCTCTCCGCCGGTGGTGTATGGAATGCGCATGTTGAATGTGGACGCGTTGGTACTCATGGGTTTTATCCTCCCACCGCAATTTGGGTTATTTTTTATCGCGATCAAGCCGCAGATGGGCATTGCGCTGGTTCCGTTTTGGTTTTTCGAGGCATGGCGTGAAGGCGGCTGGAAGTCGCTCGTGCGCGTCTTTGCGCCGGTTGCCATTGCAGTGATCCTTTCCCTTGTTATCTTCGGGCCCTCATCCATCGGCTGGTCGGACGATCTACTCCGATCCACATGGAATGCCAGCCTTTGGCCCTGGGCATTCCCCATCGGTTTTGCGTTGACTGTTCTCTCCATCCACAACCGACGCAAGGATCAGGCAATGGCGGCATCGCCTTTTCTCTCCCCGTATCTTGCTTATCACTCGTGGGTGAGCGTGCTGGCAGGTTTGATGCAACGAGACCTTGAACTCGTTCTTGCAGTGATCGGGATGTGGCTGGTAGCGGTGATCCGTGTTTTGGGATTTGGATGACGCGCGATGAAGATAAATTTTGATTTCAACTCTCGATCTTTCCTCGTCGACTTTACTTCCACAGGTAAATCCTATCGCGCCATTAGGGGAGATCAAACCGTTGATGTTGAACTCCTGCGCGCCGAGGAGGGGAAACTGGATTTGCTTATCGACGGCGAACGCATCGTCGCGTACGTTTCCTCCGACAACGCCAAACGCTGGGTGACGATCAACGGGCGGACGTTTGTGCTGACGAAACAATCAGGCGCGCGCAAATCCGCAAGCGGACATCACCACACAGCAGGTGAATTAACCGCGCCCATGCCAGGGCAGGTCCGCGCGGTGAATGTGAGCGAGGGAGATTCGGTGACGAAGGGTCAAACACTTTTAGTGTTGGAAGCGATGAAAATGGAGATTAGAATCCAATCGCCGATGGATGGGATCGTCAGTAAATTACTGGTAAAGCAAGGGCAGACGGTGGACAGAGAGCAAGCCTTAATTACGGTGGAATGAACGAAGAAAGAGGAAAGAAGAAAGTTATTGCACGTCTTTCATCTTTCTTCTTTCCTCAACGAAGGAGATAACCATGACTGGAAAGTACTTTGACGATCTCGAAGTTGGGATGAAATTCAAACACGGCGGACGCACCGTCACCGAAATGGACAACGTGCTCTTCTCCGCGTTGACGATGAACACACAACCCTTGCACCTCAACGAGGATTTCGCCTCGAAAACGGAGTTCGGTCAGCGGCTGGTGAATGGAGTGTTCACTTTCGGGCTGGTCGTCGGCTTGACTGTATCCGATCTCACCGAAGGTACAATCATAGCAAACTTGGGCTATGACAAGGTCGTGCATCCCAACCCTGTTTTTCACGGGGACACGGTATACGCCGAGAGCGAGATCATCGAAAAGCGCGAGTCGAAGTCAAGGCCCGATGTAGGCATTGTGCGAATCAAATGCTGGGGGAGGAAACCAGACGGTACAATTGTGGTCGAGTTTGAACGGACAGCAATGTTTTTGAAAAAGTAAACAAGTACACAGGTAGACAGGTAAACAAGGCGATGATGTTTTCGTATTTACGTGTGTACGTGTTTTCGTGTGTACATGTTTCCGTATTTACTTGTGTACATACCTAGGAGACTCCATGCATTCCCGACGCGCGTTACTCTACATGCCCGGCGATGACCGCCGCAAGATCGAAAAAGCGACCACACTTGGGGTCGATTCTATTTGCATGGATATGGAAGATGGCGTGGCGGCGAATAGAAAAACCGAAGCGCGGGCGGTCATTGCACAGGCGATGAAAGAACTGGACTTCGGCAAATCAGAGAGGTGCATTCGCATCAACCAGATCGGGTCGGGCTTGGAGAAGCGCGACCTCGTCGCCGCGCTGGCGACCAACCCTGATACGATCGTTGTGCCGAAGATCGAAACAGAAGAACAAGTGAAATGGGTCAGCGAGCACATCGAGACTTATGAACTTTCGAGCAAGTTGAACATCGGGAGCGTCCGCTTGTTGGTGGGTGTGGAAACCGCCAAGGGAATCATGAACCTGAAAGAGATCGCCGAAGCGGATAAACGACTCGAAGCCATAATCTTTGGCGGGGAGGACTTCGCCGCGTCCGTTGGCGCGGTCCGCACGAAAGACGCGACCGAGTTGCTCTACGCGCGGCAGGCGGTCGTCACTGCGTGCGCGGCAAATGATTTGCAAGCAATTGACATCGTTTTCATTGACTTCAAAGACCCCGAAGGTCTGCGCGCCGAGGCTGAACAGGGAGCGCGCTTCGGCTTCAGCGGGAAACAGATCATCCACCCGAATCAAGTCCAGGTCACGCAAGAGGCGTTCACTCCATCCGATTCAGCGATTGAGTATGCAAAGCGCATCGTCGAGTCGTTTGAGTCGAGTCAAAAAGAAGGGATAGGCGCGTACGCGTTGGATGGCAAGATGATCGACATGCCCCTGTTGAAGAACGCGCAAAAAGTGTTGGATCGGGCGAAGGCCGCAGGAAAAACGGAACACAGGCCGGAACGCGGACCGGAACGCGGACTTTAGTCCGCTACCTACACAATAAATTGCGGACTTAAGTCCGCGCTCCGAAATACAAGACTTAAGTCCGCACACCGAAATACTAACCATGAAATGGTCAACCTCCCCACACCGCCCGCCGCACCTCTACGTGGACGACGCGTGGTATTTTGTCACAGCCTCGGTGGTGGATAAGGCGCATATTTTATCTTCCGATGCGCATTTCAATTTGTGGATTAAGACATTCAAAGAATTGATCGCAGAATTTAACGCGCAACTGGCGGCTTGGGTTATTCTCGCAAACCACTATCATTTTCTTTTTCTTCCGTATCACGGACTTGATCTCGGTAAATTTATGAAGCGACTCAACGGAAGCACGGCACATCAACTGAACGCACTGGATAACACGCGCGGCAGAACCGTTTGGTACAGTTACTGGGATACCTGCATTCGAGGCGAACGCGATTTTTGGACGCGCTTCAGTTACATCCATTACAATCCAGTCAAACATGGGTACGTCCAGAAGCCCGAGGATTGGTTGTATTCCAGTTATCGTCAATTCATAAGCGACAACGGCGAAATGTGGATGAAGGAATGCGCGCAGGAATTCCCAATCTTGAATTTGTTCGACGACGATAAATTTTAAAACGCGGAACCGGAGCGCAGACTTCAGTCTGCTACATAAATTGCGGACTGAAGTCCGCGCTCCGAAAAAGTCCGCATTCCGGAGGTTTTTTTGCTTTCCATTCTTTACGGCATTGCATCATCGCTATCATGGGGCGCGGGGGATTTCGCGGGCGGGCTTTCGAGCCGCAAGGTCGGCGCGTATCGCGCGGTGCTCTACGCGGATTTCTTCGGCTTGCTCCTCCTCGCCATCGTTTCGATCTTCTATCGCGAATCGTTTCCATCGGGGAATGGTGTGCTCAACTCCCTTATCGGCGGCGCGCTCGGCTCGATCGGTTTGCTCATTTTGTATCACAGCCTGAGCGTCGGGCAGATGAGCATCGCCGCGCCGGTCTCTGCGTTGTTCGCGGCGTTGCTTCCCGTGATCGTCGGCTCGGTCACCGAGGGACTGCCCAGCCTGATTCAATTCATCGGATTCGCGCTCGCGCTCGCGGCGGTCTGGCTGATCTCGCAAGGCGACGGCGCATTCCACATCAGCAAACTCTCGGACCTGAAGTTCCCGATTCTCGCGGGCGTGGGGTTTGGTTGTTACTTCATCTTCATTCACAACGCCGTCGGCGACCCCGACTCGCTGTTGTGGCCCATGATCATCTCGCGCCTCGCAGGGACGCTCCTACTCTTCGTCATCGTGCTGGCGCGGCGCGAGTCGCTCCTCGTCCCGCGCGGCGCGTGGACGGTGGTTCTCATCAACGCCACGCTCGATCTCGGCGGCAATTTCTTTTTCATCCTCGCCAGTAAAGTCGGCAGGCTCGACGTTGCCGCGGTCTTGAGTTCGTTGTATCCGGGCGCGACGGTCGTCCTCGCGTGGCTCATCCTCAAGGAACACATCGTGCGCAGACAAATGATCGGCATCGCACTGGCGTTTGCGGCAATTTATTTGTTTACGTTGTAACCCTCACCCTAACCCTCTCCCGAGGGGAGAGGGAATTGGAGGCACATGAAAAAACTCGCTGGTAAAACCGCGATCCTCACCGGCGCAACGTCGGGAATCGGCAAAGCGACTGCCTTATTGTTTGCCGACGAAGGCGCGGATATCGTCATTACGGGACGCCGCGCGGAGTTGGGTGGACGCGTCATGGATGAGATCAACCGCAAGGGCGTGCGATGCGTCTTCGTCCAGGCGGATCATTCCAACGGGGAGGATTGCTCCCGTGTCGTCGAACAGACTCTCGCCTCGTTCGGCCGCGTGGATATCCTGTTCAACAACGCGGGCATCGTCACCCAAGGGACAGCCGAAACCACATCCGATGATGTGTGGAACGAGACGCTGGCGATCAACGTGACGGCGGTGTGGCACATGTGCAAACTGGTTTTGCCTGTGATGAAAGCGCAGGGCGGAGGCGTGATCGTCAACAACGGATCGGATTGGTCGGTGGTGGGAGGCAGGGACGCGTTCCCGTATGTGGCGAGCAAGGGCGCGGTGGCGTTGATGACGAAAGCGATGGCGCTCGATTTCGCGCGCGACAACATCCGTGTGAACGCGGTCTGCCCCGGCGACACGTTCGTGGATCGCTGGCTCGAAAAGGGATACTTCGAAAACTCAGACCCAGTGACGGTGGAGCAAGCGGTGAAAGAAGCGAGCGAGTATTTACCGATGGGCCGCTTCGGCAAACCCGAGGAGATCGCCAAGGCAGTTTTGTTTTTGGCTTCGGATGATTCTTCGTTTATGACAGGTCATTTGTTGTTGGTGGATGGTGGCAATACCGCGCAGTGAGGCAGTGAACAGTTATCAGTGATCAGTAAAAGGGTGCTTGACAGAGATGCTATAATGAATTCGCAAGTTAATCTTACGTCGCATAATCTGCTATTTGGGATGTTAGACGGTCACTGCCTATAAGCCCTTATATGCGGCAGTAAAAAATCCTAGTTAGCCCGCCATTGTGGAGATGTTCTTATCTTACGGTACACGTATGAGATCGAACTCTGAGATAAACATTCAGCGAACAAGAAGAATTTATTACGCAAGAGGCCGACAGTTCTCGCGCTTTATGTCTCGCGTTATCACAGTGATGTTCGTTCTTTGGGGTTTGTGGATTCTGTTTCACACATACGAGGATCCCACATTCGCGCCAATGCTCATCATTTACATTCCCGTCGCCATATACACCACGGCGTATTCCTATGCCCTCCCAGATACTTGCATAATTACTTCTGAAACGGGTATAGAATACAAGAGACCTGAATTTTCAATCTTGGCAACTTGGTCTCAAGTAAAATCCTTGAAACGCAATGCGATGCTGCCGATGCTCGGTTTGCGCTACTTCCTCATCTTAGAAACTCCAACGATCTTGTATACCAAGTGGATTGGAACTGCCTATAAATTCCAATTCAATCACATCCTCTTCCCAAGCTGGCAGAAACATATTCCGCTTGGGAAGATGTGGCAAGCATATGAGGAGTTAGAAAACGAAATTCGTATACAAGCTCCTAGCCTGCCCTTAGATGCACCGAAGGATAGAGAGGCGGGTTAAGATGGCATTTATCTCTTTGATATTCCATCTACCAAGAATTCCTCTGAAAAACTTAACACCATTAAAAAGGTAGCCTCATGGACGCCATCCGACGCCAAGCCCTGCATATTTCCATCACCGTGATCATTATCGTGGTCGGCATCACGACCGCCGCGTTATTGTCCACGCAACTGTCAACGCCTCCGTCGTTCGCGCTTGAACTCATTATCTTCCTTGCAGGCGCGGCAGGCGGCGTGGCGAATAATTATCGTCGGCTGTTGCACATTCCGCTGGACGTGATCAAAGAGCAGAGCCAAACCACCACGCAATTCATTACGTTCCAAATTTACGTCTCGCCGTTGGTGGGCGGAGTCTTTGCCATGGTGTTGTACCTGATCTTCATGTCTGGCTTGTTACAAGGAACGTTCTTCCCCGCCTTCAGCCCTGTCATGCAAGATGGGTACGAATCGTTCAAACTCTTCTCGTTCGGCGCGAATCCCGCCACGAATCAAGACGCCGCCAAAGCCATCCTGTGGGCGTTCATCGCAGGCTTCTCCGAAGGTCTCGTTCCCAACTTCATTGATAAGATCTTGCGCGAAGTGACCAAAACGGAGAAACCCGCGGAAGCCAAAAAGAAACCGAACGCCCCGCGCGGGAAGTGAGTCTTCTCCAAATCAACCCTGCACAATATCGAGTGGTTTCCAAGCGGAATAATTGGGGAAGATCTCGCTCAGGGTCGCATTTTTCAACCGCCGTTCGACGACTTCGCCAAGCACATCACGATAATCGGTGGTGATGTTCAGGTCGCCCGCCTCGAAAAGATTCTCAGGCGCGAGACCGGGCCACTCGCCGTACACCTTGCCTCCGTTCACACCTCCGCCAAGGACGAACATGCAATTGCCGTGCCCGTGGTCGGTGCCTTCCGAGCCATTCTCTTTCACGCGCCTCCCAAACTCGGACATGGTGACGATGGTCACGCGCTTTGCCCGCTCGCCGAGATCGTGATACAACGAAGCCAGCCCCGTTGAAAACTCATCGAGCAGGGTCGGAAGTTCGCCCTCCAATTGTCCCTGTTGGTTGTGCGTGTCCCACCCGCCGATGTCCACGCACGCCACTTCGAGTCCGATCTCTGTCTTTGCGATCTGCGCGACCTGTTTCATCGCCATGCCGAATTCCGTTTCGGGGTATGCCGCGCCGTTGGAAGGAACGTAAGTATCCACGTCGATCTTGTCGAGAATATCCACCGCGTTGAACGTTTCCATGGCTTCCACATCCAACGACGAGCCGAGGCTGTACAGCGATTCGAGCCGCGCGCGGATCTCGGTCAATTGCGACACATCGCCCTGCAAATGAAAATCAGAAATGGATTTGAGAGTCGTCACGGGGATGGGTCCGCGCAGGGCGGCTTGCATCACGCCTCCCATGCCGATGGCGCGGAAGGGCGATTCATTCTGCCATGGGGCTGTCTGCAAGTGGCGGCCGATCCACCCTGTGGGAATGGATTTCTCGCCGGGCGTGCCGCGCTCCATGTAATCCATCGCGTCGAAGTGGGAATGGGTCGGGTCGGGCGAACCAACCGCATGGACGACCGCGAGCGTTCTTTCATCCCACAGATCTTTAAGCGGGAAAAGCGACGGATGCAGTCCGAAGAATCCATCGAGGTCAATTCCCGTTTGGTCGCTCCCATCTTCAGGTTCGGGGATGGCAAGCGCGGAGCGATGCTGGTAATAATGCGAGTCGCCATGGGGGATGACCGCGCTGATGCCGTCCATGCCGCCGCGTTGAAAGACGACCACGAGGATGTCACCCGGCGGCTCGACTCCCTGCGGCGCAAACGCCATGCGCGGCATCCATGCGGGCAGCGCGGGCGCAACCGCGAAACCACCGGCGAGTCTGAGAAAGTCTCTGCGTGAAAGTTGTGTGTTCATGGTTTTCCTTTGAGCGTGTGACGCAAGATGCCATCTTGCGCTACCTCATTTGAAAATGCGGCGAGCCGAGGATCAAGCCCGCAATCGAGGGGATGTCTTTATCGAGAGCACTCGAAGAAGCGAAGTCAACCAAAATCGCGCGCGCATCGTCGGGCAGGAGTCCGCCGAGGAAATGCAGGCTCAACAGGTCCACCACATCCTGCGCGGACGAGGCATCGTCCGTGACAGCGGAAAGGTCCACTTCCACGCCGCGGATCTGATTCGAGACCAGCAACATGCCGAAGTTCCACCGATCGAGCAAGCCGCTGGTCGTTGCCCAGTATTCCTGCTTGTCGGGGAATCCATCCGGCGGCGACCACGTGAACGGGACCTGCCCAAGCAGGCGCAGGTACTCCTGAAGCGCGCGCGTGTTCCGCCGGACGGTGGCGCCGGTGAGGCGCAATGTCGAAACGAAAAAGTCCAGCGGTTTTTTGAATTTTTGCCCGGCAGAGGCTTTGAATGATTCCGAGTGAAACAAGGCACGCAACAATTCACGGATGTCGCCGTCGGTTTGCGTGAAGACCTCCGCCAGCGAATTGACAAGTTCAGCGGGCGGCGCATCGGATACGAATCGAGTCGCGAGTTTGCGGCTGATGAATTGCGCCGCACTGAGATGTTCCGCCAGCATATCGAGGATCATCATGCCTTCGTCTTCGCCGCCGGGTGGAATCATCATGCCCAGCACGTGCTTCTCACCGTTATCGTGGATCGCCGGGTTGAAGTAGAACGAGCCGAAGTCCATTTGCCGGTTGCGCGGACCGGAAACCGTCCAACCGGTGAAGGCGCGCGCCACTTCCACCACATCGTGATGCGAGTAACCCGATTCGACGCCGATCGTGTGCAGTTCCATTAATTCGCGCGCATAATTTTCATTCGGCGCTTCGCCGCGGCTCTCCGCCTGATCGAGATACACCAACATCGCGGGGCTGTGTGCGGACGCGTACAACAAGTCACGGAATTTCCCCAGCGCGTTCGGGCGGATGACTTTCAAGTCGTCGTCGGTTTTCAACACGCGGCAGGCGTTCTTGCCGATGAAGATGCTGAAGTGATTGCCCCAAAAATCCACCATCGTTTCGAAGAGTTGCCGTTCGCTGTGCCACTGGCGCAAGATCGTCGCCGCGATCAGTTCCTGCACGGGCAAACCGCGCTGGTCCAATCGGAAACGCTCTTCGGGCGTCATGTCGAAAGTGGTGAACTGTTTGAGCAGTTGGTCCGTTTCATCGTCGGGGATCGAATCGGGGAATAGTTGTTCCTCGATGAACGCCTCCAATCCGACCCGCCGCGCTTTTTCGATCATCGCCGGCGTCGGTCCAAAGGTGATGCGTTTCAACGCATGGACGATCAATTCGTCGCCATCGAGCGGCTCAAACGGAAGGGCAGGTACTGAAGCGGAGGCTGGCGCAGTCATCGGCGAATCCGTTGGTTGTACATTCGGCGCGCACGAAG
>CAZQES010000119.1:0-13000 GCA_964591425.1 uncultured Anaerolinea sp.
CTGTGTTGACTGCAACTACGTTAAGCAGTCCCGCCGCCTCACCAAGTCTGAATTGGAGGGCGGCGGAAGCCAGATTTTATTCGTGGCGTAAATTATAGAAAAGGCACAAGTATTTCTTCATTCACACTCGTGCGAGTCGTTAGAATATCAATGCTCCTTTATGGATATTGCCTGCAATTGTAACGGGGATTGACGTGCTGTCAATCTTTTTGACGGGGGAATTTCCGCGTCTTTTGGCCGGGAAATTTGCTTCGCCGACTTTTATTTCGTCTCGCCTTCGGTATCCGAACTCTGAGCCGAGAGGCGCTGTGCCAAAAAGATCGGAATGAAGGTGATGAGCATTACTAACATCGCCACCACGTTCGTCACAGGTCGATCGCGCGGGCGGACGAGTTGGCTGAAGATCCAGATCGGCAACGTGGATTGTTGCCCGGCGGTGAACGTTGTTACGATAACTTCATCGAATGAGAGGGCAAAGGCGAGCATACCACCGGCAAGCAGTGCTGTGGCGATGTTGGGCAAAATAACGTAGCGGAAGGTTTGAAACGAATTCGCGCCGAGGTCCATCGAGGCTTCGATCTGCGAGCCTTGCATCCGCCGGAAGCGCGCGAGAACATTGTTGTACACAACCACGACGCAAAACGTGGCGTGACCGATGACAATCGTCCAAAACGAAAAGGGAATATCGAATCCGCCGATGGCGGTGCGGAGGGCGATACCGGTCACAATACCGGGCAGTGCGATCGGCAAAACGAGCAGGAAGGAGATCGCTTCCCTGCCGAAGAATTGACTGCGCCAAACCGCCGCCGCGGCAAGTGTCCCGAGGATGAGAGCCGCAACCGTCGCCACTGCCGCAACTTGGAGTGAAAGAGTCAACGCGCGCCACAGGTCAGGTCTCTGCCACGCTATCCCAAACCACTTGAACGTGATGCCGGGCAACGGAAAGGTGTACGTCGTTTCGTCGGGGGTAAGCGTGTACAAAAAGATGATGAAGATCGGCACGTGTAAAAACAACAACCCGCCGAGCGCGGCAAGTTTCAAACCCCACGAGGCTTTCGGACCGGGGGAATTAGAGCGCATCGAAAGCTCCCAGTCTGCGGGCGATGAGGAGATAAACGATCATGATCACGATCGGTCCCATCGTCATCGCCGCGGCGAGCGGAATATTCCCAGCCGTGCCTTGATAGGAATACACCGCCATGCCGATGAAGAATTTCGAATTGCCGAGCGCAATGGGGGCAATAAAATCACCGAGCGTCAATGAAAACGTAAATATCGAACCGGCGACCACACCGGGAAACGCCAGCGGAAGAATCACCGTGCGGAAGGTTTGAAAAGGTTTTGCCCCGAGATCACTGGATGCCTCCAGCAGGGATTTCGGCACGCGCTCCAACGAGGTCTGGATCGGGAGAATCATGTACGGAAGCCAGATGTAAACGAACACGATGAACAATCCGATGGGCGAAAGCGCCAGCGATGAGCCGCCTATCGATTCAAAACTCAACAACCATTGAAGCACACCATCGAGATGAAGCAGGTTGATGAACCACGAAAGAATGCCCTCCTGCGCGAGGATCAACTTCCACGCATAGATGCGCACGAGGTAACTCGACCAGAGAGGAATGGTCACCGCGATGATCAGCCACGTCTTCAAGCGCGGCGAAGCAAACTTTGCGATGTAGTATGCGAGTGGAAATGCGATCAATGCGTCCACCACTGTCACTACCGCCGCCATAGTTGCCGTGCGGACAAAAATATCACGATTGGCTGGCTCAAAGATCTGAGCATAGGTTGTAAGGGTAAATTCCTTGACGACCAGCCCCGTGAACTCTTCAAGATAATAAAAACTATAAATCAATAAATTGAACAACGAACCAAGATACACAACCAGCATATACAACATCGGCGGACCGAGCAACAGACCCAGCACCAACCGCGGACGTTGATACAAATAAGTGGAGATTCTCTGCACCATGTTCATCCGCCTACCTGTCGGATATGTTCCTTCTTCCAATGCAGGCGCACACGTTGATTTTTGATCTTCAGCACATCCATCGAGGTCGTCTTCAGGTTTTGCTCCACAACGACCAGATCCCCGCCGCCGTCCAATTCGACCAGATAGCGCGTGTACAAACCGAGATACACAACGTCGCGCACGTTCCCATCCGCCAAGTAGCTGTCCGCGGACGCTTGATCGTTCGCGCCTCCCAAATGGATCTTCTCCGGTCGAATCGAGAACGTGATGTCCGATCCTGTTATGCGTTTTGCCACTTCACCGCTGACAAGGTTCGACGTACCAACGAAACCAGCGACAAAAGATGTGGCGGGATGTTCGTAGATCTCTGCAGGAGAACCGATCTGTTCGATTCGACCCAGATTGAACAACGCGATGCGGTCACTCATCGTCAACGCTTCCTCTTGATCGTGGGTGACAAAGATAAATGTGATGCCAACCCGTTGTTGAATCGACTTCAACTCCACCTGCATTTGCTGGCGCAATTTGAGATCGAGCGCACCGAGAGGCTCGTCCAGCAGGAGAACTTTGGGGTGGTTGATCAAAGCGCGGGCGAGAGCGACGCGCTGACGCTGTCCACCGGAGAGTTGCGATGGTTTGCGTCCTGCATAGCCGGGGAGTTTCACCAATTCGAGCATTTCTTCCACGCGCTTCTTACGCTCCGGCTTGGAAACTTTCCGGATCATTAGCCCATACGCAATGTTATCCCCCACGTTCATGTGCGGAAATAACGCGTAATCTTGAAAAACAGTGTTGACGTCGCGATCGTAGGGCGGTAAGTCTGAAACATCCTGCCCATACAAAAAGATCTGACCGGACGTTGGTCTGTCGAAACCGGCGATCATACGCAAACAGGTGGTTTTGCCTGAGCCCGAGGGACCCAGCATGGAAAAGAACTCGCCGTCGCGGATCTCAAGGTCGGCTTGATCCACCGCTTTCACTTCCCCAAAATGGCGGCTGACTTTATCGAACTTGATGGCAGGAGTGGAGAAATTGGGCATCTATATAAACTCTTTACCGAGTAATAAAGAACATCAGGCGAGAACTAGTCCCGCCTGATGTTATCAAATACAGATTCAGATTACCGACCACCAATGACAGCCACGTAGTTCGTGACCCATTCGTGGTACGGTACGCATTCTTCACGTCCGCCGGGACCATCACCGCAATCGGAGGTGGGAGTGCGCCACCATTGGATCTTGTCGAAGTCGTTCAAGCCGTTGTTCACACAACCCTCGGCTCCGAGCAGTTCGTTGCCGTCACAGGCATCCAAACGGACAGGGATGTTCTGGAACCACGCGGCGAGATCGCCTTGAACTTTCGGGTCGAGCGAGTGCTCCATCCACATGTAGGCACAGTTGGGGTGCGCGGCATCCACGTGCAACATGGTCGAGTCAGCCCAACCGGTCGCCCCTTCCACAGGGACAACTTTGTCGATCGGCGCGCCGCCGAACTTCAACAAGTTCGCCTGGAAGGGCCAGGAACCGGACGCGGCAACACCTTCGTTGGTGAAGTCATCCATCTGGATGAACGCATCGTGCCAGTAACGGTTGATCAACGTGCGTTGCTGGCGCAGGAGTTCGACTGCGGCATTGAATTGATCTCGGTCGAGCGCGTACGGGTCGGTAATTCCCAACTCTGGGCGCGTGCTTTTCAGATACAGCGCGGCATCCGCCACATAGATCGGACCATCGTAAGCCTGAATGCGTCCCTTATTCGATTCGCCGTCGGGCAGAACCATTTCTTCAAAGACAACATTCCAGCTGGTGGGAGGTTGGTCGCCGAAGATCTCGGTGTTGTACATTAGGATGTTCTGACCGGAGGAATACGGCACACCGTAATGTTCGGCAGTACCATCACCGTCCGTGTCAACGGTATGCCACGGCGCATTTTGTAATCGGGAATCGATCGCGCTGTAGCTGGGGATCAGGTCGATGTTGATCTCTTGTACGCGTCCACCGGAGATCAAACGATTCGAGGCATCACCGGAAGCGGTAACGAGATCGAAGCCGCCTTCGTTCATGAGTGCAACCATTTCATCGGAAGTTGCGGCGGTCTTCACCGTGACCATACAACCGGTCGCTTCTTCGAACTTGGTGACCCAGTCGTAATTCGGGTCGGTTTCACCGCGCTCGATGTAACCAGCCCACGCCACTATGGACAACGCACCTTCGCCATCGCCCACCGATTGCACCGGTCCGCCAGCGTCGCCGCCCCCGCCTGCCCCACCGCACGCCGAAAGCACAAGACTGGCAAGCACCAAAACACTGCTTAGCACAAACCATTTGGACTTCATTTCTCTCTCCTTAATTTTGTTTGGGTTGGAATAGGAACCTAGCAACCGTTGAGATTAACCCCGATCCGCCACCTCCTTCCATGAGATACCAATACAACACCGGCTCTGCTTTTAGGATGTGCCATAACCAATTATATGGAAACTTTCACCGAAACGTCAATGAAAATTTTCCGATTGGGGGATGAATGAACCGCTTCACGCCGACGGGATGTCTGGTCAGGCAACCTTGACAGATTCTCACAACCCGGAAGACGCCAGCATCACCAGCGCGCGGAAACCGCGATAGACCGCATCCATCGTCTGCCCCTTCAACGAGACGCGAGTCTCCTCCCGCTGAGTAGCAGGCATCAACGACGCGCGATCCGCCATATCGGAGGTGAAAAATTCCACCTCCGCGCGGATCGGCGCATCCAGCACGAACGGTTCCGGCGCATCGCCATCCATGAGACGGGTCACGGCACGCGCAGCCGCGTTGAAGATCAAGTCTTGCGTCGCCTGCGGCGGCAAACACTCCGCGGAATAACGACCGGTTGCCTGTTTGACGACCGCGCGTTCCACATCGCCAAGCAATTCCGCAACTTCAGCACAAGCGGTTTGATCACCGGAGACCATGATGACCGGCACACCGAAATGACCGGCGAGCGCGGCGTTCAAGCCGTATTCGCCGGTGAGGATGTCGTTGAGCCAGAGATTGACAACCGTGCGTGAGGACCACGTGTGATCGAGAACCGCGTTCGGCAAACCGTTGCGCGCGTGATAGCCGACGAAGAAAACGCCGTCCACACTTTCGTCAATGCCCTGCATCATCGAAAATGGAGAGGGCGAACCGGTGTTCAGTCGTGCGCGCGTGTCGAGTTCTTCAACCAGAATGTTTGAACCGTCCCAATGACCATCGGCAACGACGATTTCATCAGCACCGGCTTCGAACGCGCCGCGAATGGCGGCGTTGACATCTTGAGTCATCAGGTGGCGGAAGCGCGCGTACTCCGCGCGTCCCGGTGTGACCTGATCCCACGTGGTGACGCCGGTGATGCCTTCCATGTCGGTCGCGATGAGTATTTTCATTTGACCCTCGCCTTGATGATTCTTCCAAGAATTGGATAAAAATAATCATCCCCTTTCAACACGCGATACCCCGCCCATTGACCTGTGATGTGAAAAAGAGGGACGACCAGGAATATTAAAAGTGCGATCAACATGATACTGAACATAATGACAAGCCCGATGAGTCCAACCGACGAACTCATGGCGGATGCTTCACCAAAGCCGGTAAGGATGATAAAGACAAAAAACCCAACCATGTACAAAGCGCCGGCAATGACCATCAACACGAGTACAAGCGCGTGAAAAACGATCGCTTGCACAGACTGGAACTTCAACCACGCGCTTCGTTTGCCTTGCAAAATCCACGCGGTGACCGGGGCAAGTAGTCCCCAGAATGAGATGATGACGCTGAAATGTCCCATCGCCGCCACCCAGCGGTCCTCGTTATCCTCGTTCAGCCAGCCTTCATTGGCGGGGCCATGTTCAAGATAACGGGCAAGGCGATACCCCATGATGGGATATCGAAACTCTTTGCCAAGCGCGCACGCAACCGCGGCAACGACGGGAGGAATAAAATATAAACCCAAAATTGCGAATGTAAGGCTGAAATGACCGATCATCCAACTGTTCAGCGTGGAATCTGAGTCTGCGACATTCTGAATGTTGAACAAAAGGAAAAATATACTGAAGACCGCTACAAGTAGACCAACTAGAATCCAGATTGTGTACCCCAATGACTGATAGCCCAATGCCTGCAAAGATTGAAAGGCAACGTAACTCGACTTGCGCCTCTGCTCCGCCCAGCCGGTGACCGGCAGAATCAGCCCCATGCCCATCGCCAGCGCGGAGAGGTGTGCAAGAACTGCCCAGACTCGTTCTTCAGTAGTTGGAGAATTTTTCATGGCAATCAATGTCACCGTGGTGCGGGATGCCATCCCGTATTCAATGGCGGATCAACCATCCGCCTCACAAATTTCTCCCGGTATTTTATCAGACCATCGCAGGTTGTCCGCACTTTGCACAGGTTATAATCGAGATAATTCCGTTCTTGGAGGTTCCATGCCCGACCTTGCCATGTTTTCGCTCACTGACGAGCACAAAATGATCCAAAACTTAGCGCGCGAGTTTGCCCAAAAAGAGATCGCACCCATCGCGGCGGAGTTCGATGAGAGCGGCGAATTTCCGAAAGCCACTATCAAGAAAATGGGCGAACAAGGATTCATGGGCTTGGAAATCCCCGAGCAATACGGCGGCGCAGGCATGGACACGCTCGCCTACGTGCTCGCCCTCGAAGAGATCTGCAAAGCGGACGCGAGCCATGGTGTGATCATGTCGGTAAACAATTCGTTGTACTGTCACGGCATCATGAAGTTCGGCACCGAAGAGCAGAAGGAAAAATTCGTGACACCCATCGCATCGGGAAAAGCCGTTGGCGCGTATTCGCTCACCGAACCTCAAAGCGGATCGGACGCCGGGACAATGAAATCGCGCGCAGTCCGCGACGGCGACCATTACATTTTGAACGGACGCAAGTCGTGGGTTACGAGTGGGCCGGTGGCAGATTATTTCGTCGTTTTCATGATGGGCGACTCCACTAAAAAACAAAAAGGTGTTAGCGCGTTCTTGGTGGAAGGGAACACGAAAGGACTCATTCGAGGAAAAAAGGAACCGAAACTCGGCATCCGCGCCTCTGCGACGAGCGAGTTGATCTTTGAGGATTGCCGCGTCCCTGCCGAGAATCGCCTCGGCGAAGAAGGTGAAGGATTCAAGATCGCCATGACTGTCTTGGACGCGGGGCGTATTGGGATCGCGACACAAGCGCTGGGGATTGCCGAAGCGGCGTACGAAGCGGCGAGGCAGTACGCATCTACGCGCGAAGCGTTTGGTCAGCCCATCGGTCAATTCCAGGGGACGGGGTTCAAGATCGCAGATATGAAGACGCGCATCGAAGCGTCGCGCTTGCTCATCTACAACGCGGCGATGGCGAAAGAAAGATCGAAGAAAGATGGCAGTCGCTATTCGCTTGAAGCCTCGATGGCAAAATTATTCGCATCCGAAACGGCGATGTACGTGACTCATCAAGCGGTGCAGATCCACGGCGGGATGGGTTACAGCAAAGAGTTACCTGTAGAGCGATATTTTCGCGATGCGAAGATCACCGAAATCTACGAAGGTACGAGTGAGATTCAACGGCTTGTCATTTCGCGCAGTGAGTTGGGATTGAAGTAGAGCGCAATGAAGACTTTGATGACTCTGCAAAAAACAAAAAGGACGCAGACAAACGCTGACTTCGCTGATTCAAAAAGACGCTTCGCGGTCTGCGTTATCAGTGTGAATCAGCGTCCCAATCTTAAGAGTGTAAGGTAGCCTAATGAAGGCTATACTTTTTCGTCATCACGGGGGACCGGAAGTTTTAGAATATACCGATTTTCCAACACCCGAACCGAAGCCCGGCGAAGCGTTGATTCGCCTGCGCGCTGCGTCGCTCAATCGCATGGACGTGATGGTGCGCAACGGCTGGGCAGGTTTGAAATTGGAACTACCTCACATCCCCGGCGCGGATGGCGCGGGAGAAGTAGTTGAAATCGCGGATATCAATACAAATGGTGGTCGAGTAGGTCGAGGCGATAGCCGAGACCGTATCGAGACCACAACGACTGGCATCAATGTAGCCTCTGGTCTCGATACGTTCGCACCGGACGCTCGCTACTCGACCAGCGAGTTAGGAGAAAACGGGATTCGTGTTGGCGATCATGTTGTCATCAACGCCAACTTCGGATGTGGGCAATGTGAATTCTGCTTGGAGGGCAAAGACAACTTGTGCCTGAATTGGCATTTGCTTGGCGAGACGATACGCGGCACATATGCGGAATTTGTTTCCATTCCCACAAAACAATTGTATAAACTCCCGAAGGGATTCGACTTCCACCAAGCCGCAGCCGCCGCGCTGGTCTATCAAACCGCGTGGCATTCCCTCGTCACGCGCGGAAAAATTTGTGAGGGGGAAAACGTTCTCATCGTCGGCGCGGGAGGCGGGGTGAACACCGCGAGCATCCAGATCGCAAAATATCTTGGCGCGCGAGTCATCGTGGTTGGTTCAAACACGGCGAAATTGAAAATGGCAGAATCTATCGGTGCGGACATTTTGATTGACCGCTCGAAAGACGAAGATTGGTCGAAGGCGGTTTTTCTTGCCACGAACAAACGCGGCGTGGATGCCGTTGTAGACAACGTCGGCACAACGTTCATGCAAAGCCTGCGCACCCTGCGCAAAGGCGGACGATTGCTCACCGTCGGAAACAGCGGCTCGCCGCGCTTCGAAATCGACAACCGTTACATGTTCGCCAAACACCTCAGCATCCTCGGTTCGACGATGAGCAATTTGCAGGAATTCAAAGAAGTCATGGACTTGGTCGTTACAGGAAAACTAAAACCTGTTTTGGATAAAACCTATTCACTCAAACACGCCGCGTTCGCGCAGGAACGACTGTGGAAGAATGAAAATTTCGGAAAGCTCACGCTGGATATTCCGTGATGAAGCGACTCCCCTGGTTTGAAATTATTTTGACCGCGGCTGTGATGTCGATGAGCCTGTACGCCGCGCTCTCCGACGCGCAAAATTTTTCACTGCGCTGGTTCACGCGCGACGACGCGTATTATTATTTCAAGGTCGCGCAAAACATCAGCGAGGGTCACGGCAGTACCTTCGACGGCATCAACAGAACGAACGGCTATCATCCGTTGTGGATGTTGGTCTGCGTTCCGATATTCGCTTTAGCAAGATTCGATCTGGTTCTCCCCCTCCGCATCCTCCTGCTGGTAATGAGCGCGCTTCAACTCTCAACGGCGATTCTTTTGTATCGCCTTCTGGGCAAGGTCTTCGCACCTGCCATCGGCGCGCTCGCGGCGATCTATTGGGCATTCAGTTTCGACATCCTCCGCAACCTTTACATGCAAGGACTTGAATCAGGCATCGCGGCATTTTTCGTAGTATTACTACTTTACAAACTCCACGAGTTCGAAGCAAATCGTCGCGTCAGTCAAGAAACAACAAAACAACTCGCCACGCTTGGTTTAGTCGGCGCGTTGACCATTTTCAGCCGCCTCGACCTTATCTTCTTTGTAGCGATGGCGGGCATTTGGGTAGTCTTTCGCGGTCACCCGCTTCGCCATTTTCTTCCGCTCGACATCGTTGCCATCGTCACTTCGGTTTTCCTTTCATTCATCTTTCGCTTGGGTCTACCGGAATATTATGATTATTCGACTGTCGCAGTCATCATGGTTGTGCTTGGATTGGCTGTAAAAATCCCATTAATATTTTTCTTCGGATTGTATCAACGAACCGTGCTGACGGATTTTCGCAAGTGGACGATCCGCCTCTTTCTCGCGACGGTGGTCGGTTCCGCCTTCGTCGGCATCGCCATGCTTGGACTTTCCGCAGTCAACGGTATCCCCGGCTTTCCACGCACCGTGATCTTGCTCGATTTTGGGTTTACTATCCTTTTCTACGGTTTGCCGCGACTCGCGTACGTGCTTCTCCGTGCACACAACCACGATGAAGTCGTCGAGTCACAACCACTGGCAGAACTCAAACAAAAATGGCGGGCGTGGATAAAAGACAGCTTTGCTTACTTCGGTGTCGCGTTCGGCTTGCTTGGCATTTACATGATCTGGAGCAAATTCGCCTTCGGGACATTCTCGCCGGTCAGCGGACAGATCAAACGGTGGTGGGGTTCATTCCCTTCGCGCGTGTACGGTGGTGCGACGCGCAGTCCGTTCGATTTTTTCAGCGTGAACTTTCAAGGCGAAGGCCTCGCGTGGACTCCGATCACGAACACCGTCGGTGAATTCACCCAGCAATTCTCGACCCGTACCGCCGAACTTGAAATCCATTATTGGTACGCGCTCATCGTTTTATTCATCACTTCCTTCTTGCTTCTGCTGGTCAATAAAGCAAAGAGCAGGTTTGCGTTTGTTCGATTAGGTTTGATCCCCATCGTATGCGGTTCGATTCTGCAAGCCGCGTATTATCATTCCAGCGGTTATTCCGCGTTCAAAGAATGGTACTGGGTCACCCAACGCATCGGCGCGGTTCTCCTCATCGGTTGCGCGCTTGGACTGCTCTTCACGCTCACGCGCAGGCTCACTTATCGTCAATCTGCCGCGTGGATCGCGGTTCTGCTTCTGGGCTTCAACATGGGACAAACCTACTGGGCGGGCATCAAACTCACCATGCAATACAACCGCTGGTCCACCGATACCCCGATGATGGAAATTGCCACATTGCTCGAGGAAAACACCGAGCCCGGCAGTCTGATCGGTTTCACGGGCGGCGGCAATGTCGGCTATTTCATCCAAGACCGCACCATCCTCAACATGGACGGGTTGATCAACAGCCCCAAATACTTCGAGCACTTGCAGAACGGTACCGCCGGCGAATATTTGGCAAGCATCGGTTTGGATTACGTTCTGGCAAACCCCGGCATCCTCGACCGTCAACCATACGATGGACAGTTCAACGAATTTCTCACCCCGACTGACATTTCTTATGGAGGAAAACAACTTTTGATCTACGGAAGCGACAAATGAACTGCCGCCTATTTCCCCTCATGGTTGCGCCAGCAGTTGAACGGCGGGCGATCCTGCGCTAAAAGGAATCATGCACAAACCCAGACCCGCGAGTGTAACCCTGCTCCTTTGGTTGGTGTTATTCCTTTCAGCATGGGGCGCGTTGCGATTCATCGCCGCCCTGCGCTGGTGGGATGTGCTGACGGAATTTGAGTCAAGCCTCAGCGCGTTGTACCTGTCCATTGGCGGCGCAGTTTGGTGCGTCGCAGGAGGCGTGTTATTCTGGGGTGTCGTTAGCCGCAAGTCGTGGTTACGTTCCACCCTGCTCGCATCCGCTGTTCTATGGTATGGTCAATACTGGGTCGAGCGGATTTTCTTTCAGGCGGCGCCGGCGAACACCGGCTTCGTGTTGGTCGCGACCACAATATTGCTGGCAATCGTGATCGTTGACTTGCAACTTCCGGGCACGAGAAGATATTTCAAAACAAGTGAGGAACATGAACAAGCAGACCAACCTACAAAAACTCCATGAACTGAAAGCAAAGTCGCGCCTTGGCGGAGGCGAGGAACGTATCAAGGCACAGCACGCGAAGGGACGCCTCACCGCGCGCGAACGGATCGAATTATTGTTGGACAAAGGCTCGTTCCGCGAACTGGACCCTTTCGTTCAGCATCGCACGCACGATTTCGATCTCGACAAACAAAAGTTCATGAGCGATTCGGTTGTCACCGGTTGGGGAACCATCGAGGGCAGGCTCGTTTACGTATTCTCGCAGGACTTCACCGTTTTCGGCGGCAGTCTCGGCGAAGTGCATGCGGAAAAGATCTGCAAAGTGATGGACCTCGCCATGAAGAATGGCGCGCCGATGATCGGCTTGAACGACTCGGGCGGCGCGCGCATTCAGGAAGGTGTCGTTTCGCTGGCTGGTTACGCTGATATCTTTTTGAGAAACACGATGGCGTCGGGAGTGATCCCGCAGATCTCAGCCATCATGGGACCGTGCGCCGGAGGCGCGGTGTATTCGCCCGCCCTCACCGATTTTATTTTCATGACGCGCAATACCTCATACATGTTCGTAACGGGACCCGATGTGGTGAAGGCGGTCACGCATGAAGAGGTGACCCAGGAGGAATTGGGCGGGGCAAGTGTCCATTCTGAAAAGTCCGGCGTGTGTCACGTCGCCGCGGACAACGAAGCAGATACGTTGTTCCTCATTCGCAAAATGCTGGGGTATCTTCCGCAAAACAACATGGAGGATCCGCCGTTCATAACTGGCGGCGATGACCCGCTTCGCATGGACGCGACGCTCGACAGCATCATCCCAGATGACGCGAACAAACCATACGACATGAAAGAAGTGATCCGCTTGATCGTGGATAACGGTCAGTTCTTTGAAATTCACGAGAATTATGCGGCGAATATCGTGGTCGGATTCGCGCGGCTCGGCGGACATTCTGTGGGAATCGTTGCGAATCAACCCGCTGTTTTGGCTGGTGTGCTGGACATCGACGCGAGTGAAAAAGGCGCGCGTTTCGTCCGCTTCTGCGACGCGTTCAATATCCCCATCGTCACCTTCGAAGATGTACCGGGCTTTCTGCCCGGAACGTTTCAGGAACACCACGGTATCATCCGTTCCGGCGCGAAACTGTTGTATGCCTACTGCGAAGCGACGGTTCCCAAATTGACCATCGTGACTCGCAAAGCCTATGGCGGCGCATATTGCGTGATGTCGTCCAAACACATCCGCAGTGACGTGAACCTCGCGTGGCCCAGCGCCGAGATCGCCGTGATGGGACCGGATGGCGCGGTGAACATCATCTTCCGCAAGGAATTGGAGAAAGCGAAAGACCCGGTCAAACGGAAGGCAGAACTGGTCGCCGACTATCGCGAGAAGTTTGCCAGCCCCTACGTGGCGGCGGAACGCGGTTACATCGACGATGTGATCGAGCCGAAGGAAACGCGCCCGCGCTTGATCAATGCGCTCGAAATGTTAAGCAACAAGCGCGATGGGAATCCTGCGAAGAAGCATGGGAATATACCGTTGTAAATGTGCGTAGGGGCGGAGCATGCTCCGCCC
>CAZQES010000120.1:0-12970 GCA_964591425.1 uncultured Anaerolinea sp.
GATCATCAAACCCGCCACCATCGACGCGCTCGAAGCCGCGCTGAAAAAAGCCAAGTTACTCTCGTAAATTGAAATCGTAAAAGCCTGCGCTACAAATCGCTGCCGTTACGGCGGCGATTTTTCATTAACGGGTTCTTGCGTCAGTGCAACTGCCGCAAGAACTTATGAGGCACTTAATTCTCTTTCGATTCTGTCCGGTGACAAGCGGGTATAATGGGCAAAAACCAAGGATGCCTCCATGCCGATCTCTGCCGGGATCCCCGCGCCTGATTTTGAATTACTCGACGATACGAATACGCTGAGAAAACTATCCGATTTTCGGGGGAAGAATGTCGTGTTGTACTTTTACCCGGCGGATGACACGCCCGGTTGCACAAAAGAAGCCTGCAATTTCCGCGATGATTATTCCGCCTACGAAAAGGCGGATGTCGTTGTCCTTGGCGTAAGCCCGGATGATGTGGAATCACACGTGAAGTTCAAGAAGAAATTTCAACTCCCATTTCCGTTGCTGGCGGATGCCGGGCATAAGGTTTGCGACCTGTATCAGGTGTGGGGACCGAAGACCTTTCTCGGAAAATCGTACGAGGGCGTTCTGCGTACAACGTTCGTGATTGACGGCAACGGAAACATCGCTAAGGTGTTCGAGAAAGTGCGTCCTTCCGAGCACAGCACCGAAGTACTGTCAGCGTTGGGAGTTGCCGGGTAGGCGAATCAACTTCCCCGGCGCGCGACGCGGGTTTCCATCTTGTGAAATTTGTGACAAGCGTTGGAAAATATGATAAACTAAGGCGGCTCTGATCTGGGTTACCCCTCATCAGATTTTTGTTTCAGGAGAAACGTATGCGACATTTCATCGTTGTGGGAATTTTGGTCATTCTTGTCACCGCGCTTTTGATCGTCGGGTTGGATGCGGCACAGTTGATGCCCGTCGAGGCAAGCGCACAAGCTGTCCCGATCGATTGGATGTGGAAGGTTATGGAAGTCGCCATGGCCTTTTTATTTGCGTTGATCGTTGTGCCGATGTTCTATAGTCTGGTGGTTTTCCGTCGGCGCAAGGGTGAGACCGGCGACGGCATGCATGTGGAGGGAAATACTACGCTCGAACTTCTTTGGTCTTCGGTTCCTTTGGTGGTGGTGGTTATTTTTTCGATTATCGGCGGTGGTAATCTCGCAGACACACTTCGCCGCGACCCCAATGCGATGGTCGTCAAGGTTACCGGTATTCAATGGTCGTGGCGATTCGAATACCCCGCCGACCCTGAGACTGGCTTGGTCGTGATCTCAGACGAACTGCATTTACCGGTGGGTGAGTCCGTTCTCCTGCGGATGACCTCTTCGGATGTCATTCACTCGTTCTGGGTGCCGGAATTCCGCGTCAAACAAGATTTGGTGCCGGGTCGCTTTACCGAGTTGACCATCACTCCGACCCAAGCAGGGGATTACAAAGTTCGTTGTGCAGAATTGTGCGGCACTTCGCATTACAGCATGGAAAAGCCCGTCGTCGTCTCTTCCATGGAAGAGTACAATGCATGGATCGCAGTCAAATTGGAAGAGGCAAAGCAAGCCGCGGCGACTCCCGAAGGATTGGGTCAATTGCTTGTTGCGCAAAATGGATGCGCCGCGTGTCACTCGATCAACGGTGCGGCGAACATCGGTCCCACGTGGTTCAATCTCTTCGGCTCTGAAGTGGAATTGGCTGATGGTTCTGTGGTGACCGCCGATGAGGCATTCATCGCTGAATCTATTAAGGATCCACAGGCGAAAATAGTGGCAGGGTTTGAAACGCAACAAATGCCCCAATACACGTTCACCGACGAACAGATTTCGGCGATCGTCGCATATATCAAGACGTTGAAATAGGCAGGCGGAGGTTTGATGAATAATAATCCATTACGAAAAGCATTTTTATTCCTCTTCGTGTTCGGCGCGGTGGGGTATGGCGCTGGCCTCGGGTTGGATGCGCTCGCAACGGGGACATTGAATTACAGTGGTTCGGTTGCGTCTGCGTTTGCGTTGTTGCTTGGCTTTACAGCCTTCTTTTTCGGATTGTATAGTTATCGCGGTATTACGCGCGGACTCGTATTCCAAGTCGTGGGCACATTGATCGGCGCATTGTTTGTCACGCTTGTAAGGTTGTTGATGGGCTTGGATGCCGTTGGCGCGTTCCTTTTCACTGAACCCGCGTGGGTGTTCGGTGCGCTCGTGGGTGTGGTGTCATTCCTCTTCGGCGTCGGCGTGATGGACGACTGGGTCAAGTGGGCTAAGGGCATCGATACACCCGAACATCACGAAGATGAGCCGGGCTGGCAAAAGTATTTCAGCGTTTCACTCGATCACAAGGTCATCGGTATCCAATATACCGTGACGGCATTATTCCTCATCGCGGTTGGCGGAACGTTCGCGCTGATCTTCCGCACCGAGCTTGCCGCGTCGCAGTTGCAATTCCTCACCACCACATTCCGTTTGTTCAACCAGACCGGTCCGCAATTCTACAATACGCTCATGTCACTGCATGGCATGATCATGATCGTCTCGATCCTGTTGGGCATTTCGGGCATCATCAACTACGTGGTGCCATTGTTGGTCGGCGCGCACGATATGGCGTTCCCGCGCATGAACGCGTTCGCCTATTGGGTGGCTGTGCCGGCGTCTGTGCTGTTGCTGATGGCGTTGATCCTTGGCGGGTTCGACACCGGCTGGACCGGGTATCCTCCGCTTTCCGCGCGTGCGCCGGTCGGTGTGCAGATGTTCTTCCTCGGTGTGTTCACCGCCGGCTGGTCGTCCATCCTGGGCGCGTTGAACGTGATCGCCACCATCCTGCGGATGCGCGCCAAAGGCATGACCGCCATGCGCCTGCCGATCTTTGTGTGGGCGGGGTTGGCAACCTCGATCATCGCGCTAACCGCGACCCAGTTGATCGGTCTCTCGTTCCAATTGGTGATGTTCCAGCGATTATTTGGCATGGGTTTCTTCGATGCAGCAAAAGGCGGCAACCCGGTCTTGTTCCAACACTTGTTCTGGTTTTACTCGCACCCGGCGGTGTACGTGTTCGTCCTGCCGGGTCTCGGCGTGATTTCTGAACTGCTTCCGGTGTTCGTCCGTAAGCCGTTGTTCGGTTACCGCTGGATCGCGATGTCCTCGCTCGGGATCGCGTTGGTCGGTTTCGTGGTGTGGGCGCATCACATGTTCACCTCCGGCATGAACGAATATTTGCGTGTGCCGTTCATGTACAGCACGATGCTGGTTGCGGTGCCGACGGGTATCAAATTCTTCTCGTGGGTGGCAACCATCTGGGGAGGAAAGATCGAGACTCCGACTCCGATGCTGTTCGTTCTCGGCGCGATCGTCGTGTTCTTGTTAGGCGGCGTGACCGGTCCTCCGAATGCGATGGTCGCGCTCGACCTGCACTTGCATGACACGTATTGGGTTGTCGGGCACTTCCACGATACCATTTTCGGCGGATTCGTTTTCCCGTTCTTCGCCGCGATCTATTACTGGTTTCCCAAAGCGACCGGTCGCCGCATGAGCGAATTCTGGGGCAAGGTGCACTTCTGGTTGATGACGCCTTCGTTCCTCACGTTGACCTTCGGCATGATGTACATCGGCTTGCGCGGGATGCGCCGCCGCATCGCGGACTATGACGCCGCGCTCGGTTTCGATACAACGCATCTCATCCTGACGATCTGCGGGTTCCTCATTGCGCTTTCGGTGTTGATCTTCTTCATCAATTTCTTCTACAGCATCAAGAAAGGCGAACCTGCCACCGGCAATGTGTGGAATTCGCGCTCGCCGGAATGGCTTGTCCCTTCGCCGATGCCGGCGCACAATTACGAGGTTGCCTTCGAAGTTGTTGGTGAGCCGTACGATTACGGTTTGCCGGGCTCGAAGTACGTTGAGTTCGCGGCGAAAAAAGCCGGTAAACATTAATCAAAGGGCAGGGCTTCTTTACATGACTCAAAAACAAGACCATCCTAATTTGCTCTCGCAAGGCGTTTTTATCTTTATCTACCTTGCAGTGCTCACCCTGCTCGAGTTCTTCATTGCTGTAACGTTCAATTCGGTGGTGGTCCTCATCGCGGTGGCGCTCGTGAAAGCCGCGTTGGTCCTCTACTACTACATGCACGTGTATAAATTGAACGAGGACCCGGACACGGTTCACGATCGCGACTCCTACGCATACAAGACCGGCACCAACCGCATGGGCTTATGGCTGTTCCTGGTCTCCGATTCGTTCGTCTTCGGCGGTTTGATGGTGATGCGCCTGAACTTGCTCGGCATGACCCGCCCAGACCTCAATCAGAACCTTGGGTTGTTCGTCACTGCGGTGCTTCTCATTTCATCCTTCTTTATGAATCGCGGTGAAACCCAGCTTCACAATGGCAACCGCAAGGGATTCCTGCAAAACACGATGATCACCATTGTGCTTGGATCGTTCTTTTTGCTCGGTGTGGTCATCGTCGAGTGGCACACCATCGCTCCCATTGCCGAGGCAGTTCTCCATTTCTTTGGTGAACCGGCAGGGACGGAACCGTTGAAGCCAACTTCCGGCGTGGCCGGCGCGGCATTCTTCATGATGACCGGCATGCACGCCTTCCACGTATTAACCGGGTTGATCTTCCTTGCCATCGTCTGGGTGAACGGCAAGCGCGGTCTGTACGATGAGAAGCAGTATCCTGTCGAAGCCGCCGCGGTCTACTGGCACTTCGTAGACGTGGTGTGGATCTTTTTCTACCCGGCGCTTTATTTGATCGGAACTGCGATCTAACGCTTTACCCTTGAAAGATAAAATGACGGGGCGACCAATTCATGGTCGCCCCGTTTTCCGTCTGATGAAAATGGAGTTTAAGCATGGATAGAAAGACCCTGAATATTGTGGCGTTTTCGCTGTTGTTGATCGGGCTTGTGTTTGGAACCGTTTTCCTGCTATCCAAACCGGACCAGCCGCGCGGCACAACCTATGGCGAGCCCTTCCCACCCGCGACGGATTTCACGCTCACTCGCGAGAACGGCGATGTCTTTCGGTTGAACGCACAACAAGGAAATCTTGTTTTGATCTTCTTTGGTTATACTTCCTGTCCCGATGTATGCCCCACGACCCTCGCCGAATTGAATCTCGCTCTTGAAGAACTCAAGCCAGAATATGCGGCGCAAGTTAAAGTGGTTTTCGTGACGGTTGACCCGGAACGCGACACGCCAGAACGCACGCAAGAGTACGTGGATAATTTCAATCCAAACTTTATTGGTTTGAGCGGAACAGAATCAGAATTGATACCGGTTTGGAAAGGTTACGGAATTTTTCGCGCGATCGTGGATGGTGCCTCTGCCGCTGGCTATCTGGTTGACCATACCGCGCGCGTCACGCTGATCGACCGCAATGGCAATTTGCGAATCTCCTTTCCGTATGATGCGCCCGTGGAAGACATCGTCCACGATTTGAAATTGATGTTAGATGAATAACATGAATACCAGACGAATTTACATTAAACGAATTGTCTTCTCACTCCTGATCGGATTGCTCTTTGGGGTTGCCATAACTGAAATTCCGATCTTTCTTTTGCATAAAACTGCGCGCGCGCCAAAAGAGATCGTGCTCACGATTCCCAACGGAACGGCTGAACAGGTGGCGCGCGGCCAACAGCCTCCTTCGATTCCTCAGAATATGACATTTGTTGTTGGAGACACATTGACTGTCAAGAATGAAGATGCGGTAGATCATAAACTTGGCGAATTGTGGGTTCCTGCCAATAGTTCGGCAAGCCTCGCTCTCGATGAAGCGGCAGACCTTTTATACGAGTGTTCGTTCCAGCCTGATAAGATTTTCGGCATTGACGTGCGTAAGCCTCTGACTTTAACCACCCATCTCAGTGGGATTTTGGGTCCCGGGATTTCTCTGGGTATTTTGATCGCGTTATACAGCCTTGTTCTACCAACGAAGAAAAAAGAAAATGCTCCTGCGTAGAATGTTCAGCCGCAAGTGGTTTTTTACAACGCTTCTCGTTTTCGCTGCCACGCTCGTCCTGATCCGCCTCGGCATCTGGCAGTTGGATCGGCTCGAAACGCGGCGCGCGAACAATGCGCATTATGCCGAGATGCTGTCCATGCCACCACTCGATCTGAACTTTGAAATCGCTGAATCGCTGACTGAAATGGAATATCGCGCAGTGACCGCCTCTGGCGTATATGATTTCGAGAATCAGATCGCCGTGCGGAATCAATATCACGATGGGCAACCCGGTTACCATTTGTTGACTCCGCTTCTTCTCGACGGGATGGCTGTTCTCGTGAACCGCGGCTGGATTCCCGCCGACGGGAATTCCTCCCCGGAAGATTGGCGCGAGTACGATGAGCCGGGCGATGTAATAGTCACAGGTGAGATTCGGCTGGGGAAGGGCAAACCAGCCATCGGCGGCGTGGATGACGCGTTGCCCGCCGACGGGTCGCGACTCGAAATCTGGAATAATGCCGACGTGGCGCGAATCGCTGAACAGTTGCCTTATCCGATATTGCAGATTTACATCCAGCCTGAAACAAATCCAAACGACGCAACCCCGCCCATTCCCTCCGCTCCTGAATTCGAGTTGACAGAAGGCTCGCATTTTGGGTATGCTTTGCAGTGGTTCACCTTTGCCGCCATTTTGTTTTTCGGCTACCCAGTCTTTTTACGAAAACAGGATGTACAAACCTGATGAGATATTCGCTTCGATCTTCTTTTTCGCGATACGTTTTGGGATTGTTCGTCGCCGTCCTCGCGTTGACCATTGCCGGTCGTTTTGTAACCGTTTCCGGCGCGTCGGAATTTTGCAATGGCTGGCCCCTGTGTGTGCCGAGCGCGCCGCTGGGCTGGCTCAAACTCGCGCATCTTTCGCTCGTAGGTGTTGCTTCTTTATTGATGATCGCCGTATTCAGCAAAGCGTGGCGTGAACAACGCGAGCAACGCGTGTTATTGCCGCTGACGACGATCCTGGCGGTGATGTTCTTTGGGCAGGCATTGGTAGGCGCGCAATTGGTTTCGCAATCTGCGCGGCACTTGCTGGTCTTGCATGAACTCACCACCGTTGCACTTTGGATTTCACTTGCCTTACTCGTTTACGCCTCCGGCGTTTTGGTCACTATTGAGAGTTCTGCCGCCGGTAATGATCGCGGGCAACGCGCAAAGGATTTCTTCGCTCTATCCAAACCGCTCATCGTTGGATTACTGCTCATTACGACTTATGGAGGACTCGTTATTGGCATGAAGGCGTGGCCCTCATTTTCACTCACGATGTGGACGCTCCTCGGCGGCGCGCTTGCCGCCGGTGGTTCAAGCGCGTTGAATCAATACATTGACCGCGAGTTGGACAGGCTGATGCAGCGCACCGCGAAACGGCCGTTGGCGGATGGACGTCTCACGGATGCCGAGGGTCTCGCGTTCGGTTTGGGTTTATCGCTCGTCAGTTATTACATTCTTGCGTGTTTCGTCAATGATCTAGCCGCGTTGCTGTCATTGGCAGGGATCGTTTATTACGTGATCGTTTATAGCTTGTGGTTGAAAAAAGCAACGGTGCAAAACATCGTCATCGGCGGAGGGGCGGGGGCAATTCCTCCCATGGTCGGATACGCCGCCGCCACCGGTCAGCTCGATTGGACGGCGTGGATCCTTTTCGCCATCATCTTCATGTGGACGCCTCCGCACTTCTGGGCGCTTGCCATTGTCCGCATGAAGGATTACGAACACGCCGGCGTGCCGATGATGCCGGTCGTGCGCGGTGAACTGGAAACGCGCAGGCAGATCTTCGTCTACACCATCGAGTTGGTGATCGTCACTTTGTTATTGCCGATCCTCAACCTTGCTGGCACCTTTTACCTTGTTACCTCGGTTGTGTTGGGCGGGGCGTTGCTCTACGCCGCCTGGACGGTCTGGAGGCAGGGTGGCAACAAACTCGCGTGGCGCATGTACAAATGGTCGAGCAGTTATCTTGTGTTCATCTTTGTGGCGATCGTGATCGATTCGGTGCTGTAACGCTATTTCGTACCTTCTTCGGGGAATATACATGCATCGTCGATGCGCTCGGTCACATCCACGAATCGGTGGACGGTTTCGGGAAGGGAAAAATATTGGCGATCGGGTAGTAGGTCCAACTCTGCTGAAAAATAATTATTGAAAATGATGCGAAACGTGTTCACAGGCGTCGCATCCTGCGGAATGGAAGCAGGATCTACGCCGGGCAGGTGATAGGCATTCAGGATGGTGTATCGCTCATAGAAGCAGGGCGGTGTGGCAGTTTGAGCATCCAGGAAGATGCCGGGTCCATGGTCACCTTGCAGGATGATGATCGGCGGTGTGGATGAATTTTTCAATATCGCATCAACTGCTTGAATGACCTGACCGTTCACGTAGGTCAGTTGATCCAAATATCCCTGCTGGTATTTGGAAGGTGGCGTTATCAAATAGCGATTGTCTGCTATGGTGAAGGGATAATCAGGGTTGATCGGGTTCCCTTCGGCGTCATATACAAACGGCGGATGCGGTGAGACGATATGCACGAGGGTAAATTTCGGTGAGTCGAGTTGTGGAATTTCCTTGAGTTGCTCGAAGCCATACGAAACGATGCGCCGGTGAGTATCGTAACTTGGGATGGATACCCCGAAGTCTTGCACTAAACCAAACAGGGACAAATTGGTGTTCTGAAAGAAGAACTCCTCGAATTCGTTTAGGAAGATTGGGTATGGCTGTTTAAAAACATCAGCATCCTTCATCGTGGTAAAGCTCCAGCCGCTTGCAACCACAACAGTTTGATAGCCCTGACTTTCAAGGAAGCGCCGCGTTTCGTTGTGCCAAAACGTCCCTTCGATGGGCCACCACAAGATCGAATCGTGCATGACCTGCTCCACCCCGTCCAAATATTGCATGTTGAGCGAAGAACCGACCGAATGGATGGTGCGCGTGTAGTTGGAGCGACTCGCGCGCGGCACGACGAAGCCTCTCTCTTCCAGCGCGGAGATAAATTCCGAATTGTCGAAACCGTGAAGATTTGACAACATTTCACTCCCGCCGTAGGCGTCGAGCACGATGTAATAAATATCGGGTTTGGTCAGGCTTGCCGTGTCGGAGACAGTGATCTCGACGGGCTCCGCCATAGATGTGTTCCTGTCCCAGTCCACGTTATTGATAAAGAGAATGTATTCTGTGCCAAAGTAAATGACGAGCACGCCGGCCAGCATCGAAGAAGCGACGTAAAGTTGCGTAACCGCGAATCGCCTGCGCGCGATCGCCAGAATTGCCCACGCGGTTAAGATCAACAAAAGGATGAGGAAGAAAAGTTCTTGTGTGTAAATTACCCCTAACACCGCGAACATGACCATCATCCCCGCTGTCAAGTGGTCGCGAGTCAAGAGATATGAGATTACCCCCGCGACGAAAAAGAACGCGATACAAACAAGGAGGGTTCTCCCAATGCTAAATGGATCGGCGTGAATCCTCACGTTTTCCCGCGTCATGTACGCCGCGACGGGGGCGATCAATGCAAAAAGGAGCGCGTGTAAATAGTAACGGATGTTCTTCATGGGATGATTTGGTTATTGTACATCATTACCGCATTTGCCTTGACCCATGACTAGTCTCTTCGCGTGCTAAAATCAGCGTATGCAATTGAAACGCGAAGTGAAAAAAACCATCACCCGCAATGAATGGTCCGCTCTCGGTTTATTTCTAGCCATAACCCTGGGTACATTCACGCGATTCAACTCGACCCTCCTTGCTGGCTTTGCGATCAACGATGGGGGAATGTTCGCGGTCATGGTGGATGATCTAAGAGCCAACGATTTTGCGTTACCTGCTTTCAGTACCTATAATGATATCAACATGCCCTTCGCCTACCCGCCACTGGGTTTCTATGTTGGCGCGCTGATGGCGGAATGGTTCAACATTGATTCGGTGCAGGTTGTGCGCTGGGCACCGGCATTATTTGCCTCGCTCGCGATTCCCGCTTTTTACCTGCTCGCGTTGCGACTTTTGAAAGACAAATATCTCGCCTCGGTGGCAACACTGTTCTACGCCTTCATCCCGCGCGCCTTCTCATGGCTAGTCATGGGAGGGGGGCTGACCCGAAGCCCGGGGCAATTCTTTATGATTCTCGCGCTTGCATCCTTGATCCGGTTGTACGAGGAGAGACGTCGCACCGATATTTTCCTTGCTGGCTTATTCAGTAGTCTGGCTGTATTAAGTCACCCGGCAGCGGCGGTGCACGTATTCATCTCGGCGATCTGGTTGTGGGTTATGCTGTCACGAAAGCGAACCGCATTCATTCACTCCATGATAGTTGGAGCGATCGTATCGATCACGACGATGCCTTGGTGGTTTACGGTGACTCGCATTCACGGTATCGATGTCTTGCTCAACGCCGCGTCTACGGGAGGTAAATCGTCCGCGGTCTTCAATCTGCTGTTCTTCACATTCACAGATGAACTATATGCGACAGTGATCGCGGTCTTTGGCTTGTTGGGATTGACGCACCGCCTCCTCCGCAGGGACTATCTGCTTCCGTTGTGGTTGGCGCTTCCGTTCATTGTGGCGGGACGCGGCGCGGCAAACCTTGCCGTGATTCCGCTGGCGATGCTCGCTGCGATCGGGTTTGTGGACGTTGTCCTAATGGCGTTCCAGCCCTCCCCGGCGAATGCTCGCCTTGAGCCTGGTCGAAACGAAGCGGAGGTTTCATCCGTCGAGCGTGGAGTTTTCATCGGTCTGTTGTTTTATATCGTTTTTTCCACATCACAATTTGGCGTGCAACTTTCATCGGCAACACTTTATCCGCCAGACAGAGCGGCGATGGAGTGGGTGAGAGAAGAGACGCCATCCGATTCCAGATTTCTCGTTTTGACGGGAACGACATCGGTTGCTTGCGATTCGGTTCTGGAATGGTTTCCCGCGCTCAGTGGGAGGAAGAGTATTTTCACCGTGCAAGGCACCGAATGGACAAAAGGCGCAGGGTTCAACGCTTACGTGAGTTCGACATACCGTGTGCAGGAATGTTATTCGGATGGTGATATGGCATGTCTCGATTCCGAGATCAGTCGCGGCGATTACGATTATATTTATGCTTCAAAAGTGCTTCGTACCGACAACTGTCTGCCATTCAGATCTATGAACAGTTTCACGTTATTTCTGGAAAGCCTCCGGTCAGATTCAGGCTTTGAAGTAGTGTATGAGACTACTGAAGTTTTGATCTCCCGCCAAAAGTGAATTATTTGCGTGTGAAGATGATCGCGACCGAATCTTCATAGCGGATTGACCAACGCGTGTCGTCTTCGAGATTTTGTGCAAGCCGCGATCGAGGGGATATGATGATCCATTCAACATCATATTTTTCCAGCAAGTTGCGCCAGTTATTTGCGGCGAGCAGAATGGTTTCATAGTCGCGCATCAGAGGTTCGCCGTAGAAATCACTCTGGCTGTCAACGAAAACCAGATCCCGGGGCCATGTTCGGTAAAGCAGATAGCCTCCCCAATCGAAGTCGTTGAACATGTTGCCCTCGAGCGGATTTTCCTCCAACCAGTCCGTGGCATGGACAGGAAAGACCTGCGGGTTGAATTGATAGGTCTGCCTGCCTTGTGACTTGTTGTATGCAAAGACACCGATCGCAAAGGTTGTCAACAGCACTGGAAACAAAAATGGTAGGGTCGATGTGGTAATGTTGACAAACCGTTGGTCGAAATTTCTCCAGTGGGAATTTTTGTTCAATGTTTTTGAGATCAACTCTGTCAGCACAAGGGCAGAGGCAATAGCGAAAAGAGGGATATTGCGTGTCATGAGAATAGACATAAAGCCTAATCCTACCAACAAAATAACGTGACTTCCCGATATCGTTCTCCAATTTGCGAGAAAAAATATTGCACTCAGGAACAATAAAATGACAAAGGGTGCAATCGAGGGATCGGAGAGATCTGGCGGCATCGTCTCCACGGTGCGGCTGAGGATGAATGTACTGCGGTTGTTGAGCACCGCTTCCCAGTTGTGCCAGAAATCTGGTGTGATGATCGATGTGATAAGCGAAAATATTCCAACAAGAAATAATTTCCTTCCTGTTTCACCGGAAGTTTGATCTCGCCATCTGTCCCATAGCCACCCTGCAACGTACGCGGCAAGCGCAAGGAAGCCGAAGATGAATCCGCCGTGCAGGTTCGCCCATAACAGCATGAGGAGGGGAAAGACATAAATTCCAACTCGCCTGCCCGTTCGGAGTTCTTCAAGGTTGTGAATCCAAATAGCAAGGAATAATAATGTGATCACGTGCGGACGCGGAAGCCAGTGAAGACTTGTCGCTGCAGCGACTAACAAGGTAACGAAAAGTGCGACCAGAGGTGATCCGCTTTTATGAATCGAATATCGAAAGACTACAAGGATGGATATGCTTATCAGGATCGCTGTGAGAAGTATTACCCCGTCCAATCCTAGCAACCGATGCGAAATCGCAAACGCAACCTGTGAAAGCCATTCATACGGTGGGCGGGATACACCGGTGAGGGTATGTGAAAACAGGTCGTGCGTTGGTACTACGCGGTGATAGAGTATGTAATTACCGAGTGTAATATGCCGCCCGAGGTCGCTGTCAATGCTGAGCATTTGCCCACCGGAAACCAAGACGCTAACCGATACGGCAAAGAAGACCAAATCAGATAGTTGAATTGCGGGTTTCTTCATTGCATGATTTTAAATCAAAAAGCGATGACGCTGAAACGTCATCGCTTTTTGTATTATTCTCCGAGGTAGTCGCGCAATTTGCGGCGGATGGTGGGATGTCGTAAGCGGCTCAACGCTTGCGCTTCGATCTGGCGCACGCGTTCCCGCGTGACGCCCATTTTACGTCCCACTTCTTCGAGGGTATAAGCCTGCCCGTCGAGTAAGCCGTAGCGTAATTGCAAAATGCGGACCTCACGTGGCGGCAACCCGTTCAACACTTCGCCGAGGTGTTCCTTGAGCAGGTTGTACGTGGC
>CAZQES010000121.1:0-12881 GCA_964591425.1 uncultured Anaerolinea sp.
GGATGACCGAATGGGCGGAGGAGGAAGCGAAAGACAAAGGCATGAAGTATGCGGAAAGTTTTCGCGTGATGATTCTGAAAAAGGACGACGAAGAAAAATGAGTTTTACCACCCTGACGTTCTGGCTTTTCTTTGTAGCTGTTTTCGCGTTGTATTGGTTTGCGCGTGAGAAGCGCTGGCAGAATGTCATCCTCGTCATTGCAAGTTATTACTTTTACGGCTGGGTGGAACCGTGGCTCGCTTTCATGCTTGGCATTTCAACGCTCATTGATTTTTTCCTCGCGAAAGGGATGAGCGAAAACAGATCGCGCGTGCGTTTATTCATGTCGTTCAGTCTCCTGCTCAACCTTGGGGTGTTGGCATTTTTCAAATACTACAATTTTTTCAGCGACGACCTTGCCCGAATTGCCAGCGGTTTGGGAATGCAAAATGATTTCTTCTTCACACGGATAGCATTACCCACTGGTTTGTCGTTTTACACCTTGAAGAAACTTGGCTACATGATCGATGTGTCGCGAGGCATGCTTCAACCGACCCATTCCCCTATCGATTTCGCGTTGTACGTTTCGTTCTTCCCGCAGATCGTGGCAGGTCCCATCGACCGCCCGCAGAAGCTAATGCCGCAGATCGAAGCGACGCGGACCTGGAAGCCCGAATATTTTTATTCGGCGTGGCAGTTGATCTTGACGGGGCTGTTCAAGAAACTGGTTGTCGCAAACAGCGTCGGCTCAATTACGGAACGAATTTTTCACCTGGAGGAACCGACCATTCTGCTTGCCATCACCGGCGCGCTAGGGTTCACCCTGCAAATTCTCGCGGACTTTTCCGCATACACCGACCTTTCGAGAGGCGTCGCTTATTTGCTGGGCTTCGACACCTCTGAAAATTTCAAATCGCCATATCTTTCACTGACGCCAACCGATTTTTGGAACCGCTGGCACATCACGCTTTCGTTCTGGCTGCGCGATTACGTTTTCTTCCCCGTTCGGCGATTACTCGCGAGGCAATCTCGCTTGCCAAACTGGAGCATCCTCGCAATTCCCCCACTGGCTACCATGCTCCTCAGCGGACTCTGGCATGGCGCGGGCTGGACGTATCTCGCCTGGGGCGCGATGTATGGAGTTTTGATCGTCGTGTATCAAACGCTCGGCTTGGGAGGCAATTGGAAACCGAACAATTTAGCACAAACAATTATTGCGTGGCTGGTGATGTTCGGTTTTATTGTTTTTAGCTGGTTATTGTTCGCCGCGCCGTCGCTGGATTGGGTCGCGAATGTTTTCTCCAATCCGTTCTTCGGTTCGCGTGAACAGCAGGGCGTCGCGTTGATCGGGCTTTCGATTGCGGCTGTGTATTCGATTCCCATGATCGCGAAGATGGTTTTGGACAGATACGTGAAGCAAGCCTCTCTCCTCCATTCGTTCTATTATGCCTTGGCGACGGCGACGATCTTCGTCTACGTCAACTCGTCCACGCCCGATTTTATCTATTTCCAGTTCTGATCGAGAATTGACCATGAAAGCCTTTCGGAATTATCTCATCACCTCTACCCTACTATTGGGTTTCCTGTCATTCTACATTCCCGTTCGTTATCAGACGCCGTACCCAAGAGCTGTGGGTCCGCAATTCGACGAGCGCGTCAGAACGACCTATATCAATCTCCTCAATGAGAGACAACCCGAGATATTCCTTTTGGGCGACTCGATGCTTGGTCCTGCTGTGGATGAAGATGTTGTTGCAGAGAAGTTGAAAAAGAAGACCACTTTGGTCAGCCTGCCCGGTACAGCCTCCACGATTTGGTATTTGATGATCAAAAACAACATCGTCGTCGCCGAACACAAGCCAAAATATCTGGTCGTGTTCTTTCGCGATACGATGATGACCCTGCCCGGCTACCGCGTCACCGGCAGGTACTTCGAGCAAATTGATGAGTTTGCCTCGCCCGAGGATACATTATTGATCGAGCGGGCGTATATCAATCAAATGAGCTCGTTGGAAAAATTCTTCGAAGGTAATTTTCCGCTGTATGGTTCGCGCTGGACTATCCGCCAAAGCCTTGATCATTACATCCGTTATCCGCTTGGAAATGCCGTGCTGGATTGCGATAAGACCTGCATGGATTACGCCATGGAAGCAGTGTTCGATGAAAGCAATCTGGATGTCACTTTCCTCAGCGACGCCATCGGTGCGGCGGATGATTACCTCTACTCGGACGAAGCGCTCGATTTCGAAGGGCAGGTTGATTCTACATTTCTTCCGGAGGTCATCCGCCTGTGCAGGGAAAATGGCATACAACTCGTGCTGGTGCGAATGCCGATCCTGCGATACTACGATCCAGCCACGCGTCCAAGCGAGCTGGATGATTATGTCCAGGATTTGAACGACTATTTGAAGAAGAACAACGTTCCTTTCCTGGATTTCGATCAAAAGGTGATGCCCCCTGAATTTTTTTCAGACACATTACACTTGAACGAACAGGGGAAGAAAGTTTTCACACGGCAATTGGCCGAATCCCTCCTCGAAATTACTGGCACGCGCTAGATCGGAAAAACTTGATAACCGATCCCGATGCAGGTTAAGGTGATCGTGATATTGTCAATATCCTTGAAGGGCAGTGACTCAACCAGCATCGCGCCTAGCGCAACCCACGTGACGGGCAATAGAAAACGAGTCACGGGTCCGCTGAACGCGCCGAACCAGATGTAAATGCCGAAGAGGAGCAGAGTCAACAACCAGCCGCCGACGAAAACGCTGATGGAGCCGGCAACGCTCTTTTCCGGCGACCAGCCCAACCGTGGAGATTTGACGCGCTGCCCGACGATGTCGGCGATCCCGTCGCCGCCGCACATCATCATCAACGCGGTGATGCCGATCGGCGAATCCTTCCAGTAGATCAACGTCATCGCCACGAAGACGATCCCATAAAACAACGGACCGCGCAGAATCTCGCGCGGATCACCCGTTCGCGTCATCGCTTTGACCGCCGCATCATCTTTGATCGCTCCCAACCCCACCAACATAAATTGAAGCGTGATCACCAATGGCACCAGCGCGGCAAGCCAGCGGGAGATCTCCACCTCTGGGTACATCAACCAACACAGCACGAAGATCGGACCCGTTCCGATGTGAATGAGTTTTCGGCTGAGCCGCCCTTCGATGAATCCTCGATGGGCAAAAAAATCCATGAGGCGGAGGAAGGCAAGGGCTACAAGGAAGGTCGTGAAGGTAGCGAAATACACGCTCATGAGCGAACCTGTGTTTCGGCAATCTCAGAATTGTTGGTTGAATTTGCCGTTATAAAGTACAAGGCTGTCACTGAGAGAAGCAAGATGAACAATGCAGGAAAATTCCTTGAAAGGAGAAATGGCTTCACCGTAAACGGATACAGGGTCAACCAGTACGCGGTCGAAGCGATGAGAACCAGAATTACCGAGATGATTTTCCGTACCATCATCTTTGCCGACTCCAAGTCAGAAAGCAAGATGGCAAGCGGAGCGATGAGCAGGGGTAGTTTGTAATCCACACTGGCGGAGGGAATAATAAGCATGCCAATGCTAGCGATCAACAAGAGGTGCGGATTCCATCCTCGTCGTTTACGACGATAGTCAGCGATGATCACCGCAACGAGGCAGAGAACGAACAACGCAAGGAAAAGTCCCTCGATCAATGCGGTGTGTTGAGCCAACGAGGGAAATATGTCCGTAGTCAAGTCGAGCACGAACCCTTTGATGGACAAGTCTTCGCGGCGTGAACTTTGGAAATCCAATTGCACGCCGGTCAGATTCCTAACAAAGTCGAGGAAAAGTCGGTACCCCAGCACGAACAGGAGCGCAAAGTTGATAAATGCCAGTCCCGCAATGCGTTTGAGGTTATTCTTCCAATCGCGCCAATCACGGATGAACATCACTATCAGAAAAACTGGATAGATCTTGAGTTGAATGGCAAGAGAAAAAAACAGGTATGCGTAAAACCACAACCGCTCGTGATAGTGGAACAGATAGATGGCGAACAGCGCCAGCGCAAACGTAATGACATTGTACTGTCCCCGTTCGAGTTCGAATTGAAACCCGTACGAAAACAAGCCGCTGAGAAACAACAGCAACAGAATTGCCAAATTCTTTTTTCGGGATAAAAAAAGCGGCAGGATCAACGAACTGGCAATGAACGCGATCACTGTAACGATCGTGCTGAGTTTGTAATACGCCGGATATCCCAAAATGAGGAGCGGCGCAAAGAGGATCAGCGTGACCGGGGAATAAAAATACAAGTCCTGATACGGCGAGTTCCCCGTCGCCAGCCACCTGCCCACGCGACCCATGGTCATGTCAATATCAAAGCCGATGTGCGTCACATAGGCATCAGGTATGTATTTCGTGAAATAGTTAATGGAGGGTTTGGAAAAGAACATGGGGGAAACGAACAGGAAGAGATACACAGCAACAAAACTTATGACCACCCAAAAGATGGGAGGAAGATCCAAAACCCGACGGAGCAGACTGAGCGGATTCACGCTTCCCACCGGATTCCCGGTTTGCTTCCAAGTCAGTAAGCCGACTCCCAAAAGGATCAGCCCCACACCCATATCCACTCCAAGAATTTGCGCGGCGCCGATCTCGCCGCGTCGTCCCAACCCGATAAAATCCCCAAGCAGGGAAGCAGAGGTTAAGAGACTCCCGAAAATGATAACGATTATTGCGATTCTTTTCATAGGAATTTTTATTTTACCCCAGCATCTTAACACAAAATGCCGCAGTTCCGCGCGGCACACTCGTAAATCAATATCGTCAATCGTAAGTGGGCCCAGCAGGATTCGAACCTGCGACCAAGCGATTATGAGTCGCCTGCGCTAACCACTGCGCCATGGGCCCCCGGTTTCAGTGAAAAAGTAATCAGTGATCAGTAGTCAGTGCGGCAGTTATTTCTACTGATAACTGACTAGCTGATCACTGCTCACTGATCTTGAGCGGGAGATGGGATTCGAACCCACGAATATCAGCTTGGAAGGCTGATGCCTTACCACTTGGCGACTCCCGCGTGCGAGCAAAATTTTACCACAGGCATCGCTCGTCATTGCGAGGGCGATAGCCCGAAGCAATCCCCTACCCTGCGAGGAGATTGCTTCGTGGCGCGAGGTGCCACTCGCAATGACATTACCGATTATACGGATACCAATACGACTTATCCTCAAAGTTGAAATCCCAATGCACGTGCTTCGTTTCGCGGAACTGGTCGAGGCCTTCGATGCCGAGTTCGCGCGCGCCGCCGGAGTACTTCATCCCGCCGAACGGACCGGCGTAATTGTCGGTCAGCGGGTCGTTGATCCAGATCGTCCCTGCTTTCACATCCTCAAAGAACATTTTGATTCTTTTCGGATCTTCTGAAAGCAGGACTGCGCCCAAGCCATACGGACTATCATTCACCAAATCAATCGCTTGTTCAAACGATGTATATTCCATCAACGGCACGGCGGGACCGAACGTCTCCTCGCGCATGATGAGCATCGTATGATCCACGCCGGTCAACACGGTCGGCTCGTAATACCAACCTTTGGATAAATTCTTCGGTCGTTGACCGCCCGTGAGGACTTTCGCTCCACGGGCACGCGCCTCCTCCACGTGCGATTCAATTTTCGCGCGGTATGAATCGCCGATCATCGGTCCGACATCCGTTGTTGATTCGAGTCCGGGACCGAGTCGCAGAGACTTCACATGCTCGACGATCGCTTCGGTGAATTGTTTTGCTTTCGGCTTCGGGATGTAAACCCGCTCGGTGCTTGTGCAAACCTGACCCGCGTTGATGAGCGCAGCGTATGCCACAGCCTTCGCCGCAAGTTCGGGGTCAGCATCTTCGGCGATGACGGTCGCATCTTTGCCGCCGAGTTCGAGATGCAATTTCTTCATCATCGGCGCGGCGTGTGACGCGATTCGTTGACCCGTCGCCAAACTTCCTGTGAACGCGATCACGGGCACATCGGCGTGTTTAACCAGCGGCTCGCCTGCTTCCGCGCCGAAGCCAGTGACGACATTTACAACACCTGCAGGCAGATGATCGAAACAATGTTCCGCCATGTACAACGCGGTGAGCGGAGTCATCTCCGAAGGTTTGATAATTACGGTATTCCCCGCCGCGAGCGCGGGCGCGACTTTCCATGCCATCAACAACAGCGGAAAATTCCACGGCACGATGCACCCCACCACGCCATACGGTTCGCGCAAAATAAAATTGAATTGCGAATGTTCGCCCGGCGGAATCACCCGTCCGCGATCGTGCCGCCCCAACTCGGCGTAATAATCGAACGTGTTCGCCACCCATTCCAACTCTTCTTCGTTTTCAGAAATTGGTTTACCTTGTTCGAGAGTCAATAAATGGACAAGCTCTTCTTTATGATGTTTCACCTTGGACGCGACTTCGTGCAGGAGATTCGTCCGCTCGTTCGCGCCCATCTTCCGCCACGACTTGAACGCCTCTTTGCTCGACTGGACAGCGGATTCAACATCTTCAGGCGTCCCACGCGGGACAGAGTCCAACACCTCCTCCGTCGCGGGATTCGTGACCTCGATCTCGCCTTGCGCTTTACCCTTTGTGAATTCGCCGTTGATGTACATGAGTTTCATGAGTCAATCTCCGATTTTTTATATCCTCTTTCTTCTTTCCTCTGTTTCATCCCCCACGTTCTACTTTCCACCACCCCTCTCCCTCGGCTTCTCCGACTCCTCGATCAACTCCTGCGGCGTCGGCGCGCCGCAACTGGGACAAATATATTTCTCCTCGGCTGGCACATACGCCCGGTTGCAATTCGGGCAATTGATGGAGCGCGGCGCAACAGGCACTTCCACTTCTTTGACGACTTCTTTGGTCACTTCGCGCGTGTGAGTTCGCCCGCCGCCCAATACAACAACATTTCCAACATCAAATCCACGTGAACTATTTACGGAGGGAGTTGACGGCACACTTTTCGCCGTCACTTTTGGCGCAACGGAAGACGAACTCGATTTCCATGATCCGCCGGAACCGCCTTTCGAAGACCCGCGCTTCGACGATCCGCTCGGAAGTTTTCCTCCGCCGAACAACACCAATGCCAGCACCGCGATAATGACGACCGCCGCAAAGGTGAGAAAAACGATGATGGCTGTCAGTCGCAGGGCGCGAGGCAGGTTATACAGTTCATATCCATAACTGAACAGGAACACGCCGCCCACATAAAACGGAAACAGTAGGGCGATCAAGACCAACCCCGTGCCTTGGTTGAGTTGTGTTTCAAACCAGGTCAGGTACATAATGAGGATGATCGTTCCCAAAGCCCCCAACGCGACCAATCCGCCGGGCACCATGATGTGCAACGGCTTGCCGGGCTTGGACTCATCGTGATCGTATTCCACGACTTCGTGAGTCTTTGCGGCAACCTGCCGCGCGCGGTATTGTGATTCGGGCATATTCAAATTCCTTCCGTAGAGCGAGATACTATCTCGCTCTACACAAACTATTTCGACAACTCCTCCGCCGTTTCGTCCATCTGTCTCAAGATCACCGGCACCTGCCCTTCCGTCAGATCGGGGTGGCGGATGGTGTCAAACATATCACGGAATCCGTCTTCCAACATGATTCGTACGAGCCGCCAAGACGAAAGTTGCGGTGTGACATCGCCTTCCGAAAGATATTCCACCGCCCCCGCCCACTGCGGATGATCCGTTGAATAATCGGCGAGCAGGTCTAACACGGAGGAGCGAAGCGGGAAGAGTCCCGTGCTCCTCACCCACTCCGCTTGATTCTCCGCGGAGAGCATCCAACGGATGAACAACCACGAGGCGAGTTGAGTCTCATCATCCGAATTGAACACGATGAACGATGAGCCGTAGACAACGAGCGCGTCGCGCTCTGCGCCGGGGAAGGGCAAGGCGATCCATTCATCGGGGTTGCTCGCGGCAGAAAACGCGCGCGAGAGATCGGGGAAATCTTCGAGGCTCGCGGTGGCGAACAATGCCTGCCGCGCGGCGAAACGGTCAGACACTGAAAGGTCGGGCGAAGCCACCCACGCGCAACTTTTTTGTTGCAGTGTTTTCAAATACTTGAACGCGTCAATGTTGCCCGGCGCGAGAAAACGATAACCACTTTCCTCTTGCACGCCGCCATCGAACGCAAACATCCACGAAAGCGCGGTAGTTGAGTTCGAATCGATCAACCAGCCGCCGAGCGAATCGTTGTTCGGATCGGAATCGCCGGTGAGCGCGGTGTGTGCGGCGCATGACTGCGCTTCGAACTCGGAGGAATTTTCGGGCGGCGAATCAAATCCAAGTTCGTGCGCCCAAGTTGAATTGTAGAGAATGAAGCGTGCCGTCCGTTGCGCGGGCGCGCCGAATCGTTTTCCATCCACTTCATCCTGCCGCCAGATCACATTCGCAAAATCAGACATATCGAGCGCGCTCATCCCGAATTCAGGGTCATGCACATACGGATTCAGGTCGAGTACATCCGCATCCCACGCGAGTGCGTGTTCGGGCAACGCGATCGCAATTTGCGGATTGTTCGATTCGTCCAACGCGGCAGAAATTTGCGAAAAAATTTCGTTGTAGTTATTTTTTGATTCGGTAAGCACGACAATTCCCAATTCGTTTTCCGTGTTGAATTCTGCGACTTGCGACTCGAACAGACTCGCCTCCGCGCCAAACCACGGATGCCACACGTTGACCTGCTTGCCGCGCAACGCTTCTTCCTCCACGCCCAACTGACTCGCCGCAGGCGTCGGCGTTTTCGCATCTGACGCGTTTAGCGTCGCGCTGGGACGCGGTGTTAGGGTATTCGAATCGGTTGTGGTTGGCGTGCAAGCGGAAATGACAAGAATGAGCGATAAAAGTACGACGGGGATTTTTCTGATCGGCATCAAGTAACTCACTTCAGCATGTCGTTGCGAGGAGCCCGCAGGGCGACGAAGCAATCTCCAACACGATGAGGGAGATTGCTTCGCTCACTAACGTTCGCTCGCAATGACAAATTTTCTTAATACGCCACCATCGGGATCGGGGTGAACAGAAGAATAAATACAATCAACATGATAAAGCCGAGCCCACGTCTTGCACCGTCGAGTTCGGTGATATCGTCCAGCGGCGTTATGCGGACGTTGCCCAGCCAGTACAAGATGAAGACCCACAGCACCCAGCTAAAGTTGAAATTTTCAAATGACAACGTCAGCACGGACGGCAGCACGCTCAACGCGATCAACGCACCGATGGCAAACGGAAATATCTTCCGCGCTTTGTCACCGAACAGACCGTACGCGACGTGCCCGCCATCTAATGTTCCCACAGGGACGAGATTCAGCGCGGTGACGAGCAATCCCGCCCAGCCAGCCAACGCCACGGAATGTAATTGCACGTCCATGCCGCCGAAGGGAATCGGCGCGCCGGTGAAGAAATAGCGAAACCAATACATCGCCTGCGACAGTCCGCCGGTGCTGTTCGGTGCCGGCAACAACTGACCGAACACCATGTATTTCGAAAGCAGGTAAAAGATCGAATTCCCTTCGAGGAAACCAGACATGCCCGCAGGCGCCTGTTGAATTGGACCCAACTCGGATAGTGACAGCCCGATGAACAAAACTGGAATCGCGACGATCAGCCCGGCAATCGGTCCCGCAACGCCCACGTCAAATAGCACGCGCTTGTTTTTTGGAATACCGCGCATGGCGATGAACGCGCCAAACGTCCCCAGCGGACTGAGAAGCGGCGCGGGCAAAAAGTACGGTAACGTGGCGGGGACTTTGTAAATGCGGCAGGCGATGTAATGTCCCATTTCGTGTGCGAACAGGATGCCCATCATGCTCAACGCAAAGGGCCAGCCCGTAAGAAGGTTGAGAAGCAAATATGAAAACGGGAACGATCCGTCTGATGGAATCGCCTCGGGAGGGATCTCGACACCGGTCAACATCACGCTGATAACCGTGAGAATGAAAAGGATGATGTTGATGTACACGCGCGTATTCATCCGAGGCGTGGCGAGGCTTTGCACGAGAAAAATGACTTGTTTTCCATCGTCGCCTTTTCGGAAAAGCGGGGTGAGGTTGAACCCGCGAATCGCATCGGCGAGTTGGTCATACGCAGCGACGGTGTCTTCGTTGAGCAGTTGCCCGCGATAACGGACGATCCATTCGCGCGGGTCGCCCGCAGTGACATCGTCAATGCGGAAGATTCGGGATACGTGACTGGTGAGAATTTCAATTTCAGGGATGGACATGGTTTCCTTGTTGTCGTTGTGTCACTCTGAGGGAGTGTTTGTTGCGACCAAAGAGTCTCGATTAGCGTGTGGGAGATTCTTCGTGGCGCTTCGTTCGCTCACATCGTCCCGATGCACTTCGGGAGAATGACATGGTCAAACTAGGCGAGAGTGGATGGGAGTCGAACCCACCGCGGCCCGCAACGCGACCCGCCACAGGTTTTGAAGACCAGGAAGCCCACCGGGACCTAACCACTCCCACGCACAAGGATAATCGAAGCAGGGAGGGAAGGCAAGCAGGATTATCAGAAGGGGTTAATGCTACTCGTGGATTGTGCCATCGGGCATGGTTGCGCCTTTGAGGGATTTGGCTTTTGCTAGTTGTTGTAAACTTACCTCTGCTTCCATCAAATTTGTTTCTTCAAGGTTTGCACCTTCTAAGTTTGCTTGCCATAATCGTGCCCCTTGCAAATTTACACCCTTCAGATCGGCAAAATTTAAATTTGCGCCAGTGAGGATTGCTAATTGCAAATTTGCATTTTTCAAATATGCATTCTGAAGATTGGCATGTTCCAGAAAAGCGGCTTTCAATATTGCTTTGTCGAGGCTTGCAAAACCCAATCTTGCTGAACGCAGGTTCGCAACATACAGATTGGCGCCCTGCAGGAAGGCAAGATATAAGTTTGCTTTGAATAAATTTGCGTACTCAAGATTTGCCTCCTTCAAGGAGGCATCCTGCAAAATTGCAGTCTGCATATTCGTATTCCTCAGATTTGCCCCATTTAGATTTGCCATTCGCAGATTTGCCCCTTGTAAATCAGCACCATCCAGGTCAACAATTGGCTCAGCTGTTCGTATTAAGTTAGCTTCATTAAGAAAATTAATTACAAATCCCTTTCTGTTTCCATCTAAACTTCGCAACACTGTCAATGTCCGTATTCTTGCAACATTGTATTTATTTCGCTCTTTCTTACTTCGGTATTTGCTTGTCAAATCCTTCTCAAGCAACAATTCCGACATTCGATCAAGGTAGGATTGAAGGGCGGCTTCCTTTTGGCGATCAGCAGCAATTTCACGTTCAGTGTTCCGTTCTGAGCGATTTAGAAAAAATGCACCGCCAGCCAAAACAGCAGGAATGATTAACAATTCCATCCAATCCCACAGAGACTTGCCTTCAAAGCCAGTATTTTTCAGTCGAAGGGTTTCAAAAAGAATGAATCCCCCAACAATGACAATGCTTGCATACAGCAGGTATTTTTGCCATCCTGACTTCATAAGGCCTCGCTTGTTGGGTGGATTTTAGCCGAGTTTCATCGTTGTGTCACCCTGAGGGATAGCGAAGGATCTCGGATAACATCGTCAGAGATGCTTCGCTATCGCTCAGCATGACAACCGTAACAAAAGACCTCACAGGTCTTTGAGACCTGTGAGGTCTGATTCAGTCGGGGCGAGAGGATTTTCGCTAAGCGTCCGACCCTGGCGCTCTCAGCGCCATGCGCTACGCGCAAACCAAGACTCAATAAAAAAGAGACTCCGAATTGGAGTCTCTTTTCAGTCGGGGCGAGAGGATTTGCGCGAAGCGTCCGACCCTGGCGCTCTCAGCGCCATGCGCTAGACGGCAATAAAAGAGAAAAAAAGTTCCTGCGGCAGTTGAACTGCCGCAGGAACTAATTCAGTCGGGGCGAGAGGATTTGAACCTCCGACCCCTTGCACCCCATGCAAGTGCGCTACCGGGCTGCGCCACGCCCCGAATGAGAGAACCGCATTATAGTCTCGTTTCATTTTTCTGGCAACATAACCATTCTGTCATTGCGAGCCACGTAGTGGCGAAGCAATCTCCAACAACGGGGTGGGGATTGCTTCGTCGTCGCTCCGCTCCTCCTCACAATGACGGATTATCCGCAATGACATGATGGGATGATTATGCTATACTAGAAAACAAGCCCGGAGTTTCCTATGAATAACATGATCGAAGTGCAAATTGACAGCGTCCGCGTGCATCTGATGACGCCCAACCGTTTGGTTGTGCTCAAACAGGTCAACTCGGATCGCTACCTCCCCATCTGGGTCGGTCCGTACGAAGCGGAGGCGATCACCATCGCCCTGCAAGAAGTGGAAGTGAGTCGTCCGCTCACACACGACCTGTTGCGAAATATCTTCAACGCGTTCAACGCGCGCATCACGCGTATCGAAATTGTCAAACTCGAAAACGACACCTACTTTGGCGCGATCATTGCTGAGCTGAACGGCAAGGAACTCAAGATCGATTCGCGCTCCTCAGACGCCATCGCGCTTTCCGTCCGCGCGCACGTGCCGATCTACGTCCACCCGAGCGTGATGGAAGCGGCAAGCATCGTCCCTGAGGAGGAAGTCGCCGAAAGTGCGGCTCCGCCTCCCAAAGCCGAACCAGCTCCCCTCACAAAAGAAGGAGTCGAGCGTTTGTCCGTCTTCGAAAATTTTCTCGAGAAGATCGATTTCGACAAACCCGATGAAAACAAATCCGAGGACGATGCGCCCGACAAGCCGAAAAAACCAAAGAAAAAATGACCGATTATCAGACTGAAGACCTCACCGTCCCCGCCACGCCCAGTTCCACGGCAGTGCCTCACAGCCGGGAAGCCGAAGAAGCCGTCGTCGGGGCGGTGTTCATTAACCCGGAGGTGTATTACGACGTCGCGC
>CAZQES010000122.1:0-12694 GCA_964591425.1 uncultured Anaerolinea sp.
CTCCTAAAGGAGAGGGGGAACTGTATCTCATGAAATATCGCGACCTGCAGATCCAGACCCAACGCGAAGCGCCGAACAACGCGCGGACGGAGGGATTCTCTTTCCTCGTACGCGCCGGGTATTTGACGCGCGAGAATGTGCCGACGAAGTTGGGCGAATATGCGATCAATCATTTGCGTGAGTTATCTGAAAAGTCATTGACATCACTATCCACGATCGCAAGCAAAAGCGAAACCTTCTTCTCCATTGAATCGGGTGATATTGAAGTCGCACGTTGTTCGTCCTGTAAGTACACGGAACGAATCGAATATGCTCGTTTTATGAAACCTGTAGCGACGGAGCATGCTCCGTCCCTACCTCTTGAAAAAATCGCGACACCCGATTGTAATACCATCGAATCGCTTGCGAATTTTCTAGGCATTCAAAAAGAACAAACCGCCAAAGCATTGATGCACACCTGCGTGGACGACGGTAAATTTGTTTTCGTTGTCGTGCGTGGGGACATGCAGTTGAGTGAGGCAAAGTTGAAAGCGCAGGTTGGCGATATCCGCGCGGCGAGGGTGGAGGAAATTGAACGAGCTGGTGCGGTTGCGGGATACGCGTCCGCCATCGGGCTGAAAGACGCGTTGATCGTCGTGGATGATCTAATTCCAGAGTCGCCGAATCTGGTGGCAGGTGCGAATGAGACGGGTTTTCATCTCAAGAACACGAATTACGGACGAGACTACTCATCAGAAATCATTGCCGATTTGATTCGAGCACAAGCGGGCGATCCGTGCGCAGAGTGTGGAAGTCCACTGTCGGTTAAATCGGCAATTTTGTTGACAAGCGGCAACGAACACAATTTCGAAAACATCCTGCTCGCCCTAGCCGAGACGCATCACGATGACAAAGGCTTGACCATCCCCCATCCTGCCGCGCCATTTGATGTGTATCTGATGCACATCCCCGGCAAGGAGTTGGATACGCGCGCCAAAGCGGATGAGATTCACAAAACTTTGCAGGACGCGGGCGTTTCGGTTTTGTTCGATGACCGCGATGAGCGCGCGGGAGTCAAATTCAACGACGCCGATCTGATCGGCTGTCCCATCCGCGTGACGGTGGGAGAAAAGGCATTGAAAGAGGGGATGGTAGAATTGAAAACGCGTAAGGCGAAAGAAGTCAAACTAATCCCAATAGCGAAAATTATCGATAGCCTATGAAAATCTCTCTCGAAAAAATTATTCGCACAGACTATGTTTCAAACATTTCTTTCTTAATTCCAATGGTCTTTGGAGTGTTATATTTTCTGTTTCCAATGGTGTCAAATCAGGAAAATCCTCAAGATTTGATATATCTTATTACGCCAATTGCATTCGCATCACTTATTCTGTTACTCTGGCGCATTAAATTAATCAATAACACTTTCAAGAGCGGAGTTGAAGCTGACGGGACAATTACCGAATCGAAATATTACGGTAGCAACTGGAAGATAACTTACTCATATGGTTATCAAGGCGAGGAATATTCAAGATCAAACTGGATAATAAGAAATAGATACAGTCACCAACTTCAGTCAGACCAGAAACAAGTGATCATCGTAAACGTAGCGAATCCCAAGACTGCATTTATACGTGATCTGTATATCAAATTGTAAATCTCCAATATATGAACATCACCAAGATCGGACATTTTCCTCCCTCCAAGCGACTCGGCTTAATCGTGCATGGACTCATCCTCCTTGCGCTGGCTGGTACATCCGCCTGGGGGTTTTGGAATCTCACACGCGCATCGGTGGGACCAACCTTCGTAAATTTTTTACTGATCGGCATCATCGCCTTCGCGCCGATTCCGTTTTTTGGGTATCGCGCTTATTCGCTTTTACGGGCAGATTACTACATTGACCGCGATAGCCTTGCTGTTTTATGGGGATTGCGCGTGGAGGATATTCCGCTCACCGATATCGAGTGGATGCGACCCGCGGCAGATCTGGCAACTCCGCTGGCGTTGCCGCGCTTTCGCCTGCCCGGCGGTGTGCTAGGCACGCGCCGTCATCCCGACGTGGGACTCGTCGAGTTCATCGCCTCCGACGCACGAAATCTGATCCTCATCGCAACATCGAAGCACGTGTTCGCCATCTCACCCAAGGACGCGGCGTCGCTCGTCCGCACGTTTGCGCGCGCCACCGAGCTGGGAAGCCTTTCGCCCGCCGAGCCCGTGTCGGTTTATCCATCGTTCATTGTGACTCAAGCATGGCAGACTCCCGTTGCGCGCTTTCTCTGGGTGAGCGGACTCTTCCTCAACATCGGGTTGATCGTGTGGGTGGGGATTCTGATCCCATCGCTGAGTCAATTTCCCTTTGGGTTCGACGCGTTCGGCGCGCCTAACGAGCCGACAGCGTCGAGTCGCTTGATCCTGCTTCCACTTCTCAGCTTGTTGCTGTTCATCAGCGGATTGATCGCCGGGCTGTATTACTATCGCTGGGATAAAACGCGTCCGCTGGCTGTGATCCTCTGGGTATCGAGCGCATTGAGCGCGTTGTTGTTTTTGATGGCGGTATTGTTTTTGGTGACGACGCCGATCTAGAATCCCTTTTTACGCAGTACGAAGTACGCAATACGTGCTTCGTACTGCGTACTTCGTATTTATGTTGCTCCTCTACGGCTTCCTCCTCGCAGTCCTCATCGCCTCGCTTGCGTATCGCGCACACAGCCTGAGCAAGAGCGGCGCGCTCGCGGCGATATTTTTAGGCACGATCATCTTCGGGTTGGGAGGAATTCCGTGGGCCGTGTTATTGCTCACATTCTTTTTCACATCCTCCGCGTTGAGCCGCGCCTTCAAAAAACGCAAACAGGGACTGAACGAAAAATTTTCCAAAGGTGACCAGCGCGACGCGGGTCAGGTCTTTGGCAACGGCGGGCTGGCGGCGGCGTTCGTGTTGTTCCATTATTTTTATCCCGAATCAAACGTCGGCTGGATCGGATTTGCCGCCTCGCTTGCCGCGGTCAACGCGGACACTTGGGCAACGGAGTTGGGAGTTTTGAATCCGACTCCGCCGCGCATGATCACGGATGTACGCAAGCGCGTCGAAAAAGGGACCTCGGGCGGAATCTCCCTCGTCGGCACGCTCGCCTCGCTGGCAGGCTCCGCGCTGATCGCCGCCCTCGCGTCACTGTTTACTTTTAATTGGTCACTCTTTTTACTGATCACTTTCGCTGGTTTGGCAGGCTCACTCTTTGACTCGTTCCTCGGCGCGACCGTGCAAGCCATGTACTTTTGCCCGAAAGACCAAAAGGAAACCGAGAAACATCCCATCCACACCTGCGGTACAGAGACGGTTCACCTACGCGGTTGGAAGTGGCTGACAAATGATTGGGTCAATTTCGCGTGTGGCGCGTTTGGGAGTATGATTGCACTCGTCGCGTTGAGTCTTTGATTCACAACAGGAGTTTCGCATGAATTTTCCTTTCCCACTCAAAATCATTTTCACGTTGTGTATTTTGATTCTCAGCGCGTGCGGCGTCGCAGAGCCGACATCCCCGCCTGCGACTCTCCCTGCTGAAACACTCCCGCCAGCGCCGACAACCGAGCCGACGATTGAACCAACATCAACACCAAGCGGACCCGTGCAATTTCTTTGGCAAGTTACAGGCGACTCGCCTCCGTTTTCAACTCCAAGTGACATCGATCTCGATTCGCTCGGCAATCTTTATGTTGTGGACACGCTCAACCATCGCATCGTCATCCTCGATGGGAATGGAAACTTCACGGCGGCGTGGGGCAGTTTAGGTACCGATGAAGGTCAATTTAACTTTGCGTGGAAAGAGAATCTCACTGCCGACGAAGCGGATGAAGTCGCGGCGGGTGTGGCGATAGACAGCGCGGACAACGTCTACGTGGCAGATGTGGGCAATGCGCGCATCCAGAAATTCGACAGCGGCGGCGGATTTCTCATGCAATGGGCAACCGTCAGCCCCGATGCAGGGATTTCACAGCCATATGATCTGGTCGTGGATGGTGAAGGCAATGTGTACACGATTGACCTTGAGTTCTTCGTCACAAAATACGACAAGGAAGGAAATTTCATCACACGTTGGGGCGGAGAAGGACGCGGTGATGGAGTGTTCGTCAGCCCGGGTTTCCTCGCCATAGATTCAAGCGGTAACTTGTACGTTGCAGACAATCAGGGATCGTCCATTCAAAAATTCGACAGCAACGGGCAGTTCCTCGCCAAAATACCAGTCCCCGTCAAAGAAGGCGGCGACGCTCGCTTTTCCACTCCCTACGGAATCGCGCTCGATGCGGCGGGAAATATCTACGTCACCGATTACTTGAGCAACCGTATCGTGGTTTTGGATGCGAACGGAGAATTTCAATTCGAGTTTGGCTCTCTGGGAAGCGACGAGGGCAAATTATACGGTCCCGCCGACATCGCGGTGGACAATGCAGGCAATATCTACATCAGCGAAGTGTACAACAACCGCGTGCAAAAGTTTTTATTGACTCGATAACTGTATCCGCAGCTGGAAGTGGCTGGCAAATGAATGGGTCAATTTTGCGTGCGGCGTGTTCTGGGCGGTGGTGGCTTTGGCAGTCATAAGGAATTTAGCAAATTAGCTAAAAATTGAGCGTATAATATCCAGAGTTTAGCATCCGAATGGATTTACTGAGCGCGCCTAAATTATGTTTTCTGATTTACTACGAATGTATCCAAATCGCATTACTCTAAATTAGAAATTGAGTAAATAGCATGGAACGACTAACGCTTAAAACCTGCATCGAAGTTATAGAAAGTACAGTAGGGAGAACAGAGGACAACTGGAATATCCTGTTAGATGTCTTTCAGGAGTTTACGACTTCTGAAGCCGAATTAGAATATGCTCACCGCCATATTATTAGATTCAACGACACTACATGGGGAGAACATTTTCAATCATACCTTTTGCCGAAAGATGGAACAGAGACCAACCTCGTTCGCTTCTTTGAATTAGTATTTGACCCAAGGAGGATAAAAGAAGAAACTCAACAATAGTTAGTTCGAGAACTGATGCCTTGGCTCGCGTTAGACGGTTATACTCTGAACGCATACAAATTTCCACTGGGGGAAAAATTAGGTTATACCCTCCACAAATCTGGGAAACCAATTAACCTTAAAGATGGATCTACCTTCATCATTGCAGGAGATTTGTTTGAATACCAATTTCCTGCTGGGTTACCATTCTCCCTTCGCAAGCCTCATATTGCCTTTGTGCCAGAACACGGCACACAAAAAGTGCTTTTCGAGGATGAATCAGATATTGGAGTAATTAGAGGGAACGTTTACCCAGACTTCACCTTTGAAAGACTAGAGCAAAGCCTACAAAACAAGCCAATATCTAAGCATGGGATACGTTCAGTGCTTTCATCACTTTCACAGACAGAATGGGAAAGGAAGTTTTTTGAAAATTATGCATCAAGATTCAACATGTGGTTCAGTAAGACACCGTTGCTAATACCGCAGGCTTGGATTCAATGGCATTCAAAAAATAAAACCGACTTACGAACCCAGTCGTCCGCATATGCGGACGATCTATATCGCGTTGATTTTGTTGCATTCTGGAATCAAAAACGCTTTGCCATTCTAGTAGATGATATCAGCCACTATGCCATTAAGTCGGGTATAAGATGGGACGCGAGTGAATCTGCATATTCAAAGCGATTGAAAGAGGATCGAAAGTTACGAAAGGAAGGCTGGGAAGTGTTTCGCTTGACCAACTGGGAAGTAAAAAATGATAGTTTATTGCCAGAAATACTAAGTGATTTGAAAGAATTTATTGGGTTTGAAGAGGCGAAGATAGTACCAACGGAAGAAGAGATACCATTCTAGACACAAGGTTGTTTTCACACTATTTCTTATGGCACCAAGATAACTAAGTTGCCATAGTCTTAAGTTGGCTTTGATATTCAATCTGGTACTTACACAACAACAAAGACAGCGCCTCCCTCGCCGTCCCTGTTTTCAAATCTCTAATTCTCCAATTACAAATTACCAATTACTGATCACTGTTCACCGATCACTTCTCACTGCTTTTCGGCTTCCTCGTCAACAACTTCCACATCGCCCACAGGATCAGCGCGGGCGGCAGGACGATGGGCAGGATCACCACAACCAGCCAGATGAGGAAATTCGCGATGCCCTGATACACAACCGTCACCGTGCCTTTTGCTTCGTTGAACGTATCCGCAGGCTTCCACGGGATCGGCGTCGCGGTCGGTTTGGGTGTGGAGGTGGGAGTCGGCGTCAGGACGGGGAACTCAGGCTCAAGGTTGAGAGTGATCGTCGAAAACGCCGAGCGATCATTGAGGTAATTCATGCGTCCTTTTATTTGCTCGATCTGCGCCTCGATGTTCGCCAATTCCTGGTTGACGCGTAGAGCCTCATCCACCGTCTTCGCATCCTTCAAAAATTCCTGAATGCGGGCGCGCGTCGCTTCAAGATTCGTCAACTGCGATTGCAAATCCACATACTGGTCGGTCACATCTTCGCCTGTCGCGTTTTCGTCCAACACATCGATCGCCAGTCCGCGCAGGCGGCGCATCACATTCTCGAACTCCTCCACTGGCACACCGATCGTCACCGACGCGTACTTCAGACTGTTGCCATAATAATCCTGATACCACACCTGCGAACTGACGATGTATCCGCCCGCGTCGCCCACGATTTGCAACGCGCGGTCGATCGCGATGTTGGTATCTTCCACGAGCAAGCGGATATTCGCATTCTTGACGATCATGCGGTTCGCGCGCTCGACGACGGTGAGGTCGCCCGATGGATTCGCGATCTCGTACGCGGCATTCGTGGGAAGTGGAAGCGCTTCAAACCCGGGGACGGCTGAGTCGCCCTCCCCAACCTTCACCACCGACTGATCCTGCGGCGCAAATTCATCGTACACTGCCGGTTCAGTCGCGGCGGCAGGCTCAATGTAATAAAGAGGCGCCTCCGTAGCCGACGGTCCGCACGCGGCGAGCGCGAGCATTCCAATGACAAACAACGTGAATAGAACAGAGCGAGTTTTCATTTCTTCCTCCGAGTGAATAAGGTTTTTCTTACGGCGTTAATGGGTTGACGCTAACGAAAAAATAATGTTCCCCAATTGATCCATTGTGTCACCCTGAGGAGCGCTGTTAGCGACGAAGGGTTCCCGCGTGTCATGTCAGGGATTCTTCGTCGTTACGCTCCTCAGAATGACATGGTCAATTCGTTGTTTCGTAGATCACAACCACTTCATTTCCCCAGCCACTCATTTTGAATTGCACAACCATTTTTGCCAGGTCTGTAGGGTAAATATTCTCATGCCGGGGCAATTCCTCAATCGGCATCCAAATTGGAATATAAATCCCCTCCGATGGATCGTTCGGGTCCGAGTCTGTGAACTCCTCTCCTACACCCGTCCCAAATTCGCCAGAGACGCGCTCCACGAGAAAATAAACCTGAGTGCTGGTATCGAAGTGGATTTCCGCCACTTTTTGCTTTACCGCGACTTCGACTCCCAACTCTTCCATCGCCTCACGAACCGCGGCTCCTTCGGGAGTCTCACCATCGTCCACGCCGCCGCCGGGGAATACGAAATAATCAATCCCCGCGCGGTGACGTTCGATCAACGCAACCTTATTATCTTCGATGAGGACGATCCCCGCGCGTGTTCGCATTCTGTTCTCCAAATCATTTGTAAAGACTGGATGTTTCAACGATTGACATCATCAAGCTCACGATACATTGCGGAAATTTTCGGCGCGCTACGCTTCTTCGATTTCCAGCGCTACTCGATTGACTTCAACCAGAGATGCGCCTCTCGCCTTTTCCAACCGTTCATATCGACGTGTGAACTGACTCATCGCATAGTTGACGAAGTCTTCCTCCACCAGCCCAAACGGGACCACTTCATAACAGGCAAATGCGTCGCCGATCACACCGATGGCGGAAGGAAGCAGGTTGTTCATTTGCGAATCTAGAGTTGTCCACTCTTGAGGGTTTTCTGCAATTAGCCGCGAAAGTAAGTAGATGCCATAACCGATGTGCCGCGACTCGTCCTGCTTCAATAACGATATGCCTTTGCGAAGTCCGGGCATCAGGTTATTGCGTTCGAGCATGGTGTAGAAAGCGTGATAACCGATTTCCGCAAGAACACCCTCGACGATCATGTTGTAAGTCACTGAAGCACGGATTTGAGCCGAAGGTGTCGAATCCGCCTCAAGAGCAGAAAGAGCCGCTGGGAGCGCATCATAAAAGATGGCGCGGTAATTGTCGGTATGGTAACGGGATAGTTGCTCCATACCCGCAGCCCACTTCCCGCTTTCCCCCATCGAGGATGCTACCTCATCCAAAAATCGACGGAAAAAGTCGGTGTGCTTGGCTTCTTCAAAAAGGAACGACGTGAGGAACATCTCTTCTTCGATTCGTCCTTCACGCGCGATGACACGTATCAACGGAAGCAGATCGAGCGTAACCGCCTCCTCCCCCGCAACAAACATGGCGAGTAAACGCAAGACCAAATCCTTTTCGTCATCATTGAGATTCGACCAATCGGTTTTATCCTTGCTAAAATCGATCTCAGACGGATTCCATATTCCGAGTCGTTTTGCTTTTTCATATAAACGCATTGGTAAAAGGTCGCGGTTAAGCCCGCGGGTGGTGGTTGCAAATTGGGTGTGCAGCATCTTAGATCTTTATTGTTTCTCCGTTCTGTCGAATTGACTCCACCGCCGCAAACGTGGATTGGGTCACGCCGATCAACTGCTCGTATGGAATCGGCGGTTCACCTCCCTCGTGAATGGATTTGACGAACGCTTTCCACTCATTTACCCACCCCTTGTCCTGTGCGCCTCTTTCCTCTTTCGTCTTTCCTTCCTTCGTGACCTGAAGGGATACAAAATCATCCAACACGGCGACCATGCCACCGCAAAACACTTCCACGCGTTCTTTCGGAATGGATTTGTCGCCGTTGGCGAGATAATCCACAACGCCGATGGAACCATCGGGGAAAGTGAAAGTCATCGAAACGTTATCTTCGCTGTATTTGCCTCCGTCGGGTAACGCGTGCGCGTGGACAGAAACGGGAGCCGCGCCAATGAGGAACGTGACGAAGTCAATGAAGTGACAGGCTTCGCCGATGATACGTCCGCCGCCGATGTTAGGGTCTTGGGTCCAGTGGTCGGGAGAGATATAGCCCGCGTTTATTCGATAATGAACATAGAAAGGCGACCTGAGACCTGAGACTTGAGACTTGAGACTTTGTACAAGAGGAGCAAAGCGACGGTTGAAGCCCGTAAGCATTAAACAGTGATTAGTTCTCCGCAACTGTTTACTGATAACTGATACCTGTTGACTATTAATCGCCAGTGGTTTCTCCACAAAAACATGCTTCCCTGCTTTCAACGCTTTGACAGCCAACTCCGCGTGCGAGTCGTGTCGAGTCAGAATAGCGACGGCGTTGATAATCGGGTCGTTGATGATCTCATCTTCTGAAGACGTCGCATATTTGAAACCAAATTTCTTACCAGCGTGTTGGGCGTGCAGTCCACCCGAGGAGGCGATACCGACGAGTTGGACCCCGTCCACTTTCTTGATTGCGGGAAGCAACACAGAATTGGCAAAGAGACCTGCACCTAAAACGCCAAGGTTTACGATTGACGATTTTCGATTTACGATTGCAGGGAAAGTAACGCTTCTTTCCTCTTTCCTCTTTCCTTGAGGGTAGGTGAGTATTACACCAAGAAAGTTATCTTTCTTTTTCCCAGTAATTACATCATACGCCTGCGTTGCTTTTTCAATGGAAAAGCGATGTGTGACGAGTGGTTTCACTTTCAACTTTCCACTTTCCATTAGATCAACCACTGCTTGAAAGTTCCTTCCCTCTGTCCATCTCACGTAGCCGAGGGGATAATCTTGTCCATTTTCTTCGTAATTCGAGTCGTAACGACCGGGTCCGTAGGAGCGGGAATTGATGAAAGAAAGTTCTTTTTCGTAGTAAACCTTTCGTGGGATCGTCAAACCAACTGCACCCGTTACAACGATGCGCGCTCTATCGCGTGCGATGATGCCCGCAAGTTCAACAGGATCATTCGAGGGAGTATCGGCACAGACCAGAACAACATCGAAGCCGCGGTTGGCGGTGAACGCGGCAGATGCCGATTCCGCTCGCTGGCGCGAGACAGCCTCCAGTCCGAGGGACGAAGCGAGGGCGATCCGCTTGGGATCGAGGTCAATACCCATCAAATTACATCCCGCGGCAGATGCAATTTGAATTGTCAACAATCCCAATAAACCCAAACCGATCACCGCGACATTCTCGCCGATCTGCGGCTCAGCCAAACGGAATCCGTGCAGGGCAATCGCGCCGAGCGTGGTGAACGCGGCAGATTCAAAGTCAACATTTTTCGGCAGAGGCGTCAACAAATTTTTCGGCACAACATTGTATTCGGCATGGACAGCATATCCGCCACCCGCACACGCGACGCGTTGACCGACCTTGAAGCCGCGCATGTTTTTCCCAAGCGCAACAATTGTGCCGGCAGATGAATAACCGAGCGCCATCGGCTGATCGAGGCGATTGAACGCGGCTTGCATCGTACTGACCACACCTTCGCGCCGTGCCTTGTCGAGGACTTGTTTAACGAGGTCGGGGCGTGCGCGCGCCTTGCCGACGAGACTCTTTTCGGCAAATTCGACAACCATCCGCTCGGTTCCCGCGGATACGAGGCTGGCTTCCACTTTGACGAGCGCCTGCCCCTCGCGCGGAGTCGGCACGGGCACGTCTTCGATGGCGGCTTTGCCTGTTTTGATGTTTTGGAGGAGTTGTTTCATTTCGATTTACGATTGACGATTTTGGATTTACGATTTGAATAAACGATTTGGATTGATGTTTCGTTATAAGAATGAGTATACCGCATGTGGAATGATATAATTTGCGAGCGTTCATAACAAGTTTAGGAGAATTTCTGTGACCGATTCACGAGTTCAAAAATTTGCAAAAGTTTTGGTGGAACATTCCACGCGGATCGTGCCCGGCGACCGCGTGCTGATCGAAGCGACAACCGCCGCCGAACCGCTGGTACGCGAGTTGTTCATCCAGATCTTGGAAAAGGGCGGTCATCCGCACCCGATGGTTGCCCTGCCGGGGATGATGCCGTTCAGCCAGGACGAGTTTTACCTCACCTACGCCAACGACGCGCAGCTCGATTTCGTTCCGACATTTTACAAACTGGCGTATGACGAGTTCGAGAGTCGCATCCGCATCCACTCTTCGACGAACACGCGCGGCACCACAAATATCGACCCCGTAAAAGCCCAGCGCCGAAGTAAAGCCACCAGCGTCATCACCGAAGCCCAGATGCGCCGGGGCGGAGAAGGAAAGTTCAAATGGGTAACCACCCTCTACCCCACCGACGCGTATGCACAAGATGCTGGCATGAGTTTGAAGGAATATGAAGATTTTGTTTTCAACGCCGTCCACGCACACGAAGACGACCCCATCGCATATTGGAACAGCACGGCGGCGGGACAGCAAAAGGCGATTGACTTTTTGACGGGTAAAAATCTTGTAGTTCTACGCGGACCGAACGTGGATCTGTCACTGTCCATCAAAGGTCGCGTCTTTAAAAATTCAACAGGCACATTCAACATGCCCGATGGCGAAATTTTCACTGGACCGGTCGAAGATTCATTGAACGGCTGGGTGAAGTACACGTATCCAGCCATCTACGGCGGAGTCGCTGTCGAAGGCGCGGAGTTGACCTTCAACCGCGGACGAGTCGAACGCGCCCAAGCGGAAAAGAACGAGGCATATCTTGTCAAGATGCTCGAATCGGATGAAGGCGCACGTCACGTCGGCGAGTTTGCGATTGGCACAAACTTCGACATCAACAAATTCACAGGCAATATTCTCTTCGATGAGAAGATCGGCGGCACGTTCCACATGGCGCTCGGCGCGGGCTATCCCGAAACGGGATCGAAAAATAAATCCGCGATCCACTGGGACATGATCTGTGATCTGCGAACGGATTCTGAAATTACTGTGGACGGGGAATTGTTTTATAAGGATGGGCAGTTCGTATTCGATGGAGCGTGAAGGCGCGAAAACACGTAGACAAGTACACAAGTAGACAGGTATTCAAAGGAGAGTCTTCAAAATATTGAAGACTCTCCTTTTGCGTCTACGTGTTTACGTATTTCCGTGTTTACTTGTTTACATCCTCAATACATCCCCACCGACGAATCCACCCTCCGCGCATAATCGTCAATCCCTCCGCGCACGTTGAAGACATTTTTCCAACCCTGCTGAGCAAGCCACGCGGTGACTTGTGCACTGCGGTTGCCGTGATGACACATCACGTAGATCGTGGCATCTTGTGATTTTGCAGACTCTGACAACGCGTCTGTGCCGACTTCTGCCAAGCGGCTCAACGGCGTGACCTCAAGCCTGCTGTCTTCGATCTTGGCATACGCCAACTCTTTGAGTTCGCGTACGTCGAGCAGAATGAACTTGTCTTCGGATTTCAATTTTTCAGCGAGGTCTGTGGTTGTAATTTCGGGGATCATAACAACCTTTCTGGTGGTCGAGTAGGCGGCGGGTCTTGGCATTGACGTCGATCACTTAATCACCGCCGCCGTATCGAGACCACAATTTAACCAAATAACAGTGTTTGGTGGTCTCGATACGCCCTTTGCTATCGCTTC
>CAZQES010000123.1:0-12578 GCA_964591425.1 uncultured Anaerolinea sp.
GGGTGAACGAAAATATACTGCCCTCACCCGGCACGCCTGCGCTGTGCACCCAGATCCGACCCTTGTGCATTTGCACAAGTTCCTTGACGATGGACAAGCCCAGTCCAGTTCCCGGCGTCGCCAATACTAACGGATGTTCGCCGCGATAGAACCGCTCGAAAACACGCGCCTGATCGCCCAACGCGATTCCCACGCCGTTATCTTTGACATCCACCTGCACTTCGTGCCCTCCGTTCAACGGGTGAATTTGAACGGTGATCGTCCCGTGTTCAGGAGTGTAGTTGTAGGCGTTATCCACGAGGTTGCCCAGAATCTGCCGCACGCGCTCTGCGTCGCCGTATACGAGCGGAAGTTTCTTCGGGGCATCGAGCGACAGCGCGACGGCTTTGTTTTCCTCTTGTGAACGGCGGAGTACGTCGCCGATGATATCTTCAGCCACCTCGCGCATGTCGAGCGCTTGAGGCGAGAGCGTGATGCGTCCCGATTCGAGGCGCGAAATATCCAGCAGGTCGTTGACGAGGATGTTGAGGCGTTCGGTATTGCCTTTGACGATCTTTAGGAAGTGAGCCTGATTCTCGTTCAGCGCGCCAGCCGCGCCCATGAGCAGGATGTCCACATAGCCGCGGATGGAGGTCATCGGTGTGCGCAACTCGTGACTCACCGTGGCGACGAATTCCGACTTGAGGCGATCCACTTCCACCTCGTGGGTGATATCGCGGAAGATCGAAACCGTGCCGAGAAAATCGTTTTGCAAGATGACCGGCGCAAGGTGCACCAGCACGATCAAACCGTTCTCAAGCGTCAACTGTTCGGCGAAGGTTTCACCCTCGCGATACGAAGAAGGAGACTCCGACCAGGTGCTAATGGTCCGCATCCACGAGCCAGCGGATTTGCCGAACAATCCGCCGAACGCATCGAGCGTCTGCCCGATCACCTTTCCTGATTCGAGGCTGAGGATCTGTTCAGCGGAACGGTTCAAGAATGAAATGCGGTTGTTCGCGCCGGTCACCAGCACGCCATCTGCCACGGCTTCGAGGATGGCTTGCGAACGGCTGGCGTCCTCTTGTTCGCGGCGAAGCATACTGCCGAGGCGTTCCGCTTGATCGCGGATCAATTCATAGAGGTGGGCGTTATTGATGGCAACCGCGACTTGACCGGCGATCGCCTTCACCAGATTCAATAGTTCGCCGCTGAAGAATCCCGGCTTGCGGTGGAAGACCATCAAAACACCGATCACATCCTCCGCTACGAGGAGCGGCATGGCGATGGCACTGCGATGCTCGCGCGATGTCGAGGCAGTTTTTACCCAACGTCCATCCACGAGAAGGTCGTCGATCAACGCCGGTTCGCGGTTTTGGAGAACCCAGCCCGCCAAGCCTTCGCCGATCTTCAAAGTGAACCCGCGCCCTTCCGCCGAGACCCTATCCGACAGGTAACCGTACCCCGCGCGATAATGCAAGAGATTATCCTCCGCATTCAATAACATGATCGTGCCTTGTTCCGCGCCCACGGCATCGTTGAGCAAGGCAAGCGTGCGGTTGAGGGCGCGATCGAGATCAAGGCTCGACGATACTTCCGTGAGGATGCGCAGGAGGGTTTCGGTGTTTTGTTGTTCGCGCTGTAGCTGGGCGGTGCGTTCGATCACGCGTTGCTCGAGTTCCTGCGCCAGACGCTGTGTCTCCTTGAACAACCGTCCGTTCTGAATCGCGACCGCCGCCTGATTTGCCAGCGTGCTGAGGATCTGCAAGTCTTCTTCTGTGTAGACGTTGGATTGATAACTTTGCGCCGACAACATGCCAATGGTCTTTCCGCTCAAGGTCATCGGCACGGCAAGAATCGAGTACGGCGTATCCGGCTTCCCAAAGCGGACCGCACCGAAGGCTTCCGCTTTTTCACGATCATGAATCAGCACCGGATCTCCGGTCGAGATGACGTGCCCGCTTAAACCTTTGTCGCGCGGGATGCGCGTGACCGGCGCGCGCGTGCTTCCATCCATGAGATACACGCCCTCGATCTCATTCGTGTCCGAATCCAGCAGGCTGATCACGAACGACTCGACCGGCATCAACCTCTGGGCGGCTTTGTGCACAGCCGTGTAGATCTGTTCCGGGTCGAGATTCGCGCCGACCTCATAACTTGCCTGGTTGAGAAGCGAGAACCGTTCCGCCGTCAACAACGTGGATTGATACAAGCGCGCGTTCTCCAGCGCGATGGAGGCTTGATTCGTCAGCGTACGCGCCAACTCGACCTCGGTCGGGCTGAAGCGGATGGACTCCCCTTGATGGATGAAGATCATCGCCCGCAAGTTCGCGCCGCTCACCAAAGGCAGGATCAGTAACGATTTCATTCCCGCGCCGATGAAGCTGATCAAAGGACCTAGATCGGGTTCGCCGCCGACGGAATCGGTCATGAACACACCGAGGGATTCCCGCAGACGATGGAAGATCGGCGCATCGGGCAATTTCTGCGGCAACTTGACCCGCGCCCGCGGGATATCATATTTCCACACAGGGTTGCCGCGCTCGAACGTGACCACCGATGCACGCGGCGCGATCAAGGCATCCAAAAGCTCCTGCGCGGTGAGCTGGAAGATACGACCTTCGTCGAGCAATCCGCCCAACGCGGACGAGAAGCGGTTCAACAACGCCAAACGCTGTGAACGCTCGTCCAACTCTGTGGAACGCCCGATGCTTTCCTCGTACAAGCGTGCATTCTCCAACGCGACAGCCGCCTGCGATGAAAACGTCCTGCCGACCTGCATGTGATCGCGCGAGTAATAATGTGCCTGCCACTTTTCGAGCGCAAGAACGCCGATCACTTCGTTTTGCGAAATCAACGGCATCCCCATCCAGGAAAGACGCGGCGCTTCCAACACCGGAAAGCGCGGGTCTTGCCGCACATCGCCAACGAGAATCCCCTGCCCGGTGCGGATCATTTCGTTGAAGAGCGCGCTGTCCTCCACTGCGATCGTCAAACCGAGGCGTCGTTCGGTATCCGGGAATCCGCGGGCGGCCGCCACTGTCAACCGGTCGCGCTCACGCAGCCAGAGCGCGGCTGTGTCGTACGGAATCACCGGCTCGAGGCGGTCGAGCAAGGACGCGATCAATTCGCTTCGTTGCAGGCTGGATGCCAGCGTCGAAGCCGCATCGGTCAACGCCTCAAGTTGCCCTGCGCGTTCCTGCGTCGTCCGCACTAAGCGGACGTTTTGAAGCGAGAGCCCGACCTGTTGCGAAAGTGAGAGCAACAAGGCTTCATCTTCCGGTGTGAATGCCGCGGGCGTGTTGAAATTATCGAGCACGAGCACGCCTACAGTCTGGTCGCCGGTCTGAATGGGTATCAACAGACTCGACACCGGCAACCGCCCGCCTGTGGCTTGGCGGTACAGCAACTGCTCCTCAGTGGAGAAGGTGTAATCGCGCGTGAATTGGATCTCGTCCACGCGCATGGGCCGCTTTTGCTCAAAGACCAGCCCCGGCAGAGAATCGCCGGAATGAAATGAAATCCGCTTCATGGTGTCGTTATCGGCATAACCTGAAACGGCATGTGGATAGAGCTGATTGGTGGGTTCATCCCATACCAGCACAACGCCGGCGTGCGCGGCAGGCAAGGCGCGCCGCGCGCTTTCCAACAAGGATCGGACGATATGATCCGCTTCCAGCCCGCGCAATTGACGGCTGAAATCGAGGAGCAGGTTCACTTCCTGCAGGCGTTTGCGGGTTTCGTTGAGCAACGAGATGTTTTGCAGGATGACGGATGTTTGGCGCGCGATCTGGTTATACACCTGACGGTCTTCGTCGGTGAAGGACGCCATCGGCTCCGGGCTGACCGCCAGCATTGCCGCAACGGTGCGTTTATCGATCTTGATCGGCAGGCAGATCAGCGATTTTGCTCGTAACGCGGTAAGGAGCGGTGTTTCGCGCCACTCGAGGTTTTCGTCCAAACTTGGGATGAGAATCGCCTCGCCATTCTGCAAACACGCACGAAGCGGATTCCTTTGCCCGAACAATGCTTCCGGGCTGGTCGCGCGCGGCACACTCCCGAGCACATTCACCAGTTTCGGACCTTCAACTGCAAGTTCCGCGATCATGGCAACCGACATGCCGAGTTGAGTTAACGTCTCACGCCCCAAGGCTTGAAGCGCTGAGGAGGCATCCAGCTGTCGGCTGACGGATTCGGTGATGGCAAGACCCGCGCGTACGCGTTGTCCGCGTTGATCGAGGTTGTGGATCGCAATGGTCTGATCGAGGTCCTTGCGAAGCAGAACCGGCAGGTCCTTTTGCGTGAGGCTGATGAACCTCTGTTGCCGTTCCATGCCGGAAGCCAGCGACTCAGCTTTCGTCCGCAATTCAGAGAAGCGCGCGTGGTTTGCAATGGCGAGCGAGGCTTGCGCGGCAAAGATTTCAAGCGTTTCAATTGTTGCGCGATCGGGCCGCAAACCGTTGCGCGGCGAATCGAGGCTGATGATCCCCAGCGGCTTCCCTTGCATATCTTCGAGCGGCAAAATGAGAATATCATCTGGATCCCAAGCGTTCGACGACTTTTCAGCTGAGCTCGTTGAATCCAGCGTCACCAGATGCACATCGTTCGGTATGATCGGCGCTTGATCCACGGGGATGAAATACGAGCGGCTGATCTGGAACTGCGGCTTGAGCATTTGCTGTAAACTCGAGAGAGGCTGTTTTCGCGCCAGCAATTCGTTGAGAGTCTCAGGAGCAAAACCAACGCCGGTAACGCGTCGCAACAAACCGGTTTCGGGTTCGTAGATGCTTGCCAATATCGCCTGGAACGGAGTGGCTTCGCGCATGCTGGATAAGATCGTACGAAGCAACTGTTCCAACGATTGCTCGAAGTTGAGTTCGTTCGTGATCCCAGTAAGGCGCGTGAGGGTCTCGGCTCGGCGGCGCAGGACTTCGGCGCTTTCGCGTTGCGACTGGAATTTTTTCACGTTTCCGATCGCGACGGCGGCTTGAGACGCCAGCGTCTGCGCGATCTCCAGGGAGGCGGAGTCGAAAAAGTCAGGCTGGCTGGCATGTAAGTGCATCAATCCCACCGTTTTGCCTTGATGCACAATGGGCACGATCAACGCGGAAATGACGCCGTCATGGATCGGCACTTTGCCGTTCTCGGTGTAATCAGCGACCACTTCCGGTTTGCCGGTCTCGATAACGGTCCGTTCGATCAGCGGGAATACCTCGGGAAGAGGGCAACCAATCGAAAAGGAGACATGAGGCGGGAACGAGGGATCGTTCGCGTCGAAGAGCAGGATCGTTCCACAGTCGGCGCGCGTCACGCGCAGGCTTTCTTCGCGCACTAACTCAAGCAGTGATTTCAGATCCGTCGCTGTGTTCAACTCCCGGCTGACGCGTGCCAACGAGGTCAACTGCTCGACGCGGCGACGCAGGCTGTCATCGGTTTGCACAAAGCGTGAGTCAGATTCGATCGCCTCCGCGATCAGACCTGCCGCGCCGAGCGCGACCTCCAGATCATAGTTGCTGAAGTAATCCGTTTTTCGGCTGGCAAGGATCAATTCGCCAAAACTCTTTTCGCGCACCGCGAGCGGGGATACGATGACCGATTCCATCTGCAGATTCGAATAAAGGAGGAGATACGCCGGTGAGATGTTCCTCTCCAAACTCAACCTGCCGGAGAACAAGGTCTTTCCGCTCCCTGAAACGGTCGTCCGATAGGGCAGGTCCATGTGAAGGCGCATCAATGGGCTGGTTGGGTCAACAGTGACGCCAAAGACGGACGTCTCATGCAAATCAAGCGTGCCGTCCTTTTCATCGAGACGAAACAATGCACCGAGATCGCATTTGAGCAACCGCGCCAGTTCGTCGACGGAATGGCGGAAGGTTTCATCCAGCGTTGCCGCAGAGGAGGACAAAGTAGCAATGCGGCGCAACCCATCGGCGCGTAGCGCGCGTTGTCGCGCCCTCTCCACCACCGAGGAATTTTGGATCAATCCCGCCGCCTGGCTGGCAACCGTTTCGATCAGCCGCAATTCCCTTTCAGAGAATTCAACCGACGCCTGTCGATGATTCGAGATCTGAACATAGCCGACGAGTTGATCGCCCGCCACCATCGGCGCTAGCACCGACTCGCGCAAGCTCGCGGCTTGCGCGATGGTTTGAAGACCGAGCTCGTTCCAGATAGGGTCATCTGCTGCGTTGTGCGTGGAGAGGGTCTTTCTTTCGAGCAGGATCTTTTCCGCCGCGCTATCGGGGCGAATCGTCGTGCGGTAGATTTCAACGATGTGACGAGGCAATCCCTGGAACGGGATCTGCCCTTCCAGCGAGTTCTTGCTCGCATCGTAAAGAAGGAATCCGAGAATATCCACTGCAAAAAGTGGTGCGATGCTTTCGACCAGCCGGTTCATCAGGCTTGCATAATCCTGCACCGCGCCGACGGATTGCGTTAGATTCACCAAACCGCTGAGTTCTGCAGAACGATTCTTCTCGCCGGCGTATAACAGTGCATTATGAATGCTCGAGGCGGCTTGAGAGGAAACCAATTGAAGCATGTCGAGGTCGGGTTGACCCAGCACGCCCGACGAGAGATGACCGACTTCCAGCGTGCCGACGAATTCATTGCGCGCCATCAACGGCACACCGATGTACGATTGGACAGACGACCCGCCGTTCCGTTGAGCGGTATCCACCTCCGCCGCACGCGTATCGGGGATGAGGATGGGTTTGCGCCGCGCGATCAGCAAATCGGTAAGCCCGCCAAACTGCGAAACAGAAACGCGCGAGACCCGCGACGAACCGGACGTACCGAGCATGTACGTCGTCAGATTCTGGCGGGATGAGTCCCAGACCTTAATCTCAAGCAGGTCTGCTGGGACAAGATGAGAAATGTTCAACAGGATGGAATACAACGTCTCTTCAAGTTCAAGAGTTTCAGTCACGCCCCTGCCAAAATCAGAAAGGATCTTCAACATCGAAGTATCTGCGGCATTTTGGTCGCCGCCGGAATATAACTCCACGCCGCGCAGGGTGAGCAACATCAGCGGATACGGTCCCGGCACGTGATAGGAGGTGACTTCGATGAGTTTGCCCGCGACAGACAATCGCTTTTGACCTGCGTTGGCGCACAGGCTCAGGAAATCTTCGGCGGGGCGCGTCTTGCGGACCAGCCGTTCAAGTTCGGGCTCTTCGCTTTCGCGCAAGCCGAACCACTCGCGCGCCAGCTCGTTGATGTAATCCACCCGCCCACCGGGTTGAACCGTGATCACGGCTTCATTCGAATTTGAATTGGGGGAAAAACTTTGCGAGGCTGTCGTTTGCAGGACAGCCGGTGAATTCCCGGGCAACCGGCGCAGCCAAACCACACCCAGTACCACGGCAAGCAGTACGAGCGCGATCGAGATCAACCAAACGCTGACATCCAGCCCGGCAAACATCTTCGTCCGGCGCCTTATCCGCCAGCCGTAGAATCCAATCGGCGGGCTTCTGCCGCGAGTTCTGTAATTTCGCGGATGTCGGCAAAGGAATGACCGCTCGCCGAAATCAAGCCTACCGACATGGTCATGAACGGGACTTTGACCGTGGAGCCGTCTCCTGAGGGCGCTTGCACGAATCCTTGCTGACGGTCGATGAAGTTGTAGTGGGTCTGTACTTCTTTATCGAAGCGTTCTTTTAATCGCGCTTTGATCGCGGCGGCTTTCTCCTCGGTGGTGATGATGACGAAATTATCGCCGCCGGCGTGCCCCACAAAATCAGCCGCGGTTCCCACTTCATCCACCACTTCGTTGATCAGCATGGCGGCAAAACGAAGCACATCGTCGCCTGCCACGAACCCGTACACATCCTTGAACGGTTCGAACTCGTTCACGCGGGCATCCAACAACGACCACCCTTTTTCCCGGATGATGCGCCGAAGTTGTTCCTCGATCAGCCGTCCCGCCGGGAGACCCGAGCGCGGGTCGGTGAGGCTCTCGCGTTCGGCGCGCTTGATCGCGCCTTGCACGCGCAGTTTGAGTTCCTCGATGTCGAACGGCTTGGTGATGTAATCGTCCGCGCCGAGTTCGAGTCCCTGCAGTTTGTCGCTCCGTTCATCTTTTTGCGTGAGGAAGATGACCGGGATGTGACTCGTGCGCATGTTCGTGCGCAGATTGCGGCAGACCTCATAGCCGTCGATATCCGGCAGCATGATATCGAGCACGATCAGATGCGGCAGGGCGTGTTTCGTTTTTTCCAGCGCATCCGCACCGCGCACGGCAACATCCACGTCGAAGTCCATGCCGGCAAAATATATCTTCAACATGTTGCCGATGTCAATGTCGTCTTCCACGATCAACAGGCGGGCTTTTCCCATAACGTCCTCCAGAATTACTGTTGCGCCGCACGCATCCTGCTGGCATGTCTTGCGTTGCGACGCACGGTATCGATATGTTCTTCTGTCACTTCTTTTTCGAAGGAGCGAAAACCGCTCAAACGAAAACCATGTTTCGTGCAGATTGAAGCGATCTCCTCCACGCGCTGCCGCGTGAGGTGTTTGCCGAGCGTGTAATCTTCGAAACGACCTTCCAACGCGAGGGCGATCGTCTCCGCCATGCAGGCGTATGCCTTACCCGGCGGAAATCCGAAATTAAAATGGAAATCAACGGAACCCGGTACGTCAACCATTCCGCCGTCAATCACTAATATATCATCTCTCGCACGGGCGACCATTGCAGAAACATCACGGGGGCGGGCTACATCGCATACCACACTGCCCGGTTGCAGAAATTCCGGTCGGATCACATCATGGATGGCGCTCGTCACGGTCAGGATCAACTGGGCGGACGCCAGCGCGTCCATCTTCGTACTGACGCTAATTTCGGCTCGCGCTCCAGATTTCAACCTGTCTCGCAACTCTTCGAGTTTTTCCTGCCTTCGACCGATCAAGTGCAAGCACGATACTTCGTCTGCCAGCAGCTCGGCACACACCTGACCGATCGCACCCGTCGCGCCGACCACAGCCACCGTCGAGGAATGAAACGGGATGTCCATGATGCGCGCCGCTTCACGGAGCGCATCCACCGCGACCATCACCGTGTACGAATCGCCGGTCGTGACCGGCACATCCAGCGCGTCCGCGATCGTGATTCCCGCGTCGCCCACCACCGAGGTAAACGCGCCAAGCCCTAAAATTTGTGCGCCTAATTTCTCTGCGAGACGCCCCGTTTGAATGATCTTGCGATACACCGTTCGTTCGGGCAATTCCATCATGCGGCGCGGCGTGAAGGGGCAGGCAATAAACCAACCTTTGATCTGCTTGCCCGTGGATTCGGAGGCGATGCCTTCGATCTCAGAGATGTACACCGGCGGGAAAAAGGTGGAGAAGAAATCGATCTGGCGTTCGCTCAGTACCTTGCCAAGAAATGGATATTTGCGACTGACATCCCGTTTCGGGTCAATCGGATGAATGATGAAAGCAAAAGTGTCCATGTCTCGACCGGCCTCGACATCCGACTTTACCACGATTCCTTTACCGCTTCGCCGGGCCGTGGATACAACCGCTTGTGCAGGCTGGCAAATTTGAGTTTGTGATGATCGCTATCCTCGTAATGGACATCTTTGTCGATCACGCGCCTCTCTCTGGATGCAACCAGCACCACATCCGATTCGATCGTGCGCGCGGGGTAGACGATCAACCCGGAACCGAGACGGCAGTTGTGACCCACCGCGCTCCCGATGACCGGCCGGTTCGAGTAATTGAGTTTGCCTTTACCATCCAGCGCGCGGAGAGGCGCAGGGATGAGGTTGTAATCGGTAAACGTGGAGCCGGCGCCGATGAACGTGTTGCGTCCGATCACGCACATTTGCAAACAAGTGTTTTGTGCGATCATGCTGTTTTCCATCACGGTCGTCATGAACAGTGCAGTCCGGAAAGGGAGGAACGCGCCGTCGCCCACAACGGAAAGCATCAACTGCACATCCTGCGAAATGTTGACGTTGTTGCCGATGATGCAGTTTTCGATCACCACCCCGGCGTTGATGGTCACGTTATCGCCGATGGTCGTCGGCCCGTGGATGATGGCATGCGGGTCGATCACGCAATTCTTCCCCACTTTGACCAATGCTGAACTTTCAAGAACCTGTTTCCCCTCGTACAACGCCCCGGCGAGAATTCGCAGTTTGAAACCAAGTTCTTCGGCAAGGCGTTTTTCAAAGCGCGCGCCGCGCGAGAACAGACCAAATACTTCGTCTGCTATGAAAACGTGCACCCACGAGTCAATGGCGAGGCAGGCGCGCAAGGGAACCTGAAACGTCAGGTCGCCGCTTTGGTCTGCCATGTACGTGGGCACGTGGTAGTAACCGACTTCGCGCGCTTCGAGGTCGATCACCAGCGGGTCGACATCCGCAACAGGTCCGCGCGGGTAATACCAAAGATCCGCGAGGAAGACTCCCCCCGCCGGTGTGTACGATGTGGAAAGCGGGAGCGCGTGTTCCTTGAAGGCTGGGTCGTCCGCGGAAAACGCGGCGCGGCAGGCGCGTCCTTTTTTGCGCGCCGCGGCGATGAACATGTGAATGTATTCTTCATCGAAGAACAGATTGTCGCGATACACGATCGTCTCATCGCGTTCCGGCGGCATCCGCTGTCCCTGCTTCAACTCCAGTTCGCGGGTGGTGAATGGGGCAAGCACATTGCGCTGGTGAAGCCACAGCGGCTGGTTCTGGATGCGCAGATCGCGCGCCGGTTCATTGAACGGCGTAATTAGATTAGTAGCATTGAGGATAACCTTCAGCATGGCGAGGTCAATTATTCCACAGAATTGCAAATTGCGGGCTGAAGGCTCCGAGTCCGCAACGCTAACAAATTTGTTGGGGAAAATTATTTAGAGGATCGGCGATTGATCGATGACGATCGTGCACATCTTATCCCCCATCGCGATGCACGTCTGCTCTTCCACGTTGAAGAGCTTTCCCCCGCTCAGCCAATACAACGCCTCCTGCAATAGCCCCACCGCGAGGTGACAGACCGGCTCGTGCGCGTGCCGACCCCAGCACAACGGACATCGTTCGATGTGCCAGAGTAATTTCTTTCCGTCCTCTTCGACGCGGACGCGCTGATCGGTAAATTTATTGAACAACTCGGCAAGCGATTTTGCTCCCGTGATCAACTTGGCAGGGAGAGGCAAAAGGCGGAAAGCGATTTCAGCGAGTCCCATTTGTGTGCTGTACTGGCGGACCCCGTAATTAAAACACGCGCGCCCGATGCGAGTCGCCAACCCGCGTCCGCCATGCGGACCGTACGCCTGCTCCAATGTTCCACCCAGCGCCCCCACCGTGGAAAAGGGAAAGCCGAGTTTCGTATCATCCGATGGATAATTCTCGATCAATGATGGCTGAGACGCCAGTTTAAGCAACGCGTTCACACCGTTGCGCCCCATCACCTCTTCCATGGACATTAAGATGATTCGCCCCATTTGATTCGGATAATAAAAAGTTTCGGTCATGAGTAGGTTTTTTATGTTCCAGTAAACATATTTTTACCACAAAGGGCACGAAGTGCACTAAGGTTTTTGTTTTTTTCTGTTATGACCTGCGTGTCATTTCGACAGGCTCAATGCAAGCCTTCGTGTTTAAAAAACAATCGGTGGTGACTCAAAGTAAGCGATGGCTTTCGTGGGGCGGGATGGAATCCCGCCAAATTACGATGTGCGGAATACCATTCCGCACGACGTCACTTACTGGTATACCGCTACCAAACAATCTTGATTACAACGTCACAGACGGGGCGGGAGTGGCGACGGTTGTCGCGGCGGCTTTTCGAGGGCGCGTCCGTTCGTCGCGGTCAAGGAACTCTTTGAGTTTTTCGGAGAATTGATGCGGCTCCTCCAGCATGGGGAAATGCCCCGCCAGCGGAAAACGCTCGATGTGCGCATGTGGAATTCCTTGTTGCATCGGCTGCCATTGCTTCGGGTGGACGATGATGTCGCGGTCGCCGTAGATTCCCATGGCGGGGATGCGGACTTGATCCAGCATGGGGCGCAGGTCCGTTCGACGAAGCGAGGCAATCGAAAGCAGGAATGATTCGACGGTCGTCCGCGAAAGGTCGCGATCCATCATCGCGGGGAAGCGTTCGTCGCGGCAGATGAACGGAGAAGCCGCGCGCACGCCAAATCGAAAGACGCCCATCATGTTGAAGAGCATGAACGCGATCGGTTTATAGCCTGCCAGCTTCAACGGCAACGCCAGCGACGAGCCGATGATCGGCGAGCCGACCACAACCACTTTGCTGACGCGTTCGGGATAACGAATCGCAACCGACAGGCTGACCGTCCCGCCCATGCTGTGACCCACGAGCGGCGCGCGCGAGATGCCCAACTGTTCCATGAACTGGTAGACAAGGCTGACAAAATCTTGAATGGCGTATGTCTCGCGCTTTTTCCCCGATTCGCCGAATCCCCAAAAATCCAACGCGTACGTCCGGTAATATTTGCCGAGGTACGCCATGGTCTCCTGCCATAACCCCCATGAGCCGAGCCAGCCATGCAGAAGAATGACCGGCTTCCCGCGGCCGTACACTTCGTAATGAACGATTCCCTGATCAGTGGTAATGGAAGACACGATTACTCAACGAACAACTTG
>CAZQES010000124.1:0-12450 GCA_964591425.1 uncultured Anaerolinea sp.
GGGGACGACCATTTCGGGATCAATTGCAGAACTCGCCTCTGTTTCTCGAGACGGTTCTGCCGGAAGATCGTCCCTTCGTCGAAGAGATGCTGGCACGGCAGGTGCGGGGTGAGAAAACCGTCATGGAATACCGCATCACGCGTCCCGACGGTTCGATCCGTTGGATCGGGGACCGCGCCTTTCCCATTTTCGATGAATCCCGAAACGTCAGGCTTGTCACCGGCATCGCGGCTGACATCACCGAACGCAAGCAGGCTGAAGCGGAAACGCTCCGTCATTTGGCGGAACTGCAAGCCCTGTACGAAAACGGTTTGGCGGTGGGGCGGTTGCTTTCTCCGCGCGAAATTGGTGAGAGAGTGATTCAAACGTTCACCCACTATCTTTCGTGGCATCATGTTGCGATTCGCGTGCGAAAGGGCGAAAGCGACGATCTGGAATTGGTCGCCTTCAGTGCCCCTCACCTGTTGGGTGAGACACAGGAGGATGTGGAACAAAACTTTACCGCCCGCATCAACAAAGTGGGGCAGGGCATGAGCGGCTGGGTGGTGCAAACCGGCGAACCAATTCGTACCGGTAAAGTACAGGATTTTCCGCAATATGTGGATACCTACGAAGCGATCCAGTCCGGCATGTACATGCCTCTCAAGGTCGGCGATCAGGTCATTGGATCGATCAGCGTTGAAAGCGAATTGCCGGATGCGTTCACGCAACAGGATGAACGCCTGTTGGCGACACTTGCCAGCCAGGCGGCGGTAGCTTTCGAGAACGCGCGCCTCTATCAAGCCATCCAGCAGGAATTGTCGGAACGGATGCGCGCCGAGACCATGCTCGAACAGGAGCGCAATTCGCTGGCGAGACGCGTCGAGGAGCGGACTGCCGAACTTAGCGCCGCAAACTCCAATCTGGCGCGCGCGCTGAGAGTGAAGGATGAGTTCCTCGCCAACATGAGTCACGAGTTGCGCACGCCTTTGAACGCCATCCTTGGCTTGTCTGAAAGCCTGGGCGAACAAGTAGCGGGTTCCTTGAACGAGAAACAACTGAAGTACGTTCAGACCATCACCGAAAGCGGACATCACTTGCTGGCGTTGATCAACGATATCCTCGATCTGGCAAAGATCGAAGCCGGACAGGTAACGCTCGACATCGCAAAAGTGGATGTTCACTTTCTTTGTGAGTCGAGCCTGCGCATGGTCAGGCAACTGGCGCGGAAAAAGAACCAGGAGATCTCGCTCGAGATCGACGAAAAATTCCACCTCATCTGGGGCGATGAACGCCGGCTCAAACAAATGATCGTCAACCTGTTGAGCAACGCGGTCAAGTTCACGCCCGAAGGCGGGAAGGTTGGGCTGGAGGTGCACGGGGATGAGGATGAGAACCGCGTGCTGATCTCCGTTTGGGATACTGGCATCGGGATCGCCGAGGAGGATATTTCCAAACTCTTCCAACCTTTTGTGCAACTGAGTACCGGGTTGGCGCGCGAGACCACCGGCACAGGGCTGGGCTTGGCGCTGGTCGCGCAGATGGCGCGCCTGCACGGCGGCGGCGTCAGTGTTTCCAGCTTGCCCGGCGAAGGGAGCCGTTTTACGCTGGTCCTGCCGTGGGAACCGGCTCTCGCGCTCGATACCGTGGAACGCATGAAGATCACCGGCAAGTTCCGCGCCATTCGGAACCTCGCGGAACATGAACGACGAACCATCCTACTGATCGAAGATACTCCCGAAGTGGTGATGATGGTGCGCGATTATTTGGAAGCCTCGGGTTTCATTGTTGCCACCGCCGCAGATGGACTCGAAGGCATCGCGCAAGCCAAACGCATCCACCCGGACCTCATCCTGATGGACCTGCAAATGCCGCGCATGGACGGTTTTGAAGCGACGCGGCATTTGAGGAACGAACCGGAATTTGCCACCACCCCGATCATCGCCCTCACGGCGCTTGCCATGCAGGGAGATCGCGAGCGTTGCCTGGCGGCTGGCATGGATGAATACATCACCAAGCCGGTCAATCTCAAAGCGCTGGTCAAGATCATCGAAGCCTGCCTTTCCGGCAACGAAGCGAAACCGAACCGGGACGAAACTTCGTGAGGTTTCTGTATTCCCCTGAATAAATTGCCCGATGTATGCTAGACTTTGCCCATCCAAGGAGTTCTTATGAGCACCGTCCTGATCGTTGATGACGAATTCGCCGGGCGCCAAACTCTCGAATCGGTTCTGGAGGGAGAGGGATACAGCTTGCACATGGCAGAGAACGGCATGCAAGCCCTCGAACAGGCGCGAAAACATCTCCCGGATGTGATCCTGCTGGATTTGATGATGCCAGGCATGACCGGCTTCGAGGTCTGTCAGCGGATTCGCAACGACCCTCATCTGGCTGAAATTCCCATCATCGTGCTCACCGCGCTCGACGACCGGCAATCCATGCTCGAAGCACTCAAAGCCGGCGCCGACGATTTCATCTCGAAGCCTTTCGACCGCTTCGAATTGCGCGCGCGCCTGCTCGGCATTACGCGCCTGAACCGCTATCACAAACTCATCGAAGAACGCGCCAAATTGCGGGAGGCGAACAATCAGATATTGGCGGCGTACGAAGCCACCATCGAAGGCTGGTCTCATGCCCTCGATCTACGCGATCAAGAGACCGAGGGTCACAGTCAGCGCGTCACTGCATTGACCATGCAACTGGCGAAGCAGTATGGCTTGAACGACGAACAGCTCACTCACCTGCGGCGCGGCGCGCTCCTGCACGATATCGGCAAACTTGCCGTGCCCGATTCCATCTTGCACAAGCCGGACAAATTGACCGAGCAGGAATGGGAGACGATGCGCCAGCACCCGCAGTTCGCGTTTGGCATGATCAACTCCATCGAATACCTGCGCCCCGCATTGGATATTCCATTTTGTCATCACGAAAAATGGGACGGGACCGGCTACCCGCGCGGGATCAAAGGCGAGGAGATCCCCATCGCGGCACGCCTCTTCGCCATCGTGGATGTCTGGGACGCGCTTCGGTCAGACCGCCCCTACCGCCCGGCATGGACAAAAGAGGACGCGCTCGCCTATATTCGCGATCAGTCCGGTAAACACTTCGACCCGCAAATTGTGGACCTCTTTTTCAAAGTCATTGCAGAATCGGCTGAATGAGTTGTGTAAAAACAACTTCCCGATTTTGAGTTCGCGAGCAGTTGCACTGCGAGCGGGATGCAGTGCGAGGGAATGCAGTGCAACTGCAACCCAAACACCCAACTTATTTTTGCACAAGTACTAAGTTCAACAAAGCGGACGACGATTCCACCTCTGCTATAATCTTCGCATGATTTTAGTCACCGGCGCGACCGGATTCATCGGTCGCGCGCTTGTGCGTCACCTCTCCGAAACCGGACAGGAAGTGCGCGTGTTGTTGCGGCCGTCACCGAGTTCGCCGCGCCTGCCGAAGGGCGTGCCGGTCGAGGTGGCGGTGGTCAGCCTCAACGACGAACGAGGCGTGCGCGCGGCGCTGCGCGGCGTCCATCAAATTTTTCACCTTGCCAGCGCGGCGGGGTACGGACGGCGCGGCAACCTGTTCACCACAGACATCGAAGGCACGCGCATCCTCACGACAGCCGCGAAGGACGCCGGAGTCGAACGGCTTGTCTTCCTCAGTCACGTCGGCGCGGACCGGGCGTCTGCGTTTCCCATCCACAAAGCCAAAGGCATCGCGGAGGAATTCATCCGCAAGAGTGGGTTGCAGTACACGATCATTCGATCGACCATTGTGTTCGGCGCGGAAGATCGTTTTACGAACAATATCGCAACGACCCTGCGATCGGTGCCGTTTTTCTTTCCGGTGCCCGGCGATGGGCGCGTCTTGCTTCAGCCGCTGTGGGTCGAGGATCTCGTCACCGCGTTGTTGTGGGCGTTGCAGAATCAGGATACCCTCAACGAGACCTACGAGATCGGCGGCGGTGAATTCTTCACGTTTCGGCAGATCGTCGAAATTTTGATGTCGGTTACGAACGCGCGGCGCGCCTTCCTGTCGCTGTCCGTTCCAACGATGCGCGCCTTGTTCGTCACGCTCGACCCGCTCATCCCGAATGCGAATATTTCCACGTACTGGCTCGATTACATCGCGGTCAATCGCACTTGCCCGGTGGAAAACCTGCCGCGCGCCTTTGGTTTGATGCCAGCCCGCTTTGCCTACCGATTGGATTACCTCGCGCGCAAACCGTTCCTGCAAAGAGTCCAGGAAGCCCTGCGTATCTCACGCTGAGTATGCCTGCTCACACGATCAAGCTCATCGAAACCCCGGAAGAAATGACCGCCATCGAAGCGTTGCAACGCGAGGTGTGGCCCGGCAGTGAAACCGACGTGGTGCCCGCGCATGTGCTTATCACCGCCATTCACAACGGCGGGCTGGTGCTCGGCGCGTTCCACAGCGGAAAACTCGTCGGCTTTGTCTTTGGTTTTCCCGGTCTCGAGTCCACGCCGGATGGTCCGCGCGCCAAACATTGTTCGCACATGATGGGCATCCTGCCCGGACATCGCGATGCGGGCATCGGCTTCGCGTTGAAGCGTGCGCAATGGCAAATGGTGCGTCATCAGGGGCTCGATCACATCACATGGACGTACGATCCTTTGCTCAGCCGCAACGCGTACCTCAACATCACCAAACTCGGCGCGGTCTGCAACACCTATCGCCGTTCGGAATACGGCGATATGCGCGACGGTCTCAACGCGGGTTTGCCGTCCGATCGATTTCAGGTGGATTGGTGGGTCAACACCCGCCGCGTCGAACGCCGGCTCGGCAAACGTGTCCGCAAACCGCTCAAACTGGATGATTTCTCAAAAGCGGACTTGCAACCCCTCTACACGCCTCACTCCTCGATGGGAAACTGGGCGCGCCCGCCGGAGCATTTCTCTCCCCTCGAGGGCCGCATTGCGCTTGCCGAGATCCCCTCCGATTTCAACGCGCTGAAACAGGATGATTTCGCCCTCGCACGCGACTGGCGCTTCTTCACGCGTGAAGTGTTCGAGACGGCGTTTACCACCGGCTACATCGCCACCGATTTTATCTTCGACGGCGGGAGGGGCTTCTACGTGCTCTCGAACGGTGAAACCACTTTGCAATAATGAAACGGTAACTATTGAGTGGGAAAAACGTCTTAGATGTGTGAAGAAAACGCGACCCGATATCGAACATTGGTGGGCAGTGGAGGCGATGATCGCCTCATACAACCACGTGTATCAAGTGGTCTATGGCACGCGCTACGAGGAAGCCGGTCCAATCGGGGTTTCCATTTACGACAACGCGCCGATCGCGTCCTTTCATTATGAGTTCCTCGCGCTCAGCGCGGATATTCATGAAGTGACCGATGCCATTCGCGCCTACCCCAGGCCTTTCGAGAAACCCTACATCGTCAACATTTTTCATCCCACGCCGGTTGATCACGACCTCAAGGAGCATTTTTCCAAGTTGGGTCACGATTTCGTACGCACCGGTCCCATCATGGGATACGATCTGCCCCTGCGGGTGACGACCATCCCCCTCAATATTCACAAGGCGGTAACCATCCAGCAAACCGAAGCCGCCAACAACAACCTCACCGCCGAAGGCGAACGGATTCACGTGCAAACCTTGCGCGACAAGCACATCCACAACTTTTATGCCAAAGAGGATGGGCAGGCTGTCGGCTGGATTCAACTGGTCACGAAAACCACGGGTGTCGGTTATATCAACCAACTCCACGTGCTGGAGGAATTCCGCAAACGGAGGATCGCGACCACGTTGGTGCATGCCGCTCATTCCGAGGCGCTCAAACAGGGATTGAAGAAGATGGTCGCCATTCCCTCCGATATGTCATTGCATTTGTTTCGCCGCATGGGGTATCGACCGTTGTTGTTCTTTTCCGCCTTTCGCCCGAAACCGCGCAGGAAATCGTGGGTTCACGAACAGCCAAGCTTGTCACGATCGCAGGCTTGAAAACCAATACGCCACGCGTGACGCGTGGCGTATTGGTTTGTTGGATGTCCTTCTAACTCTGGAGGAGAAGAACGGGTCCTTAGGGTTAGTTCACCTCCGCACGGATGGGTTGTTGTCTCGCGGTTGCGCGGTCATGCCGATGGGGTGGTAGGTTGGCTCGTTATAGAGCGGTTGCGAGTAATTCGCAGGTGCGGGTTTCGGCGCAGGTCGCGGGAATGCCGAATTCGTGTTGCCGACAGTTTCGCTCGACGGGCGGTAGACCGGTCGGTTGGAGTATTGTGAAGGTTGATCCTCCGCCAGTGTGAAAATGCGTTCCCCGGCGATGGAAAACGTGTTGATCAACAGCACGCGAATGATCAGCACCATAGCCGCCACAAAGACCGGCACGGCTTGGGTCATCGCCGTCTGACCGACGAGAAATCCACCGGCAGCGCTGTGCTGTTGCACCGCGACCGCAACACCCCACCAAGTAAGTGTGGCGTTGAATCCGGCGGCGAGCAGCCATGCGCCGAACAGATACCAGACCTCGGCGGGTTCCTCACGTCCCTTTTCGGGGGTGAAGATGCGGGCGATACCCGCAAAGTCGATGCCGCAAAAGGCGATCGCTAGAATCGTCGCCCATTTGAGCGGCCCGAAGGCAAGGTCGCCCAAAATGTCGTGCAGGGCATACGAGGTACTGGAGTAATTGAAGACCTCGAACGCCAGCAGGGCGCTGAGGATGATGCCCCCGAAGATCAGTCCGCGTTTTTGAGCGGCGGATTGAATGAGGGGAATCAAGTTGAATTTGATAGGCATCGAACGGTTCATGAGGGTCTCCTGTGGAGGTAAGCCACCAACTTGCTGAGAACGGGTCAATGCCGCAAGTTTAGAACACTTGTTCTAATTTGTCAAGGTCGAAAGCTTAGGAATTTCATTAGCCTCCCCCGCACGTTGTCAGCGCCTCAATCCTGCGAGTTCAACGCTTTGCGAACCACGTCGAGCGATTGCAATGCGGTGAGGTTGCGCCAGGGCCACGCGTTCAGCATCCGTTTCGGGTCGTCGAAGAAGTTGCGCGCGAACGTGAGGTGAAAGCGGTCATCGCTGAGTCCCTGATCGGGCAAGGGCTGAACCGCCGCCCAATAATTCCAGAGCGGAATTTCGTACTCGTACGCGATCTGTGCGATGGTCGCGTTGATGGCGTGGTCGCCTTCGAGGTTATCGGCTTTGGTGGCGATGATCGGCACCGCGCCGAACTCGATGATGCGATCCAACACTTTGCGCATGTACTTGTCGTATTCCTCCGCAGGTTTATCAGACCACCATGTTTCCATGCTGACGAACACGACCGAGGGTTTCCACGTCCGTAGTTCGCAATCGAGCGGCGATTCGTTCGGGTTGCAAGATTCGGGATCCGCTCGCAAAGGCGAGAGCACTGCCGCCGCGTTGAAGCCGCCTTTTACAGCAAGGCTCACGCGCGAGAACGAGCCTTGATAAAAATCGATCGTCGGTTGCAGATACGCGTATTCGATTCCCAAACTGTAATCGCCGGGCTTGTCGAACGTGGAGAGGAAATACGACGAAACATTCTGACAATCGCCGATGATGGAAAAATGCGTGGGATCGTTCCCAGATTCGATGCCGCGCTGATAGACTTCGCGCATCGCGTCGCTGACGCCGACCGGCACAGCCGGCATGTTCATCCACGCGTCTTTTTCAAGGGGAGGTTTGGGCGTCGCCGTGGAGGCGGGAGTCGTCGGGGAGGCGACAACAGCCTCCGAGGTTGAATCCGTTGTACTCGGCGATTGAAGCGGTTCGTCCGTTGCCGAATTGACTTGCGCTGGCGCGTCCGCTGGCGAACAGGACGCGAGCAGAATGGTCATTGTCAAGAGTAAGAGAATCTTTTTCATGTTCCTATTCACAGAAATTTTGAATCGCCGCACCGACTTGGTCAGCGAGCAACGATTCGCCGAAGGGTGTGAGATGCACGCCACTGTTGGTGAACTCATCCATCGGGACGAGATTCCATGCATCGAGAAACGGGATGTTCTGTTGCGTTGTGTAGTCGCTCAGCATCACGCGATACTCATCGTATGCCCAGCGCGGATAGAAAAAATTATAACGGATGTCGCTGTTGACGCCATCGCTGACGAGGATCGGTTCGTTGACCAGAATGATCGGCAGGTCTGTCGCGTGCAAGCCCGCATCGAGGATGTCGAGGGAGAGTTGCTCGCGCAATGGCTCGGTCTCTTTGATGTTGTAAAAGGAATCATCGGCTTCGAAGTCGGTTTGCGCGCGTTCGTATGATTCGGGATAAAACTGGTCGACCCCGGTGGCAGACCAAAGAACGCCGTACAACTGCAAGCGGATGAGGTTTGCCAAATCTTTTCTGCGGCTCACAAAGGATTGATCCCACGCGGTGGGATGATTCAAAGCGGGGTCGTTCGGGTCGAGGGGCAATTGATACTTTGCAATGAGTTGTTTGACGCGTTCGGGGCTATTCGCCACGAGCGGCGCGCCGAATTGTTTTTCTTTCGGAAATGATTCGAGGGTAGTGAGCCAGACGACCATGTCGGGCTGGTATTGCAAGGCTTCATCGAGGATCATCAACTCTTGTAGGAGCGAGATGTAGGGATAACCAAGGTTGTACGCGCGCACGGTTCCTCCACATTTCGAAATGTTCTGCGAGTTCAATTGCCCTGCGAGATTTTGTTCGGGCGTGAGCAGTGTACCCCACACAGATGAGTCGCCGATAAGGATGACCCGGTATTCATCGTCCGCTTTGGGTGTGCCGACCAGCACATGAGCCGCGAACATCGCATCGAGGTCGAATAGGCTGAGGTTGTAGCCGCGCTGGTTTTCGCCGAAGGGGAAGCGTTCGCGTCCCGGGAAAACTTTGTTGTAGAGCGAGATTTTTCCAAGCGGCACATTGCTGGTGAGGATGAACGCGAAGTTGAACAACACGAAGAGCAGTGTTGCTTTCGTCAGAACGGGAAAGAGGCGAGGGTTGTTTTGCATACTTGTTTCGTGTCACTCTGAGGGAGCTTTCGTTGCTCCCGAAGAGTCTTGTTTGTCGTGTAAGAGATGCTTCGTCGCTGCGCTCCTCAGCATGACACGTCCTTGTTAATTATTGAAACCAAATAATTTCATAAACACGTGCCATGATAGCGACGGTTCGCTCAATGCGAAGAACACCCAGCCGAGCGCGACGAAGTGAAAGGTGAGCAACACACCGCCCACTTGCAAAGCGGATTGCAATCGCGGATCCGAAACAACAATGCGCGTCTTGGCAAAGTCGCTCCAGCGGTTTTGGAGGAAGAGTCCAAGCCCGTGCCACGCGCCCCACAGGATGAAGTTGACCGTGATGCCATGCCACAAGCCGATGAGGAACATTGTCGCGAGCTGACCGAGCAGGAGCATCGTCCACGCGGGGATGGATTTGTAGCCGCGAATCCAGCGGTTGAACGGATTGAAAAAGTACGCGCGAATCCATTGCGTAAGCGTCATGTGCCATGAATTCCAGAATTGCGTCAGGTTGGGTTTGGTATACGGCGAGGCAAAGTTTTCAGGGAGTTTGATTCCCACCAGCCGCGCGATACCGATTGCAATGTCCGTGTAGCCGCTGAAGTCGAAGTAGATCTGGAACGCGTACGCGTAGAGGATGACCCACATCCAACCTGTATAGCGGACCTGCACCGCGAGCGCATCGTTGAGCGCGATCAGTGCCAGCGCGTCGGCGATGACAAATTTCTTGAACAAGCCGAGAACGATCCGTTGACCTGCCAACAACGTTTCATCTTGTGTGAGACGAAATTCATTTCGCAAATCTCCGGCGAAACGTTCGGCGCGGTCAATGGGACCGGCGGACAGCGAGGGGAAGAAAACTACGTACGTTGCGAATTCGGGCAACGTGAGTTCGGGCAATCGTCCTGTTTGTTTGTCGCGCAAAACATGAATCAAACGGAAAGAAATATACGAAAACCCCAGCCAGCGGAAATCCAACGCGGAGGCGGTATCGGTAGGGCGCCCGGTCATTTCACGAAGGAGGATGCTCAGTTGAAGAGAGAGAGTTGGAGATTTGAGAATGACGAGGATTGCAATGAGTGCGATGATGGAGAGAGATAATGTGAAGGCAAGGCGGCGCGAGAGAGTTGTAAATACTGTGATAGACACCCCAGCAAGAAAAATAAAACCGATGACCAGAACAAGTCTCGGCGGGGTGGTGGTTGTGAGGATGGGATCGGGAAAGATGTAGCGCGTTAGCACGACAAGGATCACAACGCCCGCGATAACGGCAAGCCCGATGATGTTTTGACGCGACTTCCACGCGCCAATATTTGATGTGATGAACCAAACTAAAACAACGAGCAGAATCGAGAGCGAGGGAATCCAAAAGTCAAACGAGCGGAGAGGGACGGCGGGTTGAAACCAAAAGATGGCGAAGACGCTGAGGGCGAGGAGAAGAAACGTCCGTGCCGCGCCACGCGTCCATGCGCCGACCAGCAACGCGGTCAGAATCGAAGCGAAGATTTGAGACAGTCCCATCTAAAAGCCCTGATACATCCAAACGGGACTGGAGTCTGACGTAAAAATAATCAAGGCGACCACGATGAGGAAGAGGATGAACGCCCAGATATTTTCGGTCGAGAAAAGTTTTTTCAGCGCGTGCCGCATACGAGCCAATCGCCGCTTTCTTCGATCACTTGATACGTGCGCACCGAGAGATCGAGTCGCTGGTCTTCGTCGTTGTAACTGGCGACGATGTTCCCTGTGCAAAGCACGAGCGCGGCGTCGCCGTCGGTTCCGGTTTGCGTGCAGGATACATTTTCGAGACTCGCGCTAACCGCCTGGAACGAGTCGAGTTCGATCAACGCGTCCTCCTCCCAGTCACCGCAGACGAGCGTGGGGAGTCGGTCTGCATCTTTCGCGACGAGCGCGTTCAAATAATCTTCAACCGCTTTTGCAGGCGCGTCGGTGTTGGATGGTCCGCATGATGTGAGGATGAACGAGATGGCAACGAGCGCCAGCAGGATGATTTTTCGCACGAGATACTCCTTTGAAATTTGTGCGAGATTATAAAGCAGGAAGGATGAATGATGAAAGAGGAAGGATGAAGAAGTGATCAGTGAATAGTGATCAGTGGCGTGGGAGATGAAAATTTGTTAATCCCGAATAAAGTACGCGATGGAAATGAGGATGCCGATGGTGACGACGGTCCAGCGCAACGCGGAGGGTTTGATTTTGCCCGCGAGTTTGCCGCCGAGCACGCCGCCGATCAGCGCGCCGACTGCCATCACCAGCGCGAATGTCCACAAGACCTGACCCGAGAACAGGAAGAAAACCGCCGCAGCGATATTGACTGCGAACGCGACCGCCTGCTTCAACGCGTTGAGGCGAGTAAGTGAATCCTCGAGGGTTAATCCTAGCGCGGACAAGACGATCACGCTCAAGCCTGCGCCGAAATATCCGCCGTAGACAGATGCCACGCCGACCGGAAGCCACGTCCACGCTTCGAGCCGCGCGCTTTGGCCTGTTCCCATGCGCCGCGTGAGCCACGCGCGGACGGGGTCCTGGATCACGAGCAATCCCGATGCGAGCAATATCAAATACGGGACGAGGTCGCTAAATAACTTTTCACCCGTTTGCAACAGGAGAAACCCGCCAAGCACTCCGCCAACGATGCTCGCAGGGACGATGAGCCGCAACCTTTTTTCTTGTCCGCGCAGATCAGCGCGCTGGGCAAGCGTCCCGCCGAAGTAGCCGGGACATAGCGCGACGGTGTTCGTCACATTGGCAGTGACCGGCGGCACTCCCAAAAAAACGAGCATCGGAAAGGTGATCAGCGTCCCGCCGCCCGCGAGTGCGTTGACCGCGCCGGCGACGATTGCGGCGAGACTGGCGAGGAGGAGAGGAATGAACATTAGGCAAACCCTGACTCTAGAGTATTGCAGCACAACCAAATAGAATAATGAAGCCAATAGTGATTGGCGCTATAGAGATAAATACGCTTGCCCACTCAAGTTGATGGACTGCTTTACAAGCAATATGACTAAGCACGAAGCCGTAAATAACCGGCAGTAACCAAAGAAAGTCACTGAATGGAACTAGATCTAGTACCATCACGATCGTTGATAATGGTGTATAAAATGCGGCAAAACCATAAAGGAGCTTTGAAAAATCACCCACCCCCCCAACCTTTTCCGCGATAATGTCTATTATCATTATCGAAAAGATGGAAAGGGTGGAAGAAAAGAAGGATATAAAAAGTGAACCTACGATTAAATTCCAACTTGTCACACTGCGGAACAAGGAAGATTCCACCATTAGAATGGATGCATTTAGTAAAGAAAACCCGACGAACCACCAGAGTGCACGTCTGGTTCCTGCTCGCGGGTCCTTCAACAACCTCTCGAAGGTAGATACGGATGGTTGAAAAAGCGCGAAAAACCAAACCCTCACTGCCCAAAATTCGACTAATGGTGCAGAGTCGATTGGATCTAATCTGTCATAGCCATTCAT
>CAZQES010000125.1:0-12407 GCA_964591425.1 uncultured Anaerolinea sp.
GATGGAAACCACGATCAGGCTGAATCGTATCCGCAGGTAGGAAATGCGAAAGCCGGGTTCTGTGTTCATCATGCGGGTAAATTCTTTCTGAGAAATCGCAGCCAGTTGCCGCCGAGGATGTTCGCCACGTCGGTTTCCGTGTAGCCGCGTTCGATCAATTTTGTACCGATAACTTGCATATCGCCGATCGAGTCGAGTCCCATCGGAGTGGATTGCAAGCCAAACCCGCCGTCGAAATCGGTGCCGATGCCTGCATGAAGCGAATCGCCGGCGATCTGGCAAACGTGGTCGATGTGCGCGATGTATGCGTCGAGCGTGACTTCTTCGCGGCGGCTACCCGTTTTGCGAGACCAGCCCACTTTTAGAAAATTGTTATAAGGTATCAGCCCGATCACCCCGTCTCGTTCGATCAGCAGTTCAACGACACGGTCTGGCACATGGCGATTTGACTCAGCCCCTTTCATCAGCGCGGCGCAATTGGAATGACTCGCAATCACGGCTCCTTCGTAGCGGTCGAGCGACTCGAGCGCGGCGGCTTCGTCCATGTGACTGATATCGAGGATGAAGTTCAATTCTGCCATGGCGGAAAGCATCCCGCGCCCCTCGTCGGTGAGCGGACCGGGTTCGTTCGTCCCGCCGCAGTAACGCGTGCCCATCCACGCGAGACCGATCATGCGCAAGCCCATCTCCCACCATTCGGGCAATTCCTTCACGGATCGAATCCCTTCCGCGCCTTCCATCAACATTACCATTCCCACCGGGTGACCTTCGTCATCCCGCGCGGGCTGGGACCAATGCTGAACGATTGAATCCAGTTCTCCCGTCGAGGTAATGAGGCGGAATTTGTCGGGGTGTGAATCCGTCCACTTGCGATACGCGTGGTATTGATCGCGATACAGTTTGCGCGCCGTGTCGAAATCGGGATACCAAAGCGTATCCCACAACTCTTTCTTGCGCGCGGGCGCGGCGAAGAGAGTCGAAAACACGATGGCGACCTTGCCGCGCTGGTATTCATCCCAGCCGAGAAGCGATTCGCCGTTGCGTTCGGGGATGAGTGTGTTGGCTTCGAGTCGGCGCGTTTCAGCGAGCGGACGCGTGTAATCGCGTTTGAAGGTGAGCATGTTCCAGGCGATGTCTTGATGCGAGTCGATGATCAAATGCATGGCATGAAAAAACGCCCCGCTGGGGCGGGACGTTTGCTATTTCCCTTCGGCATCTTCCGCCGGTGGCTCGAACGGCGAGTCGCCGGTTGGGTCTTCGTCCTCCGCGTTGAATTCGGCGGCGAGAAGTTTGAAGTCCTTGTCAGCGAACGCGGCAGAGTCCACTTTGCGCAGGCTCAGCCCGATGCGATGCTGGTCGGGGTCGATGCGGATCACGCGCAGGCTTTTGACATCGCCTTCCTTGAGCACTTCTTTGGGGTGTTCGACGCGATGGTCGGCAAGTTCCGAAATGTGGATGAGACCTTCCACATCGTCATCGAGGCGGGCGAACGCACCGAACTTCGTCAACCGCGTGATCTTGCCTTCCACGAGTTGACCGACGCTGTACTTTTCGATTCGGGAGCGCCACGGATCGTCCTGCAATGCGCGGACGGAGAGTCCGATGCGCTTCTTTTCACGGTCAACGTTGATGACCTTCACTTTGACTTCCTGCCCCACTTCGAGCACTTCGCGCGGGTGTTCGATGTGATCCCACGAAAGTTCGGAGAGATGCACAAGCCCGTCCGCGCCGTTGATGTTGATGAACGCGCCGAAATTTGCGAGGCTGGTGACGCGCCCGGTGTAGACCTGACCCTCTTCCAGTTCGTCGATGACGCGTTCTTTCAACGATTGCCGCGATTCTGTGGTGGCGGCGCGCTCCGAGAGGATCAACCGGCGTCGTTCGCGGTCCACTTCGATAACGCGCACAGAGATCGGCTGCCCGACCATTTTCTGATATTTTTGTTCGGGTGTTTCGCCGGTGATCTGACTGCGTCGCAATGCGCCGATCTGCGACGAGGGCACGAAACCGCGCAGTCCCTCCACCGCGACGATCAGCCCGCCTTTGTTGAAACCGACGATCTTGCTCTCCACCACTACGCTGTCGGTGACGAGTTTTTCCACATCGTCCCAAGAAATCTGTTCCTGTGCGCGTTTCATCGAAAGGACGACATTGCCATTCGCGTCTTCGGGATTAATGACAAACACGTGCACTTCCTGACCCACCTGCAGCGCTTCGATCTCCTTCGCGGTCAATTGATCCAATTCACGACCAGAAACCACACCCTCCGATTTGGCGCCAATGCTGATGAGGATCTGGCTGGGGCTGACGCTCGCGATCGTACCCTTGCGAATCTCGCCAGCCTGAGGCAGGTCAACACTTAATTCCTGCTCGTTCAGCAAAGACTCCATGGTTTGATTGTTTGCGTCTTTTGGTTCTCCCTGCGAATTGCGCTCACTCCCTTGGGAAGGCAGGGCTTGGTTCTGATCTGTCACTAGATGCTCCGGGTGGATAAAATGTAAGCGGGATTATACAGGTGAATGGACAACTTGACAACCCAACATGCTTTGGCATTGCGAGGGAAGCGAAGCGATCTCCTTCTTTGTATGGAGATTGCTTCGTCGGACATGGCTTTCTCAAAGTCCGAGATTTTTAACGCGAATTACGCAAAATGGGCGAATTTCGCGAAAAAGTTTAAGAAAATTCGCGCTTTTCGCTTCGTTCGCGGCATTCGCGTTAAGAACGCTCCCAAAACCGTCAACTCCTCAAACGTATTTGCCAAGCCCATACGATTCAGCCACACATCGTCCCGATGTTCTTCGGGAGAGATCACAGAGTTCTCTGAGAAAATCTCAAAATCTCTGTGTCCTCTGAGGCTAATCACGCGTTATAATCACGCTTCGGAGTACCATTAATGCCACCTATTTTTCCCTTCACAGCCATTGTCGGACAGGAGCGCATGAGGCGCGCCTTGATCTTGAACGCCGTAGACACGCGCATCGGCGGCGTGTTGATCCGCGGCGAACGCGGCACAGCCAAATCCACTGCCGCGCGTTCGCTTGCCGCGCTGCTTCCCAAAGTCAAGGTGATCGACGATTGCCGTTTCGGGTGCGACCCCGATAGACCCAATAACTGGTGCACCGAATGTAAAGAACGGTTCGCCGGCAACAAGGCAGTCCCTTCGCACACGCGCACCACGCCGTTCGTCAACCTGCCGGTTTCCGCCACCGAAGACCGCGTGGTCGGCACGCTCGACATCGAGCAGGCGATCCAAAAAGGCGAACGTCACTTCGAGCCGGGTGTACTCGCCGGCGCGAATCGCGGCTTGCTTTACATTGACGAGGTCAACCTGCTCGACGACCACGTGGTGGATGTTTTGCTGGACTCCGCCGCCATGGGAACTAACATGGTCGAACGTGAGGGGATCTCGTTCTCCCACCCGGCACGCTTCATTCTCGTCGGGACGATGAATCCCGAAGAAGGGGAGCTTCGTCCGCAACTTTTAGATCGCTTCGCCCTCTCCGTAGACATCGTCGGCATCCGCGACGCGCGCGACCGCGTAATGATCATGGAACGCAACCTCGGCTTCGAGCAGGATGCAGAGACATTCCGCCAGCAATGGATGCAAAAGGAAGAGGAGTTGTCGCACCAGATCGCAAAGGCGCGCGAACTCGTCGGGGAGGTGAAGCACACCAGCCGCGACCTGCTGTCCATTGCGGCGTTGACCGCTTCCCTCAACGTGGACGGTCATCGCGCGGATCTGGTCATCCTGAAAGCCGCACGAGCGCAAGCCGCGTTCGAAGGTCGTACGAAGATCAACGATCACGATATCGCGCTGGCGGCAGAACTGGCTCTCCCCCATCGCATCAAGCGGACACCTTTCCAACAGGCAGAGATGACCACCGAGCAATTGCAGGAACGCATCGAACAGTTGGCGGGTCAATCCGTGCCCGAGGAATCCGAAGCGGACGAGTCCGAATCGCAACAGAAGCAATCCGAGGAAAAAAAAACTTAAAGCTCGAAGATGAGCGTGAGGAAGGTCCGCAGGAGGGCAAGCCCGAACCGACGCCGCAGGATGTGTTCGCGAACACATCCGCAAATTGGTGGGAAGGCGGACAAAAAGTGAAGCCGGGCGAGAAGTTTCAGCCGCGCAAATTGAACACGCCGCTCGATAAACTCACGCGCAAACAGGCAGGCAGGCGTTCGCTGACCAAAACCGAGCGCAAGCACGGACGTTACATCAAGGCGCGGCCCGCGGGCGAAAAGAAGGATGATATCGCCTTCGATGCCACATTTCGGGCGGCGGCTCCATTCCAAAAGAAACGCGTCGAAAAAAGAAAGCGACTCGCCTTCGCCATCGAAAAAGGCGATCTGCAACGAAAAATTCGCGTAAAGCGCGTGGCGAATCTCGTTTTGTTTTTGGTGGATGCTTCATGGTCAATGGCTGTAGCCGAACGCATGAACGCGACGAAAGGAGCGATCCTTTCACTGCTCACGGACGCGTATCAACGCCGTGACCGCGTGGGATTGATCGTCTTCCAAAAAGACCGCGCGACTCTCGTCTTGCCCCCAACCAACTCTGTACAACTCGCCCAACGCGCGCTGATGGACATTCCCGTCGGCGGCAAGACTCCGCTCTCGGCAGGCTTGTTCCTCGCCGCGGACGTGTTGCGACAAGAGAAACTTCATCATCCTGATGTCGAGCCGTTGTTGATCGTGTTGACCGATGGCGCGGGGAACGTATCCATCGGCGCGTTGCCCCCACAGGAAGAATCGTATAAATTTGCAGAATTGATCTCGAATGAAAAGATCAAATGCGTAGTCATCAACATGGAACACGCCGCATTCGATCAAGGACTTGCACAACAATTGGCAAATCACCTCAAAGCGCCGTGTTACGCGCTCAGCGAGTTGAAAGCGGAGAATTTGTATCACGCAGTGAAGGATGAGATGGCGAAGCCGATGAAGAAGTGATTAAAAGACTTCCGAATTCTTTGAGAATTCGGAAGTCTGCTTTTCAAGCCGCAACAGCCATTCGTGCAATTTGTCGTTTTGGACGGGAACGAACCAGATCATAATTCGATTGCAAGTTCAGCCAAAATTCAGGTGATGTACCAAGCGCCTCGGCGAACAACCATGCAGTTTCAGGAGTAACCCCGCGCTTGCCGCGCACAATTTCATTGACGCGCTGAACAGGGACGCGAATATGCGCCGCAAAAGCCACTTGCGAAATATTCATTGGAACAAGAAAATCCTCGAGCAAGATTTCACCCGGGTGAGTGGGGATTCGATTTTCAGGAAGCATATCTTTCTCCTTCTAATGATAATCGGTCAGTGAAACATCGTGGGGACCATCGTCCCAGCGAAATACAAGTCGCCATTGGTCATTGACGCGGATGCTGTGGTATCCAGCATAATCGCCTTTCAAGGCTTCAAGCCGATTTGCAGGCGGGGATCGCAAATCATCCAAACGGTGAGCGCCATTCAGCACATCTAATTTTCGTAAGGCAACTCGGACAATATCAGAAGGGAAGCGACGCACACGGGAGGTTTTACGAGCATGAAACAAATCCTCCGTTGCCGAATCGCCAAACGATCGAATTGCCATTGAGTTGATTATAACGCTTACACGGTATCCATGCAAGGAGAAATTAGCTAGCGAATCACTTGATGGCGCAATGTTATGCACTGAGTGAATTGAAAGCCGAGAATTTGTATCACGGGGTGAAGGCCTGCCCTGAGCTTGTCGAAGGGATGAGATGGCGAAGCCGATGAAGAAGTAGAAAAATGAAAGTGACAGTCACCTTCGAGGTGACTGTCACTTCTTATGTAAGTTGAAATTTTGCGCCTTAACCCCAATAATTCAGTAGGACAAATTGACAATTTGTCCTACTTTTGTTTCAACATCTCCTCCACCAGCGACGCGGGGACTTGCACGGCGACCAATTCGCCGCGCACGGTGACGATGCCATTGGCGAGAATCCATTCCTCGATGACGACTTTGCGTCCGCTGTGGTGCTTCACTTTGCCGCGCACTTCGAGTTCGATGCCGAGCGGTGTAGGCTTGTGATAATCCACATGCAGGGACGCGGTAAGGAAGCGCGTGTTGGGTTCCGAGTTGGGATCGGCTTCTTTAGCGGCGCGGTATGCCACCCCTGCGGCTGTCCCTGTGCCGTGACAATCAATGAGCGAGGCAAGCAATCCGCCATAGACGTAGCCCGGAATGGCAATGTGATATGGCTTCGGCATGAAGTGGCAAACGGATTCATCCCCATCCCAGTAACTTTTGATGTGATGTCCGTGCTCGTTGAGCGTGCCGCATCCGTAACAGTGTGCGTACGATTCAGGGTAATACTCTTGGAAGGATTTTTGGATCATGTTTATTTTCCTTGGTGTCATTGCGAGGAGGGCTTTGCCCTACGAAGCAATCTTCCTCAACGATGGCGGAGACATCGTCCCTGTAGGAACTTATGGAGTTCCAGTAACAGCCGTCCCGGTGGGAAGAGGCGGTGCCGGGGTTCGAGTCACCGCCGGGGAGGGAGAGAACGTCGGCGATAAGGTTGGGATGCGCGTGGGCGAGTCTCCCTGCAAAATGAATTGACCGACCACTTTCCATTCGAGTCCGACAAAGATTTGCACTTCATAATTGCCGGGTAAAAATTCTTCGGGCGGCGCCTCCCATTCAGTAAATCCGTATCCGCCGGTTTCGCCGTCCCATGGGATCGTTTCGTAGTGAACGAGTTCGCCATCGCGATACCAAAGCGCCGTCCACTGTGAGCCGGGCAGCATCTCGGCGTACGTGAACACCCCGCAGATGTACCGGGTGGGGTTCTGAAAAACAGCCGCCGCTTCGAACTCGAGAAAGTTCGAGCAATTCCGTGTGAATTGAAGTTGACTGAATGCGGCGTTCGGATTCGGTGTGATCACACTTTCGAACAACGCCTCGATCGCCAGCGGGATGAACGGCGTGGACGTGAACGGCGGCGTGTCGGTGATGGCAGGTGTGAACGTGATCGTAGGTGTGGAGGTGATCGTCGGTGACAACGTGAGGGTGGGAATTGTCGTGAGAGTCGGCGTTAATGTGGAGGTGGGCGACGGCGGAAAATATCGGTACGCGATCGGCTCGCCAAAGATCGACAACCAGATCGCGAACGACAACAGAAGGATCGCGACAATCAACGTGAACCACCCGCCTCGTACGCGTTGACGCTTGATCCGGTAGAAGGTGAGCTTTCTCGCCGATTGAAGCGCGCGGATACCAGAACGAAGAATCCACAGCGCGCCGAGGAGAGATAAAACCACTGCGGCGATGATGCCCGCACGAATATCCATGCGAAAGATTATAGCATGTGGGTTCAGGTGTCATTGCGAGGAGCGACCAGCGGGAGCGACGAAGCAATCTCGTGTTTTCATCCAATCAATGGATTGCGGGTTCATCGAGATTGCCACGCCTTCGCTACGCTTCGGCTCGCAATGACACTTGTAAATTACGGCGTCGGTGTAACCGTCACCGGATTCCTCACGATGCGCGGCTCGACCCACAACGCGCGGTCACGTGAGGCGTCACCCAGCGACAGGACCGTGAAGACAAACCGCACATCCTGCCCGGCGAGCGGACTCAGATCGAGGTCAACGACAAAATAATTCCTGTCGTATTGTTCGCCGAACGCCCAGAAGTCGCGCACGATCCCATCCGCGAGTTGATAGTCGATGCGGAACAACACGCCGCATGAAGTGGCGCCTGCTTCACAGTTGACGATGGCTTGCAGGCGGTCTCCGTTTTGCACCGTGAACGATGGGTACACCGCACGGATGTAGCCATTCGAAATATTTTGCGGCATGGTCAACAGGCTTGGCCGCGGGAGGGTGGTACCGTCTTCGAGGCGCGAAGTGGTTTGCTTCAAAACAAAACCGTTGCGGTCGTTATTCACGCCGGGGCAATCACGCGTCCCGGCATCGTTGAACCATTGAGCAGAACACGCATTGGCAACAAAATCATAGACCAACCCACTCACGGCGGGCGCGCGCACACGGATGGAAACCCAGAACGGTTGGTTCGCAGTGGAGGAGGTGCCGAAGACTTCGCCGCGCTCGTTACGGATCTGCCAATTACCGCGGTACTCGCCGACGATGATCGGCGCAGTGAAGTTCATGGGGATGTCCACGGTCTGACCGGGCGCAACACTGGTCGGCAGAGGCGCGAGGTTTTGCCCGCCCATCTGCGTCCCATTGATGAACACGATGCGGTAATTCGTCGTCCACGTGCAGGTGCCGCTGTTCCTCAACCGCCAGACCTTGGTAAAGTTTGAACCCGGCGCAAAAGTGGAATTATCCGGCACGGTGACGTCACGTACGAATTCGATCCGGTCACAGCCGCGATTGGGGGTTGGCGTGCGCGTTTGGAACGGCGTCCGCGTGGGAGTTAAGGTCTTCGTGGGAGTTATTGTCGGCGTGCGCGATGGAGTCCGCGAGGGCGTGATGCTCGGGGTGAAGGTCCGCGTCGGCGTGAGGGTGGGAGTTAATGTTAAGGTCGGCGTACGCGTCACTGTCGCGGTACTTGTAGGTGTGCGCGTGGGAGTGCGCGACGGGGTAAGGGTGAAGGTTGGTGTTCGCGAAGGCGTAACCGTAGCCGTCGATGTATGGCTCGGAGTTTGAGTTGCAGTGCCTGACGGAGTGTAGGTTGATGTCGGCGTTCTCGTCGGTGTGCGCGACGGGGTAGAGGTTGGCGTGCTCGTAGGCGTCACCGTTGAGGTGTTTGTCGGCATGCGCGTCGCGGTAGAAGTAGGTACCGGTGTGAACGAGGGGGTGACAGTAATTGACGGTGTATTGCTCGGAGTTATTGTCAATGTAAACGTGGGTAACGGAGTCCGCGTAGAGGTGGCAGTGGAGGTGATGGTCGAGGAAGGTGTGACCGAAACTGTTGGTGTCCGCGTGGGTGTGCGCGATGGGGTCAACGTGAAGGTTGGCGTCTGCGTCGCGGTGGTCAACGGTGTTCGAGTCGGTGTGCGGGATGGCGTAACCGAAGCAGTTACGGTTTTAGTCGGAGTGCTGGTTGGGACTTGAGTCAACGTCGGTGTGCGGGAGGGCGTCGATGTCAGTGTTGAAGTCGAAGTCGCGGTCGGGGTAAACGTTTTGGTAGGTGTGAGCGTGGAGGACGCAGTCGGCGTGAGGGTTCTGGTGGATGTAGACGAAGGCGTGATCGTTGCCGTCACTGAGGCTGTGACTGAAGCCGTCGCCGTCGAGGAGGGCGTCGCGGTAGGTGTACGCGTCGGTGTGCGCGTTGAAGTGGCGGACGGGGTTGAGGTCAGCGTGGCAGTTGCACTCGGTGTGCGACTCGGGGTCAAAGTCAAGGTTGAGGTTTGCGTGATCGTTGGCGTCTGTGACGGAGTCGCGCTGGGCGTGTAGGTTGGGTCGAGACAGACCGGGGTTGAATCGCCGCGCGCCAACGGTTCGCGCGTATCGCCGTATTCGTCGTAGATCTTGACGAATTGCACTTCGGGGAATTGTTTCAGGTTCGCCATGAGCGGGAGCGAGATGTTGTACAACGTGCCGTTCGATTGACATGCGCCTGCGAGATAGACATGCGCGATGCCGTCGGCGTATTCGACGCGGCTATAGCCGTTGAAACCGTTCACAACAAGAGCCAGCCCTTGATTGCGTTCCACGTCGCCGGGACCTTTGAAGAATTCATCGAGTACCGCCCCGATCAGATTCTTTCCGGATGGGACAAAGCGCGTGACCGGCACTTCATACGGAAGTTGCCCGCCGATCAGGCGGTTGTTATCGGTGAAGTAAATATTCACTTGCACGAACAAAGGCGTGCGCGTTGCTGTAGGCGTTCTTGTAACCGTCGGTGTGGGCGTGCGCGATGGGGTTTGTGTCACGGTCGGCGTAGCGGACGGAGTGCGAGTGAACGTGGGAGTTAATGTCGGCGTACGCGATGGAGTCACTGTGGAGGTGGATGACGGCGTAAATGTTGAAGTTGCCGTCCGCGATGGCGTGACGGATGGTGTGATCGTCGGCAACGGCGTGCGCGACGGAGTCAATGTGGATGTAGGAACCGGCGTTCGCGTCGCAGTTCGTGAAGCCGTAGCCGTAGCGGTTGATGTCGCGCTGGCGGAAGGGGTTCGCGTCGGTGTCGGCGTGTTCGTTGAAGTGGGTTGTGGCGTATTCGTGAAAGTTTGCGTCAACGTTGGGCGCGGCGTGTTCGTTGCAGTTGACGATGGCGTAACACTCGGCGTGAAAGTCAACGTCGGTATCGGTGTTCGAGTCGCAGTAACGATTGTCGTCGGGGTCAATGTATTCGTGGGCGTTGATGTGACCGTCGGAGTCCGCGTCACGGTATTCGTCGGTTGACGCGTGGCGGTTGGGCGCGGGGTGTCGCTCGGCTTCACGGTCGACGTGGGAATCGGGGTTCGCGTCGGTGTGAATGTTTTCGTAACCGTTGGAGTCGGTGTGATCGTTGGTGTTTGGCTCGCGGTTGGAGTCTGCGTGTTCGTTTCCGTTGGCAATGGCGTACGCGTGGAGGTGGTTGTCGGCGTGACGCTGGGCGTGAAGGTTGTTGTTGGCGTCAGCGTGTTCGTCGCTGTCGGGCGCGGAGTATTCGTGGAGGTCGATGTGGCAGTTGGTTGAGGCGTCCGCGTTGGTGTGCGCGATGGAGTAATCGAAGCCGTTCGAGTCGCGCTCGCGGTGATCGTAACGGTAGGTGTATGACTTGAGGTCGGCATCAGCGTGTTTGTCGAAGTGGGCGGCGGCGTATTTGTAGATGTTGAAGTCAACGTCGCGCTGGGCGTAAAGGTTGGCGTCGGGGTGAAACTCGCCGTTGGCGAAGACGTGTTCGTTGGAATCAACGTATTCGTAGCAGTCGGCAACGGCGTTCGCGTTTGAGTCGATGTCAAAGTTGGGCGCGGGGTGCGAGACGGCGTGGAGGTTGGCGTCACACTGGGCGTGAAGGTCAATGTCGGTGTGAATGTGCGCGTCGCAGTGAACGTCACGGTTGGGGTGAATGTGTTCGTTGGCGTGAGCGTGATCGTCGGCGTTTTTGTAACGGTGCTCGTCGGTTGACGCGTGTCCGTTGGGCGCGGTGTATTGCTCGGTCTCACGGTGGAGGTGGGGATCGGAGTCCGCGTGGGGGTGAAAGTTGACGTGACGGTGGCCGTCAACGTGACCGTCGGTGTGAGGCTCGCGGTCGGCGTTGAGGAAGTGGTCGGCGTGAACGTGGTTGTGGATGTCGGCCGCGGCGTACTTGTAAACGTCGAAGTGAGCGTCGGGCGCAGGGTACTGCTGGGACGCACCGTGGATGTTGGAACACGCGTCTGCGTCGGTGTAGGTGTCGTGGAGGCAGTTACCGTGCGCGATGCCGTCGGAGGCGATGTCTGCGTCGGCGTGACCGAGGGGGTTGAAGAGGCGGTAACGGATGGGATAACAGAAGCAGTTTGCGTGAGCGTTGCCGAAACGTTCGGCGTTTGGGTTGACGGTGAGAGCAAAACCGGCGTCGATGTTTCCGCTGGAGGCAGGGTCGCTGTGGATTCGGGTACGAGCGTCGCAGTGGGAAGCGCGGTGGCTGTCGGCGGATTGAGTTGATTCACAAGGGTCGGACCGAACATCGCGGACGCGGCAGAGAAAGCAAACAACACGAAAGCCGCTATTAGCCATTGCCATCCAGAACGCATACGCGCCTGGCGCGTGCGATAAAAGACCATGGTGCGCGCGAGTTGGATGGAACGAATCCCCACTCGCGCCGCGAGCAATGCTCCCAATGCAAATATCGAAACGAGAATGATGATAACGGTGCCCGCGCTCATAAGCTCGAAGATTATAACGCCTGTTATTTGTATTTTTGTGGTTAAATAGCCGCATGAAAGAACTCGTCTTCCTCAAACTCGGCGGCTCGTTAATTACCGACAAGACCAAACCATACACGCCATTGCTGGATGTGATGGACGACCTCGCGTTGCAGATCAAGACGGCGCTTCAGACCCACCCCGATCTGCGCGTGCTCATCGGACACGGCGCCGGCTCTTTCGGCCACGTGCCGGCGAGCGAATACAAAACGCGCGACGGTCTGCCTCCGCGCGCCACGCCACTGGTCTACCGCAGGCGCGACGACACGCAGAACAATTACTGGAAAGGGTTCGCCGAGGTGTGGTATCAGGCGTCCACGTTGAATCGATTCGTGATGGAGGCGCTCCACAAAGCGGACCTGCGCGCCTTATCCCTCCCACCCTCTTCCAGCGTCATAGCAAGCAACGGACAGGTCTCGGTCTGGGACACAACTCCGATCCGCATGGCGCTCGCGGCGGATATCATGCCGGTCATTTTTGGTGACACGGTCTTCGATGAAGTGCGCGGCGGGACGATCCTTTCCACCGAAGACCTGTTCATGTACCTCACCAACGCGCTGCACCCGGACCGAATCCTGCTCGCGG
>CAZQES010000126.1:0-12084 GCA_964591425.1 uncultured Anaerolinea sp.
CCGAATACAAAGGTCAGACGTATTATTTCTGCTCGCTCGGCTGTAAGAAATCCTTCGACAAGGATCCCGAAAAGTACATTGGTAAAGGTGGAAGCGAGCACGCTCACCACCATTAGCCAACATCCTTACTCCACCTCCTCATAGCCCATCCAACCTGTTTCACGGATGGGCTAAGGGCTTATACGATTTCATCTGTAGCTATGCTGGTCGCCTTAGCGATGAACAAATCCAATCTTTCCCGTCGTGATTTTCTCAAACTGGCAAGCGCTGGCTCGCTTGCCTTCGCTCTGCGCGAACTGCGCCTCGACCGTGTGCTTGCCGCGCCTGTGACAATCCAGCGGGGCCGCATCACCTTCAGTGGCATTCCGCTGTATGACGCACCAAGATTCACCGCCAACAAGATTCGTAATTTCGGGGCGGACCAAGTTGTGGAGATCACCGCAGTGGACGAGAACGGAGAGCAAGGCAATCCGTTCAACAGCGTATGGTATCAGATCAACGAGGAGGGATATACCTACTCGGGCTGGGTTCAGCCCGTTGAAACGAATTATCAGAAGCCGATCTTCAACATTCCCGAAAAAGGACAGTTGGGTGAGATCACCGTTCCGTTTAGCGATACAAAGAAGGAACCCTATGTATACGCGGAGCGCGGCTATCGCATATATTACGGCAGTACCCATTGGGTTAAGCAGGTCATTGTTACGCGCGAGGAGAAAAGCATTTGGTATAGGATCTATGATAATGTGCTGAGGAACTATTTGTATGTTCCATCGTATGCCATGAGACTCGTCCCCAGCGAGGAATTGTCGCCGTTATCCCCTGATATCCCAGATGAACAGAAAAGTATCGTCGTAGATCTGGCGGCGCAGTTGGTGACTGCATTCGAAGGAGAGAAACTGGTCTTCTCGCAACGCTGTTCGAGCGGCGCAAAAGGGACGGAAACGCCGAAAGGTGAATTTCGAACGTATCATAAAGGTCCATCCATTCACATGACCAACCAGGGTGACGCACTCGAGGGCATTTATGATCTGCCTGGCGTGCCGTGGGTGGCGTTCTTCACCGGCAATGGCGACGGGTTCCACGGAACGTATTGGCACAACGATTACGGACGTCCGCGCAGTCGCGGTTGTGTGAATCTCCCGCACGAGGCGGCAAAATTCCTTTATCGCTGGACCAAGCCCAACCTCCCGCCTGAAGAGGATTATGTCAATCTGCCGGGCGAAGGCACACGAGTCCAAATTTTCTAGGAAGGCAAATCCACCGGTCAAAACGATGAAACTCAATTTCATGATTCCAATTTTGACGTTGATCCTGCTCGCCGCCTGTTCGACAGGACAGGTCAATTCTGTTCAGGCGACCAGCACAGCACTTCAAACCCAGCCGACAGTTGACCAGCCGACCGCGGCAGTGGTCTCCTCCTCGACCGCCCCTGCACCCACCCCCTCTCCCAAGCCGCCTCTCGCAAAGGACGCCTGGATGCAAATGCCTGCCGTGCCAACCGGTATCAGTGATTCAATGCGGGAGATCTACCAACGCGGCTTGGAACTGGGCAATGATCCGAATCGCTTCGCCGTGATTGGTGATTGCCAGAACGTCTCATCGTATTTTCTTGCAACGTTCGATAAACCTGGTGATTTCAGTCTCGGCGATGAGTATGCTTATCTTCAGATAACGATTGACTACTATCGAGGCTCGTTTTCGCGGACCAGTTTGGCAGTCAAAGGCGGGTTCAATGTCGCGGCTGTTCTCTCTCCATTGCGCGCTGACCCGAAGTCATGTAATCCCGGCGAATCTCCGCTAGATTGTGAACTGCGCGTTTGGAATCCTTCTGTTGTGTTCGTCGGCATGGAAACGTGGTGGTCTGAGAAACCGGCGCGGTGCCGATCATCGCCACCAAAGCGGATAACCTTGAAGGTAACCACGCGATCAACGCGACCATCGCGCAGATCGCCTATGAGTACGATATTCCGCTTTGGAATTTCTGGGCGGCTTTACAGCCCCTGCCCGATCGCGGTCTCTGGTCGGATGGATTCCATTTGACCTTTGCCCGCAACTTCTTCGACGATCCCGTTCGAATGAAGAACGCGTGGCCCTGGCGCAACCTCACCGCGCTGCAAACGCTGGATGTTGTCCGCAAGGGATTCACGGATGGCAATTAAGCGAAAAGTAACGCAAGCGGGATGGGATTTGAAAGTAGCCGAACGCGCGTCGCGTTAATAATCGGAGGAGATACCAGCTCATTTTACGCGGAGAATCATAAGCCATTTTGCCTAGATCGAATCGGGCTGAAAGTCGCTCGTACGCGTCGTCAAACAGGCATACACTATCGGCATCTCTTTACAAGGAAGGAATATCATGACTGTGCGTGATCCTGTTTGTGGAATGGAAATCGAACCCCAAAGCGCTTTCGCGAAACGCGAACACATGGGGCAGGCTTTTTATTTTTGTTCTCAATCCTGCGTCGAGAAATTCGATGCAGATCCGCATCGCTACGCCATGGCGGTACCGTCTGCGACAACCGGCATCGCCGCCGATGCAAGTGGATTCGTCCGCATCGCCCTCCCCGTGGGTGGACTCAAAAAATCGGGCGGACCCTCGCTGGAAGGCGCGCTGCGTACGTTATCCGGCGTCAGCAAGGCGACCGCCAACGCGAAGGAGGGCCGCGTCTTTGTGGAATACGATCCGTCGCGCGTCGCCGTTTCCGATTTACTGGACGTGGTGCGCGGCGCGGGCTTCGCGGCAAATGGCCAGAGCATGCGCCTGAAAGTCAGCGGATTGTACTGCGCCGAGTGCGTGGCAAGGATCGAAGATGCGGTCAAGGCTGTACCGGGTGTGCTGGACGCGACGATGAACGCGGCAACAAATGAGGTGAAGATCGAGTATTCGCCCGTTATCGGCGATCTAAGTCAACTGACAAAAGCCATTGAAAATGCAGGTCCCTACAAAGCCACGCGCGCCGCCGAAGCCAGCGAACCCGAAATGGACAAAGAGGCGCAGGCGATGGACAAGGAATACCGCTCGCTCATGCGCAAGTGGTGGTTTGCCGCCGCCATCGGCGCGCCCACCATGATCCTGTCGTATCCCTGGATATTTCCCATCCTGCGCGACTGGTTCCCGCGCGGCAGTCCGCAACTCATGTACATCTGGTATGGCATGGGCGTTGCCAGCCTGGCTGTGCTGATCTATTCAGGCAACCAGTTCTTCGCCGGCATGTGGGAAGGGCTCAAACACCGCTCGGCAAACATGCACACCCTCATTGCTGTTGGCACCGGCGTTGCGTGGATTTATTCCACGATAGCAATGATCTTTCCGCAGATCTTCCCGTCACAGGAATTTACCGATGTTTATTATGATGTGACAGTGGTAGTCACGGCGCTTGTAGTGCTTGGCCTCGCCATGGAACTCAAAGCCAAAGGGCGTACTTCGGAAGCCATCAAGAAGTTGATCGGATTGCAAGCCAAGACGGCGCGTGTTGTGCGGGACGGAAAAGAAATTGACATTCCGGTTGAAGAAGTTTTGGTGAACGATATTGTAGTTGTGCGCCCAGGCGAAAAGATCCCGGTGGATGGCGAAGTGATCGAGGGACTGTCGGCAGTGGACGAATCTATGATCACCGGCGAATCGCTCCCCGTTTCGAAGAAAGTCGGCGATGAAGTCATCGGCGCGACGATCAACAAGACCGGCGCGTTCAAGTTCCGCACCACGAAGGTCGGCAAGGACACCGCGCTCTCGAACATCATCCGCCTCGTGCAGGATGCGCAGGGCAGTAAAGTGCCGATCCAGCGCATCGTGGACCGCGTCTCGGCTTACTTCACGCCATCCGTGATGATCCTCGCCATCCTCGGCTTCGTGATCTGGTATGACTTTGGCCCGTCTCCGGCTTTGACTTATGGCCTGATCGTGGCAGTCACAACGTTGATCATTGCCTGTCCGTGCGCGCTCGGCATGGCGACTCCCATGAGTCTGACGACCGGCATCGGCTTGGGCGCGCAGAACGGCATCCTAATCCGCTCCGGCGACGCGCTACAAACCGCCGAAAAGTTGAACTCCGTCATTCTCGACAAGACCGGCACGATCACTTTCGGCAAGCCATCGCTCACCGACGTGGTGCTGGCTCCGGATAAGGATGAAGCGGATGTCCTGCGGTTGGCGGCTTCGGTCGAGAAATCGTCCGAGCACCCGCTGGCGCTGGCGATTGTCGAAGGCGCACAGGCGCGCGCCATCAAACTGGGCAACGTCGAAGCGTTCGACGCGATCCCCGGTCACGGCGTATCAGCCAAAGTCGAGGGAAGAAGCGTTCTCATCGGCAATCTCAAACTGATGAACCGCGAAGGCATCGCGCTCGGCGAACTCGAAGAAAAGTCGAAGTCCCTCGCTGACGATGGCAAGACCCCGATGTACATCGCGATTGAAAATAAAGCCGCGGGCATCATCGCCGTGGCTGACACAGTGAAAGAAGATTCCAAGTCTGCCATTGCCGCATTGAAAAAGATGGGATTGGAAGTGGTGATGATCACCGGCGACAACGAACGCACTGCCAAAGCCATCGCCCGTCAGGTGGGTGTGGATCGCGTGCTGGCGGAAGTCCTGCCGCAGGATAAAGCCTTCAACGTGCAGAAACTGCAATTGGAAGGCAAGCAGGTGGCGATGGTTGGCGATGGCATCAATGACGCGCCCGCGCTGGCGCAAGCTGACATCGGTATGGCGATCGGCACCGGCACGGACGTTGCCATCGAAGCCTCGGACATTACCCTCATCAAGGGCAGTTTGATGGGTGTGGTGACGGCGATCCAGTTGAGCCGCGCCACGATGCGCAACGTATATCAGAACCTGGTTGGCGCGTTCATCTACAACAGTGCAGGTTTGCCGATTGCATTAGGTGCGCTGTATCCGTTCTTTGGCATCCTGCTCTCGCCGCTTCTCGCCGCGCTGGCAATGTCGTTCAGCAGTGTGACGGTGATCGGCAACGCCAACCGACTCAAGAAATGGAAACCAACTGCGTAGAACGTGTTGCGTGTTCCGTGGCGCGTTACGAAATACGCAATACGGAACACTGCGTCAAGATCTTACATGGAGAATTCTATGACCCCCGATAAAATTTTCGTAACGCTACTTGGCTTTGCGGCCATTGCTTTCATCGTCTGGTTTTTCTGGATGGTGAAGAAGCCCGGCGTGAAAGCCGCCGTATCCAGCAGTGGATATCAGGAATTGATGGTGCTTGTCAAAGGCGGATACACACCCGACGTGATCGTCGTGGAAAAAGGCAAGCCGGTGCGGCTCAACTTTGTCCGCAGTGAATCCGCGTCCTGCTCCGAGATGGTGCTCATCCCGGACTTTCAGAAGAGCGCCAAACTTCCCGAAGGCGAGACCGTCCCCGTCGAATTTATGCCCGATAAAGTTGGCGAGTTCGAGTTCCAATGCCAGATGGGCATGTTGCGCGGTAAGTTGATCGTGGAATGAAGCTCAACCGACTCGAATTCGCCTTGATGAACAACCCGCTTCGCGCCGCCTCCCAACGATGGATCGAAACTCCGCGCCTGATCGGACCCCGCGGATCTCTGATCGGGAAACGCGTGCTGGAAGTTGGCTGTGGGCGCGGCGTTGGCGTTGAGATCCTGCTTTCGCTCGGCGCAGAGCATGTGACGGGCTTCGATCTAGATCCGAAGATGATTGCCCTTGCGCAAAAGCGCCTGAAAAAATATGGGGACCGCGCCCGCGTCTATGTGGGCGACGCTGAGGCGATTGACGCGCCCGACACAAGTTTCGACGCAGTGGTAGATTACGGAGTCATCCATCATATCCCTCAATGGCAGAGGGCGCTGAAAGAAATCGCCCGCGTGCTTAAGCCGGGCGGCACATTCTACTTTGAAGATCTGCTCAAGGTCCTCATCTCAACGTGGCCCGCGCCGCTCTTCTTTGACCATCCGCAGGCCACCCAATTCGATGCCGGAGAATTCCGCTTGGAATTGGAATCCACCAGATTGCATGTGCGGAAGTGGCGGCAAGTGGGCGAATGGGCAATAGCCGGTCGGGCAAGTAAGTAAGTTTCAACACTCGAGTAAGTTAACCTGAAAGGAGACAACCATGAAAGTTAAAGATCCAGTCTGTGGAATGGAGATCGAGTCGGAGAAGGCGTTCGCCAAACGCGAACACGAAGGGCGGACGTTCTACTTCTGCTCGCAGAATTGCGTAAGTCAATTCGACGCCGATCCGCACAAATACGGCCACCCGAAGGAAGACGAACATCACGGCGCGCATCACTAATCTTTGGATAATATGAACGCTCCACAAAAAACCGGCAACAACCGATGGTGGTGGTCGAGAACAGGGGCGGTGTTACTCACATTCCTCGGCATTGCGGCTTTCTTTTTAGTCACGGAACATAAGGCGCATCTCTTCGGGGTCCTCCCCTACGCGTTGTTGGTCCTATCCCTTGGGTTGTATTGGTTGATTAGGCGCGGGGAGGAAAAGGACACCCGTGATAATGGTCGTCAGCCGGAGGACAGAAAATGAATACGGATGCACCTGCCTATGGTCTCTGGCCGCTGGTCATCATCAACGTGGCGATCTTCGTCATCTTTGCGCTCAGTTTCTACAAACCGCGCACTGCCCGCGACTGGCGATCGTTTGGCGCGTTCTCTGCCTTTCTCGTGGCGCTGTTCACGGAGATGTACGGCTTCCCGCTGACGATCTACCTGCTCTCCGGCTGGCTCGCCAGCCGCTATCCCGGTATTGACCTCTTCTCCCACAACAGCGGTCATCTTCTGCAAACGCTCCTTGGGTGGAAGGGTGATCCTCACCTAAGCCCACTCCACTGGCTCAGCGATGGATTGGTCGCGGGTGGTTTCGTTCTGATTAACGCCGCGTGGAACGTGCTTTACCAAGCTCAGCGCACCCATCAGGTTGCTGTCAGCGGTCCCTATGCTTATCTTCGCCATCCTCAATATGCCGGCTTCATCATGATCATGCTAGGTTTCCTGCTCCAATGGCCGACCTTGATCACTCTGATCATGTTTCCCCTTCTCGTCTTCATGTACGTCCGATTAGCGCGGAGAGAAGAGCGCGAGTCCCTGGCTGAATTTGGAGAGACTTACACCAAGTATGCCGCCCAAACACCCGCCTTTGTGCCGCGCCTGTTTCCGGTAAAAGTTCATTGAACTCAGTGGTGATACTGCCGACAAATTTTGCAGGCAGATTGACCGACGCTGAGAACGTTGACAGCAGTCCTGTATCCCAAGTCGAGCGCATAACTTAAAAGAAAGTTTTGGTCTTGTAGCAAAATCGAACATGTGGGCATTTCTGGCATTAGGCGCGGCGGTGTTGAACTCCTTCAACCCCATCCTCTACAAACGTATGCTGAAAGACGTGGATGCAATCATTGTTGTATGGGGAGTCACTTTGATTTCGTTACCACTGCTCGGTTTGTTCACCGTCGCGCTCACATCGCAGATTCCAACTCTCGATTGGTTATTCATCGCGGGAGTGGTTGGTTCAGCGGCTCTCAATGTCATTGCGCATCTCGCTTCCACGCAGGCTTTGAAAATGGCAGACGTTTCGTTGGTCACGCCTCTACTCATTTTTAGCCCGATCTTCACCGTGTTGATATCGGCTCTCTTTCTCAGCGAGATACCTTCAGCGCGAGGCTGGTTGGGTGTTGGCTTGGTGCTAGTTGGCAGCTACCGGCTTAATCGCAGTCCAGATACAAACTGGTTCACGCTCTTCAGATCACTGGCGTTGACGCCCGGCGTTCAGCTGGTTTTGCTGGCAGGATAGCTATGGGCTATAACTCCGCTCTTTGAAAAACCAGCCATCCAACACACAAACCCAGAAAGTCCACGATTCACCGCGTTCGTCGCAACGGCGCTATTGACCCTCCTGCTCACACCTGCGGTTGCACTGCGAGGCAAACCTGCAGCAAGATGTTCAGGCCGCGGTGATGTCTTTTGCAAAGGAATAAAAATGAATAACAACAAAACGAACCTACCTACTGTTGCCTACATCTCCGCCTTTGTGATCGGTGTTATCTTGTTGTGGTCAATTGGAAAAGCCTGGCTTAACTTTGAATCAACGCTGGTCTTTATCGCTGGAGTGATCGGCGTGGCAGTCTCTGTGATCATCTTTGGGATTTGGAAAATAATCCGCCATTCAAAAGATCATTCCGATAAAAAGGATAATTGAAATTTGACTCGAACCACCATCAGCCCACCGCTTGAATTCAAAACTGCATGCGGCGGCAAACTCAAAGACCCGAAGAATTATCCCAGCGCCATTTATCGCGGCGAGCGGATATACTTTTGCACGCGTGCCTGTCTGCGTGTCTTCAAGCAGGACCCTGATCCTTTCATGGCGGGAGAGATCGAGCATCCAATTCACGAAGAGGACGATGAGGAAATGTAAGTAAGAAACGCCATACATCATCCAAGTTCTATTGACTTCCATCAACTTAAGTTGCCTTAGAGGTATGAGGAGATAGTATGAATACAACATTATTGACGACACTGGCGCTCGGCTTTGCCCTCGGAATCAAGCACGCACTTGACGCCGATCATGTAGTGGCTGTCTCCACGATAGTCAGCCAATATCGCAACCCGTTCAAAGCGGCTCTGGTGGGTATCTTTTGGGGTATTGGCCATACTACCACACTATTACTTGTTGGAATTGCTGTAATAGGATTCAAACTTGTCATCCCTGATCAACTCGCCCTCTCGATGGAATTTTTGGTTGGGGTCGTGCTGTTTGCACTTGGCATCCAAATCTTATGGCCGTATCGTCCACAAAAGAAACATACTCACGTTCACGATCACGGCGATGAGATGCATGCACACGAGCATATTCACCCTCGCAAGAATGGCAAGGAGGAAATTCAACATCACCCTCCGCGTCAACACAGGTCACTGTTACTTGGGATGATTCATGGCCTCGCAGGAAGTGCGGCATTGATGCTGCTGGTACTTAGAAATTATCTCAAAAGGTGCTCTGAGCCAATCTGCGAAACCAGAGCATAGGGCAAGCAAACTGAAGAAGTGCCAGATAGTTCTTTGCCTTCTTCTCGTAACGGATCAAAAGACCTCGACATTTGGACAACCATGCTAATGTCCTTTCCACGACCCACCGACGAGCAGGATACTTTTTTTACCCTTGCTCAGTTTCTCCTCTCCAATGCGGCGAATATGACCGGTATAGTTGTGCTTTTCTACCGCCGCCTTACCTGTCGGATTATCATAGCCTTTATCCAGACACAAATTCTGTGGTTTTGCTTTTGTTGGTTTCGGTCGATCTACCACAATAGCGTCAATCGTTTTATCGAGCAGTTTCGTATCATGAACATTGGCTCCCGCAAGCACGACCGAAAGCGGACCACCTTGCCGATCCGTCAAAATACTCTTTTTCGAACCATTTCTGCCTCGGTCGGTCGGGTTGGCGCCAATTTCATCCCCACCCAAACGCGCCTTGCCCATCGTCCCGTCCGCTGCTTGCCATTCCCAGTCCACCAAACCCAAGGCGTCACACTCTTCCACCAACAATGCCCAAATCTGCGGAAACAAACCCAATTCCACCCAATGCTGAAATGTTCGGTGAATGGTCGAATCATCTCCGTATACCCGTGGAATCTGATTCCATTGACATCCTGTTCGGATCCGAAAGATGAGCGCATCCACGATGTTTCTTGGATTGGCGCGCGGTCTGCCAGTTTCTTTCGGTGGGTCAAGTTCCATAATCAGAGGCTCCATGCGCTTCCATAGTTCATCGGAAACTTCCCAGATGGTTGGTAAGGGTCTCTTTTTCTTCATCATTTATCCTTTGTCTGCATACAAATTATATGCGCTCAAAGGGTTTTGAGATAATTACTTAGTACGATCCAATCACCCATTGAAGGAGTGATCTACATTCTCATCTTCGGAATTGGCTCCATGCTCGGTATGATGGTGATCAGTACCTTGATCGGTCTGCCGTTTGCATTGTCGTCAGGACGATTTGCGGCCGTCAACCACACGATCAGATTTATGGCGGGCGCGCTGAGCACAGCACTGGGAATTTTTCTGATGGTTGACATAGGATTTATCAAAGGGCTGTTCTATGGCACTTGAGTAGTAGGGCTGCGCGACGTTCGTAACATTTGCATAAAGATAAATCATCAGGCTCCGATCACATCCGGAGCCTGATGATTTACATAAGCCAAACCGCCTACATTTCGATACATCAGATGGCGCTGTGAATTTCCTTCGAGAGTACATATACTGGCGATATAGGTACATATAAAAGGTGAGTTGCAATCTCACCAATCCGCTCTCATGACTCGAAAGGAGATAACAATGACAGCACATCAGGCAACAAAAGCATTTGCAGGCGCGAAAGCCGCCAGCCCAGACATCGTGCACGAGAAATCAAACCCGTGGATGATTGGATTTGTGATTGTGCAGATTATTATCGGGTACGAATGGCTCGCGTCAGGCCTAGTCAAGGTTTTGCGCGGCGACTTCACAATAGGGCTTGCCGACGAACTGGTGGAAAAGGCTGAGGGTGCGTATGGATGGTATGCCAACCTCCTTGAAAGCGTCATTGTCCCGAACGCGTCAGTTCTCGGCTGGATTATCGAAACCGCCGAAATCCTGATCGGAATCGCCTTCATTGTGATCCCTCTGCTCTGGTTCTTTGCCCAGCAACGTGTTTCCAACCGCATTTGGAGAACTGCCTTCGTACTTACGACAATTGCAGCCATCGGTGGAATTTTCATGGCGCTCAACTTTCACCTCGCCAACGGCTACATCCATCCCTGGGTTCTTCCAACGGACAGCTTTGAAGAAGGCGTTGACTTCGACACCTTCCTCGCTGCCATGAATGGCGTCATCGCGATCGTTTATATCAACCTGTACAGCCGTTTTCGTCGGCAAGATAATTGATCCGGTCGTTGACCACGCTTATCAACGTAGTACCCTGGCTGCGGTTGATCCGCAGGCTGGGTCAAACATGAACGATGAGCCTGCCGCCGCCCGTTTTCGGAGGTCGAGATGTTAGAAAAATTCAAGTCCGGCATGGATGATATGGCATTGGCGATCATTATTTGGCTATGCCTCCTGCCTCTGGTGGGCTTGCTCGTTGTTCCCTTCTTTGGGTTGAAGGTTGGCTTGATCGCGGCTGTGGTGCTTTTCATCGCGGCGATGATCGTTTGCTGGGGCGCCTGCTCCTGGAAGATAATCAAATCGTGAGGTCTTAAATTTAAATGATCACAATATCCATTGATCCCATCGTCTTCAATATCGGTCACTTCGCCCTGCGCTGGTACAGTCTGATCCTCCTGATTGCTATCGGAATCGGTATATGGCTGACGGCGCGTGAGGCGGCACGCAAAGGCTTCCAGAAGGAAGACGTTTATGACGCTGCCGTCTGGATCGTCATTGGAGGATTGATCGGCGCGCGCTTGTTTCACGTGCTCGATCACTGGTCGCATGAATACGCCGCGAACCCCATCCGCGCGTTCTACATCTGGGAGGGCGGGCTGGCGATTTGGGGCGCGCTCATTGGCGGGTTGATCGCGGGCGCGTTGATCGCCCGGCGTCGAGGCTGGCGATTTCCCAAATTGCTGGATGCCGCGGCTCCGGGCCTTGTTCTCGCGCAGGCAATTGGCCGCATTGCGTGTGTCATCACGGGGGATGCAATGGGCAAGCCAACAGATGGTCCTTTCGGGTTTGCATACACCAGTCCAAACGCGATGGTGCCACAACTTGGCGTGTACTATACGCCGATGCCCGTTTACGAACTCGTGATCAATCTTGGGATTTTCGCGGTACTTTGGGGATTACGCAAACGCAACTTGCCCGACGGGAGGCTGTTCCTCGTCTATTTGACCCTCTACAGCCTCGAGCGATTCTTCCTAGCGTTCACCAGTTCGTATCGCATCATTGCCTTCGGGCTGACACAATCGCAGATCATCGCGGCGATCGGGTTTGTGGTCGGCGCGGCTTTGCTGGCGTGGATGCCGCGCGGGTTGGGTGCGCGTCCGCGTAAGGCTTGAGAATAACCATTTGAAACGGAAGCAGATCAGAGGTTCAGAATGAGTGTAGGAGCGATGACAAACCTGATCAC
>CAZQES010000127.1:0-11928 GCA_964591425.1 uncultured Anaerolinea sp.
GTTCTCCGCCAGAGAGGATGCCGACTTTCTTTTGTTGGTCGGTGCCAGCGAAGTTGAACGAAGAAACATAGCCGCGTGAGTTGATCTTGCGTTTGCCGAGTTCGAGGAAGTCTGCGCCGCCTGAGATTTCTTCGTAGACAGTTTTCTCAGGGTCGAGGGTGCGGGTCTGGTCGACGTAGGAGAATTTGACGGTGTCGCCAATTTTGATGGAGCCGTTATCGGGTTTTTCTTTGCCGATAATCATCTTGAGCAACGTCGTTTTACCTGCGCCGTTCGGACCAATTATCCCGACGATAGAGCCTGGGGGAACAGAAGCAGAAAACCCGTCGAGAATGAGGCGGTCGTCATAAGACTTGGTCACCTTATCAAATTCGAAGACAACGTCACCGAGGCGCGGACCAGGCGGGATGTAAATATCCAGTTCTTCGCGGCGCGCTTCGGCTTCCTGCCCCAATAATTTTTCGTAGGCGGTGACGCGGGCTTGTCCCTTTGCCTGACGCGCCTTGGCGCCCATGCGAATCCATTCGAGTTCGCGCGCGAGAGTCTTTTGGCGCTGGCTTTCGGATTTTTCTTCGAGGCGGATGCGCTCCTGTTTTTGTTCGAGCCAGGCGGAGTAGTTGCCTTTGTAGGGGATGCCGTAGCCGCGGTCGAGTTCGAGGATCCAACCCGCGACATTATCAAGAAAATAGCGGTCATGGGTGACGGCGATGACGGTGCCTTTGTAGTCGCGCAGGTGATGTTCGAGCCACGCCACAGATTCGGCGTCGAGGTGGTTGGTGGGTTCGTCGAGCAGAAGAACATCGGGTTCAGTGAGCAGGAGTCGGGTGAGCGCGACGCGGCGCTTTTCTCCGCCCGATAAAATTTTGATGGGCGTGTCGCCTGACGGACAGCGAAGCGCGTCCATCGCCACTTCGAGATGGCTGTCGAGATTCCAAGCGTCGTGCTTGTCGAGTTCTTCCTGCAGTTTGGCTTGCTCTGCCACGAGGGCGTCGAAATCGGCGTCGGGTTCGGCGAATTTGGCGTTGACCTCATCGAAGCGCGCCAGCATTTCGACGATGGGCGCCACCGCCTCTTTCACGACCTCGATGACTGTTTTGGTTTCATCGAGTTTGGGTTCCTGCTCGAGGTAGCCGTAGGTGTAGCCTTTGGCTTGCGAGATCTCGCCGATGTAGTCTTTGTCGATGCCTGCGATGATGCGCAGTAACGTGGATTTGCCCGCGCCGTTGAGACCGAGCACGCCGATCTTGGCGCCGTAGTAGAAGCCGAGCGAGATATCGCGCAGGATCATTTTGTTGCTGATGGGGACGAGCCGTCCCACTTTGTTCATAGAGTAGATGACTTGTGTAGTTTCGTTTGACATGGTGGCGGTATTTTACCCGATGATTGTTTTTGGGATGAAAAACCCCGCCTCATTCGACGGGGAGGGTGGTTCGGTTTCGAGGGGCGTTGTCTTGGCTGACGAATCTATTTTATTGTTCCAAAAGGTTTTGAATGCTCCAATAATTGTTGAACCAACTTATGAACAGTTGTAGATGGATTATCACGACATGGCGTTACAGGATGGTATTGGCGCAGTAATCTGTCTGCATTTCTTATTGCAGTTCCTTGATGTTGCCGTAATTCATCATAAATCGATGTGCTGTTCTTCTCATATTCGTGCTTCAGTTCCTTGCTGAGTATTTTCATATAATCGGATCTAGGAAGGGCATTCTCCAGATAGTAAAAATGCAGGACATACCATAGCTCAAAAGATTGATTTGAGTAGGCAACATGTATTCGATTTCTTTTTGCGAGGGCTATCGCGGCATTGAAGTTTTTGTCTGGAAAATCATCCTTGTCAAACACACACCATACTTGGTCATAGTTATCCTGTTCTCTTAGTTCCAATGCTTTTTGCACTAATCTTACAGTATTCATCCCAAGTCCTTCTACTTGAACGACCAACTGTGGAACACGGAATCTTTTAAAATAATTGGGCTCAGTCTTTCCACCTTCACAAACAATTAGAAATCTCTGGCGAATTGGCAACTCGTCAACTCGTCTTTGCATATAGCTTCTAGCTTTCGGGCGCAAGAAAGGTTTATCTTTTTTCGCCATTACCCTTCTCCCCCAGTCGGGATAATCTTCTTTATTCCTCCAAGAAAAGGAATAGCGCCATAGCGACCTTGAAGGTAATCGTTTTCAAAAGATGCGTCGTTGCGCACTTTGCCATCATCTACTTTTAGTTCGGCAAGAGAATACAAGTGGCTTGCGCAAACACTGTCTTTCTCTACAAACCATATTTGGTCGCGACGGAAGATTTTATTTGAAAGCAAGTTTGTGTCATGGGTTGTAAATATCAATTGTGCTCGTTTGGGATTGAGTTCAACTGAGTTGAACAAACGAATTAACTCACGAGTCAGCAATGGATGTAACCTTGCTTCCATTTCGTCAACTACTAACACCTTGCCTTGAGACAATACATCAACGATTGGTCCAGCAAGATAGAACGCTTTTTGTGTTCCATGTGATTCGTTCTCGTCCATGTCGAATGAAACTAATCCAACGGGTTGCCCTTGTGCGTCAAGCTTTGGGTGTTTTGTTTGAACAGTAAGCCATTCTTCATCTTGCAAGCTCTTAAGTAAAACAGAGCGAAGCTCCTCAGGCATACGCGAAGGTAAATTTACTTGAGATTTATCGACCCTTAGACCTTCTATTTCGTTAATATCAATATCTAAACCCTTTACTAACTGAACTATTTCGTTTTTGTATTTTCCTTCAACAACCTGCTTGATTGTGAAGGCGCGGTAGGTGGTGTCATCAAGCCCAGAAACGATGCCAATGCGTCTAAACCATTTCAAAATTGATTGAGCAATCTCGCCATTAAATTGTGCAACAACGGACAAGAATAGCGCATTGGGTCGTGTCTTTTCTTCTAGTCCCCTGCCTTCTTTGAAAAACCTTGAAGAAAGCTTGATAATGTTTTCCTCTCTGACAAACAATGTAGCTTCCTTTGTGCTAGGTACCGAAAATAGCCATTCTGAAATTATTCGATTGGTATTTACTTCAAAACCATAACGATACTGTGTTTCATTCAACAAGAAAACAATCTCAAAGAAAGACGGTTTATTCTCTGTTTCTGTGCTTAGACGAAATGGTTCAACAGGTATCTGCTCCTCTGCTTGCGACTCCTTAGCAGATGACAAAATGAGATGGCGCATAAAAGATAAAGCACGAACTAGATTACTTTTTCCGCTTGCGTTAGCCCCATAAATTGCGGTACTAGATAGCAATTTTAGATTGTCATTTACGACAATAGTATTATTTTTATTGACATCGGGATCTCGTGCATTGGTATTCGTAGCGACCATGCTTAGCGTCACTCGCTCCTTGAAAGAACGGAAGTTTTCGACGCTGAATTCGATTAACATAACATCACCTATTCTGTTTATTCTATTATTTTTTGAGATATTTTCACGATTTTATGTATTATAAATTCATTTCTGCGCGTGTCAATAGAACAAATTTCCTGATTTTAGCAAATCGCAAGGGAATCAGGCTTTTTTATCGCCAGAAGTACTTTTTTCATTCAAAAACATCATCCCAGGTCAAAAGGTCACCAAAGAAAAAATGGAGCGCGCTAAAGAACTTCGCCGCGAGATGACACCTCCTGAGAAGATCTTGTGGCAGGAAGTGTGTGCGAAGAACCTGGGAGTCCGTTTTAGACGACAGCAGGTCATTGCGGGATTCATTGTCGATTTTTATTGTCACAAAGCGGCGTCGGTGGTGGAGGTCGATGGGGATATTCATGATTTGCAACAAGAGGAAGATGAACGGTGGAACCCCCTCTGCCCTAACGGGCACCTCCCCCAAATACGACGGTAGTTCTATCGTATTTGGGGGAGGCTGGGTGAGGGCGGAATGATGAGGTTGTGAGTCGACTGTCCGTGGTGGCGGAGAAGATCAGGGAGCTTTTACTGCCCTCTTAGTACTTGCTTGATTTTTATATCGTCCCCTCCGACTTCGATAATCAAGTCGCCGCCGCGTTGATGGATGTAATCTTTTGCACCATAGTTAATTCGCCAGAGCATACCATCATCGAAATGTTGCGTGATAGTCACGAAACTCTGTAGAATGTCCACGCCCAATTCACGGGCGCGTTTATTTGCCGTCGCTATCACGCGCGCCAACGCGACTGCCATATCGTCTTGAAGAACTTCGGAGGAAAGAGTAACCATAATCAAACTCCTTACAAATTAAACACAGCTTCTGTGTCGTCCATTTCACGGACTTGTCCAGCAGGCGATACCAGATAAATCATTGCCTGCGAAATGACGAACTCGCCAATGTATTCGCCGCCTTTCAAATCAGGGTCATCGCGGACAGCCCGTTTGTCGGTTTCACTTGGTTCTTGCAGATAATCGCTTCCAGTGTTGGGATGAGTATGAAAGGAAGCGACAATCTCAAAGCCGTCGAAGATACAGTTTCGATGGGGTGTAACTTGAATGGTATCTTGCAATCCTTTTTGCCAGCGTCTGATGTTCAAACTTCCGTCTGCGTCTCTGACGATGAAACCGCCTTCCTCATGTCCGCCAGTTATGCCTGGGTTTGAATCTGTCCATGCTTGTTGCAGTGCAGAGCGGACATCTGTGTTGGCTAAAACGGCTTTCGCTGTCAGCGGCATAAGCGAATTATAGCACTTTCAGTCAGCGCCAAAGAACTGCGCCGTGAGATGACTCCTGCTGAGAAAATTCTCTGGCAGGAAGTCCGCGCGAAGAAGTTGGGGGGTCTGTTTTAGACGACAGCAGGTTATTGCTGGCTTCATCGTTGACTTCTATTGCCATAAAGCCGCATTGGTCGTTGAAGTGGATGGAGATATCCACGATCTGCAGAAAGAGAAAGATGAACGGTGGGAGAAGGTGTTGTCCGCGTTGGGGCTGAGGATTGTCCGCTTTGGGAATGATGAGGTCGTGAGGGAATTGTCCGCGGTGGTGAGGAAAACCAAACAACACTTAAATTGAAAGAGCCGGGGCTCCAAACCCGGCTCTTTCAATGTTGCTCTAGAGGAGAAGAGAAATCGCCTTACAGACGCAACTGTATCACGTGCCCGCCCATGATGCTGGACGCGTATCCTACGAGGAACAAACGATTTGGCGACGTTTTCATGAGCATTTCTTAATCTCGTTCTACTCAATGACTTCAGCCCTATGCAAGCGACCAGCAAAGATACAAGAGCAGGTTCCTCATGGGTGGATAGATTCATGTGCGGTTTCAAGACAGCAGAAAGCCTTCTGAGTCCAGAGGGTCTCGTAACCACTACTGTATTCAGAAGGCTTTTCTTTTTCAACTACTGCTTACAAACAGCCAAAGCCGATGGATGATCGGTTCGGCTCTGGTTTATGGAATTGAGATTCTAACCTCGCAGGCAGAAGATGAATCGGTGCCGGAACCGCCGTGGCAGGTATCGTTGCCATTGCCTCCGTTGATCGAGTCGTTGCCGGAACCGCCGATGACGACATCGTTATTGTCGCCACCAAGCAATATATCGTCGCCTGGACCGCCATCAACAACATCGCGCCCGGCGCCAGCATCGAGGGTATCCGATCCATTCCCGCCGAACAAGATATCATTGCCACTGCCGCTGAAAAGGGTATCGTCACCGTCGCCAGCAAACATCGTGTCGTTACCATGGCCGCCGCACAAGAGATCCTTCCCGCCTAAAGCAAAGAACGTGTTGTGACCGTTGAAGCCCAGCAAGAGGTCCGCGCCACTACTGCCGACCAGCAGATCGTTGCCAGCCGTGCCTACAACCACGCGGATCGTGACAGCAGAAGTGTTGATTCCATCACTCACAGTAACGGTTATGTTCGCGGTGCGGATGGTCGCGGGAGGAACACCGGTGATCGTAACCGTGCGATTTAAACCGCTTCCACCAAATACAATATTCGCGTTCGGCACGGCGCTCGTGTTCGAAGAACTTCCAGTCAGGTTCAACGGATCGCCTTCAGCGTCTGTGAGCAGGAGATTCAGCGTGCCGTTGGAGGTTCCGCACATGCCGCCCGCGGCAACAACGATAGTTGGGGCGGTGTTGTTGTACGTGACGGTGTTATCCGTGCTCGTGGAGGCTCGATTCTCGCCGTCCACCACGTTGGCTGGGATGGAGGCGATCACCGTTCCATTTGCGGTCATGCCGCTGACCGCCACATTGAAGGTGGTGCCATCGTTCGGCGCCGCTTCAGTCACGACAGCCGTCGTTGGATTCGCTGTACCGCTGAGATCGACATCGCTACCGTCAAACCCAGTCACCGAACGGGTGAACACAACGGTGAAGTTGATCAGGCTGGTTCCGGTCGGGTCAACCTGACCGGCGGCTTGATCGATGGTCACGTCTGGCGGGAAGACCGTATCCACTGGCTTGATCGACAGGATCTGAATGCGTTGGTCGAGCTCAATGGGAGTATCTGCCTGATCGTAGGCATTCGCCGGCGTATCGTGAAATGCCTGCAGATAATCCTGGAAGGCTTTCTGCTCACCCAGCGCATTGGCAGGTACGACTGCGGAAGCGGTAAAGTTAAGCGATTCATCGACGGGTGCGCTCAACGTGCCGTTGTCGAGCAAGAAGCGGAAGTTATCGGCGTTCGCTTTGATCGGATACCCGTCACCTCCATTCGCCGTAAAGTTCAAGCTCACCATCGTGATCGTTGCGGGTGCATCCGGGGTGAACGCTCCGTTCTGGTACACGCCCACAAGGAAGTTGCCGGCAAGGTCGGTGAGCGCGATGCTCTTGACTTTACTGCCTGCGGGACTGTTGGGATCGTAAGAGACGCGCATCCCGCCGATCTGCATGAAGCCGCCGGCTTGCACTGTCGGGTTGGGGGAAAGACCTGCGGCGTATTCAAGGATGTTCTTCAAACCTTGCGGTGTTGTTTCGAACACCATCAACCTGTTGTTGAATCGCAGGGCATTCTCAATATCCAATGTCGAAATGGCTCCTGCCGGTTTGCCGACAAGCGGATTGGCGATCGGCGGGATCTTCGATCCATTTTCGGCAATTGACCCGATCGAGGCGCGCAACCCGCCGCCGTTCTTGAGAGAAGTAATGTAGCCGCTTCCAAGCACCTGTTCGACGGCGTAGATGTTGGCATCCGCGCTGATGTCACCGAGGTTGACTTCTTGTGTGCGTCCGAAGGCGCGGTCGCCTTCAATGTAGACATTGGTGTATCCCCAGATCGTTCCGTCTTTGACGGTGATCACATTATTAATCGCAGTGGTGATGGCTTTGACCTTACTGCCGATCACACTGGAGGCGATGATATCATTCGCCGTCTGTGACGTACCATAGGCAGCCTGCAAGTTCGCTTCGGTGGAGGCGTACGCGCCGTTGATCGCCGGGTCGAGACTGGGGAGAATGATCTCACCATTCGCGTCGAAATCCAACACGAGGCGTCCAAGATACGTGTATTCTGTATCCGTAGTGACGATCAACACGGGTTTGCCGTCTAAGCCGGTTGTTACGATCGGGTAGGTATCTGGAGCAGGGAGGAAGTCAGCGGTATGACCGTTGAATCCAACGGGAGTATCCGTTGCATCGCCCATACGCTCGTGTCCTCCACCAGCGATCATCACGTCGATACCGGAGACCATCGGCGCTAATAGTTTATTGCGCTCAATGGTATCCAGTTGGTCTACCATGATGATCTTATCGACACCCATGGCGTTCAGGGAGTCCACTGCCGCTTGCAGGTACATTGCCACTTCCTGAAGATCGTCCGTCGCGGGATTGCCATCATCTTTCGGCAATGTTCCGTTGGGAGAGGTTTTGGTCAATAGTTCGTAGGTGGTCGCGCCGACGAGACCGATCTTTTCGCCGTTCGGCATCGTCACCACGGCATACGGCGCGATCTTGCCTTTGATCGCGCTGGCTTCCTGTCCAGCGAATGCATTTGCTGCATTGCCGCCAAGGCTGGAATCAGCCAGAGGCTTTAGCGCGCTGTCCGCGGTGAAATCAAGGTTGGCGGTGATCAGCGGGAATTGCGCGCCGACCCAGGAACCGGAGTTTTGAATCGCGCCCTGTAAGACCGGCGAACCCAGGTCAAACTCATGGTTGCCGAGAGCGGAGGCATCGGTGCCGAAGGCGTTCATGATCGCAATATCAGGGCGACCGAGCGCCGTGCTACCAATGCCGGGAACACTGTTGAGTGACGGGTCTGCGCCGCCGATCAACCATGGACCGGGGATGAAACTATCGCCTTCACCCAGCACCAGTGTGTTGTTATATTGATCATCGAACTTATCGATCATTGCGCCCATGATGGGTCCTGTATCGACTCCCAGCAAACCACTTTCGCCGTAATAGTGAAGCAACTGTAAAGTGAAGGTGGGAGGCGTTACGCTCATTCGAGCCAGCGCCGGGTCGTGGTCGCTTACCTGGTCGAAGAACTCCGAATTGATGTGGACGATATCAAAGCCATCCAGATTGGCGAGCAGGTTATCACTCACCAGGATATGATCCAATACCTGCGCATTGCCTTCGAAGTTGTAGGTATAGCGCTCGTTCGCCGGCAGGGTTTCCACAAGGGTATTGAGACCGCCGTTTTCCAGAATCGTAATCGGATTGGAGAACTCGAAATCGTTCAAATCGCCCGCCACGATCACATTGGCGTTGGGGTCGATCGCCAAAATGCTCTGAACAAAGGTACTGACGATCGTTGCCTGTTGGTTACGCACCGTCTCACTGTTGAGTGTCGGTGGCTGGTTGGGACCAAACAGCGGTTGGTCGCCTCCCTTCGAACTGAAGTGATTGCCAATGACAAACACCGTTTGACCGTTGAAGACGAACTCACCCACGAGAGGTTTGCGGCTGCTATTGAAAGCGGAATTGGTGGGGTTGATCAAGCCCGGGCTGAAAGAGATTGTGGGAGTGCCTGCGTTGTTGGTGACCGTGGTATTCGCGGTAGAGGTGCCGCCCGGACGATCCACGAAACTGACCCGCGCCGGATTGAACAGGAACCCAACGCGGATGTTCCCGCCGGGTTCTCCGCCATTGGTATCGTCTACCGGGTCGATCTGCCGGAATTCATAGGTTGGCCCGCCCGCTGCCACAATCGCATCGATCAACGTTTGAATCGTTACATTAGCCGCCACCACACTGTCGTTGGTGGGACCGTTGTTATCCTGAATTTCTTCCAAGTTGAGGATATCCGGCGAATTCAGGTTGTTGACGATGGCGCTTGCCAGAGCATTGAATTTGGCGGAGCCGTCGCCGGGATCGAGGTTTTCCACGTTGAAGGTTGACACCGTTAGTTGATCCGCGGTGCCGGTCAATGTTGTCACTTCTTTGGTTAGCGGCGAAGCGGTCACGACCACGGGCGGAGAAGAAACCAAAACTTCGAAGTTAGCGAAATCATAATTGACCACGCCGATAATGGTGTCAAGTTGTGCGCCAACATCAACGACTGGAAGTGTCACAGAACCGTTGATCAGATCATCAACCTGAATCCGTTCGGGGTTGAAATCGCTGGCGGTGACCAAACTGCCGCCTCGGACAGTACGGCTTGTGGCGTTGACTCCATTATCTGCCAATACCCAGATCTCTTCAGAAGCACCGAAGGTGGCTCTGCGGGAAGTGGTGACCGGGTTATTGACCTGAACCCGCATCCCTTCCAGACTTTCGTAGAAGTCAATACCATCCTGGGTTGGGTCAAAAACGCCACCGCTTTCCACGTTAGAAGCATCGTTTTCGATCACGGAGGTGGGAATCGCCCGACCTCCATTGCCCAAAACGATGGGCACCGGTAGCGGGTTGCCGCTGGAAACAATGGCGATCGTCGGGCTGGTGATCTCGGTGATCGTGAGATTATTCGGGTTACTTCCGGGACGAAACTCCGCGACCGTACCGGAGACCAACAGCGAATCTCCCACGGTTACTGTCGGCGCGGAAACTGTGAATACAAATATGCCTTCCGATGTGTTCTCGTTCGCATCGGGATTGGGGTCTTGTAAATAGAAGCCATTCGATGCCAGTGCCGTGACGATGCCCGGCACATTGACCACCGATTGAGAAACGTACGGCGACGTGTGCGCCTCACCTTGAATCTCGTGGATCCTTTTTTCGACCGGACAACCCGCGAATTGACTGCCGTCAACTTTAGTACCGGGAGAGTACAACGTACCGCCAGACCCGGTCGCCAGCGAATGTTTGACAAGCGGATCAGCCCCCGTGACGTCTGGGTCGCGCGTCAGCGATTGGTTATCATTCCCTTCGTTGCCATAGGTATAGCTTGCTACATTGCTTGTCCCATTATTGAGAGTGACAGTATCGCCGCCTAAATTGTTAAGTCCTAATTGTCCCGTGGACGCAACCTGTACGAGACTGTGCCCAAATGTACCGGTCGGTGTGCCGCCGGCAAAAACTACAATCGAACAACTTGCTGGAACAACAGTATTCGCAGGGAAGGTATGTTTCACTCCGACCCCATCGCTCAACGTCCAACCGCTGATATTCAAACTAGTGGGCTCGTTGTTGACGATCTCAACAAATTCATCGTGCGAGGAATCAATAGTGCCGTCGCCGTTGGCATCTCCGCCGGTAGCATCAGGATCAGCATGGATTTCATTGATAACGATCACCACCGGCTCCTGCACGGTCAATGCAATCGAGGCGTTGCCGGAGCGCGATTCTGCATCCGCGATCGTGCAAGGCAGGCTTTTAACTCCTTCGCTTGTTCCGCCATCAACAGTTGCCGCGAACGAAAAGATATTATCGCCAGCGGTCGCATCACCGTTCAATCCATCGTCCAGGAACGACTGCGTTGCACTGCCGCCGATGGATGAAAGATCGCAACTGACGGTCAGCCCCGTGCTTGCGGGACTCGTGCCGGGCGTTACGTTGACCGTAAGAAGTGTTGGGTCGCCGGGCGCGACGGTGGATGGAGAGGCTGAACCAACACCGGAGGGATTGGTTGGGCTACCCGCGACGGTAATTGAAATATCGTCAATACCAACCCATTCATCACTGCCAGCCGCATCGGTTGTAATGATGCGTATCTGAACATCTGATTGGTTATCTACTGCCGCTGGCAAAGCCGCATTGATAGGAGTAACGAGAGTTGCCGCTCCGCCCATCGTTGCGTCTGCGATGTATCCGGCCGGGATATTGGTATAGTTGCCGCTGTTGCCAACCCGATATTGCAACGCAACCTGCTGTGCGGAGTTATCTGCCGAACCATCAATATCGCGGACGTTGTAGGAAATATTGATATTGGATTGTCCTGTCGTGTCCAGATAGATGACTATATGAGGGGCATCTGCAGTTCCCGAACCTTGCAGCGCCACCACTGAATCGGTGATTTCGAATTCCGAAACCCCACCTGTTGAAAACGTATTGGGACTGACTTGATTTGCATTGACATCCACAGGCGTAGCGCTTCCATCTGCGAGCACCGTCTGCGGATCAACATTTGTCGAGGAAACGAGGCCGTCGCCGCGATAGCCGATGATCCCTGCCACGCCAGACCAATTATCATTGGTTGTAATCAACCCCGTGTTAGACCAATTTTGGCTGAACGGTAAAGTTTGGGCAGAGTTATCTGCATAAGACGGACTTACAACAGCGACCATGCTCGCCAGTAAAGTCAATATCAAAGTAACCGAGAACGTCTTGGATGAAAACTTATTCATGCTTTTCTCCTCAAATCAGCGATGCTGAAATTTTATGTGTGAAATCATGCCTCAAAGGCTTGGACGATTGTGAAGTTCGGTTTTCACGAACAGAACGCACCTCCTAAGGATTGTCACAAACGATCCAATATCGATTCACTTTCCCCGCCCGCCCATTGTAGATGAAGCGCCACAAAAAGGCAAGGTGATTTGTAACCTGGAGGTGAATTTTTAAGTAGACCTCTTGCATAAGTGTGCCATAATAGGCACATGCGCTACGAAACCATCCAA
>CAZQES010000128.1:0-11848 GCA_964591425.1 uncultured Anaerolinea sp.
GACAAGCAGTAACTGGAGTTCAATGACCGTCAGTCCCGCCATGCAGCGTTATGCCGCCGAAATTTACCGCCTGCAACAGGATCACAAGCAGGTGTCTCTTTCTCTTTTAAGTTCACAAGTGGATGCTTCTAACCAGGCAATTTCGACGATGGTCAAACGCCTCAACAAAAGTGGATATTTGGTCCACGAACCCTATCGCGGCGTCCGCCTGACGGAGTCCGGCGAAAAGATCGCAATGCCCTCGCTTCGTCGTCATCGTTTAACAGAGGTGTTCCTCGTCAAAGTGATGAAATATGATTGGGCAACCGCTCACGATCTTGCCGATACTTTCGAAAGGGGAATCAACGATCAACTCGAAGACCGCATGGACGAACTGGCTGGCTACCCCACGCGCTGTCCGCATGGAGAGCCGATACCCTCCAAAGAGGGGGTAATGCCCGCTGTGAAGGATATACCGCTGGTGGATGTTCCCTCTGGCTCCGACTGCCTCGTAAGCCGCGTCCGTACGCACGATCTGGATAAACTTCGCTACATCGCCGAGGTCGGTCTCACGCCGGGGACTCCGTTTCATCTGTTGAGTTGCGCCCCTTTCAAAGGACCGCTTCGCCTGGAGATGAAGCCGCACGATCACATCATCGGCTATGAATTGTCTCAATCGATTTGGGTGGAAGTGACGAAAAAAGGCGAAGGCAACAAACTCCCGCCGTTGAAGACAGCCTACGGGAAATCGAACTGAACAAAGACCCTGCTTTTCAGCAGGGTCTATTTATTCAAATACATTCGCGTGGCTTGGAGAAATTCTCTCGCCTGCTCGATCATTTCAGAGACCATCTCGTGATCGAGACCTGAGCTCACATCATAATCACCAACAACTCTTTGGTCGAAAGCATCCAACAGCCAACGATGGAATTTGGGATCGAGAATTTTGGTCTTCGCAAAATACAACCCATACGCCCCATGAATATCGCCGTGCCTGTTGAACGACAGGTCTTTCTCCTCGAATAGCAACGCTTCTGCCGTGTGCATCATGGAGTAATAAGCCCTGCCGGCGGCAACATCAATTTTGCCAATCTTTAGCAAGGCTTCAGCAGCTTCCAGAACATCCAGAGATTTATCCAGAAGTTTTCCGGTAAGATCCTTCATGCAGGCTGACCCTGAGCCCGGACATTCCGCAATAACGGGCTGTCCTCATTTCTCCAGCGTTCCTCGGTCATGAATAATCTGCTAATGGGGATGCCATAATCTAGTGAAAGTTTTGCGTTCAACTCGCTTGTGCGTCTAATTTCATCACCATAGCGCTGGTAGGAGGCCAGCACAATCATTACATCTACATCGGAACCCGGCTGGTTATCTCCGCGCGCGTACGATCCGTATAGGTATACGCCTTTGAGGCGATCGCCATAAATACGGCTGAGTTCTTGCTTTAATTCACTAAGCAGTTTTTTTATGTTGGCAGGCATCAGACTCACCAGCAATATCTTACCGTCGTTCATAAATCTGTGCAACCACTTACTTCCCCTTGATCATCTGCCGCGCCACCTGCAACAACTCATGCGCGGAACGCAGAGTCCCTTCACCCACTTCCCCGAGCATCTGCGATAGTTCGAGCAGACGCGGCTCACTCTCGAGTTGTTCGACGCGGGTGAGTGTGCGACCTTTATCCACCAATTTTTGCACCTGATAATGCTGGTCGCCAAAGACCGCGAGTTGCGGAAGATGAGTCACGCAGAACACCTGATGCGAGCGCGAGAGATTCCACAACTTCTGACCGACGGTCAAACCGACGCGTCCGCCGATGCCTTGATCGATCTCATCGAAGATCAACGAAGGGACTTCGTCTGCACGCGCTAGCACATTTTTGAGTCCGAGCATGAGGCGCGATGTCTCGCCGCCTGATGCGATCTTGGCAAGCGGCTTGAGACCTTCGCCGGGATTCGGCGCGATCAAAAACTCGACGCGGTCAATGCCGTTGTGGTCGAACCCAATACGCGGACCACCGTTCAGCGGCACACCGTTCGGGTCTGGCTTCGTTTGGAAATCCACAGCAAACTTCGCCGCAGACATTTTCAAGTCATCCAGTTCAGTTTCAATGCCTTGGCTCATCTTCGTCGCCGCAGATTTGCGTTTTTCTGAAAGCGCCAGTCCCTGTTTGCCGAGTTTCTCCAGCAGTTTTGCTTCTTCCAATTCCAATTCGTTGATGCGATCTGCCGCTCCGGTGATGGTTTCAAGTTGCTTGCGCGCATTTTCGCCGGAGGCGATCACCGCAGGGATGCTCCCGCCATACTTGCGCGTGAGCGAATGGATCAGGTCAAGTCGCTCTTCCACTTCATCGAGCCGCTTCGGGTTGAACTCGATCTCTTCAAGATAATCGCGTAAATTATGAACGATGTCAGACATCGTATCGAGCAAAACTTCCGCTTGGTTCGCCAGTTCATTTTGCGCCGAGTCGATCTTTGCAAGCGCGGCGAGCGCTTGCGCGGCTTGCCCAACCAGATCCGTTGCGGCGGGCGTTTCGGGCGAGCCTTCCTCCAACACCGCCAGCGCCTCTTGTGCATTTTGCGCCAGCGACTCAGCATTTGCGAGTCGATCACGTTCTTTGCGTAATTCTTCATCTTCTCCCGCTTTCAAACGCGCGGCTTCGATCTCCTCCGCTTGATACGTGAGAAATTCCACGCGGCGGTCGGCATCGGCTTGCGCTTTTCGTAACTCGTTCAACTCGTTGCGCACACCGAGCAACGCGTGATACGTCTGACGATAGTCGCTGAGGGGGCGCGAAACTTCGGCGTAGCGGTCGAGCAAGCCCAAATGGGCGCGTGAATCGAGAAGCGAAAGATGCTCGGCTTGTCCGTGAATATCCACCACCAGCGATCCGATCTCTTTGAGCAACGAAACATTCACCGTCCGCCCATTGACGCGCGCCACGCTCCGTCCCTCCTTACGGACTTCGCGCGTGAGCACCACGTAATTCGGATCGTCCATCAAATCCTCGCGTTGCAGGATGAAGTGCACCGCTTCTCTTTCCGGACCTTTGAGCTGGAACAAACCTTCGACGAACGCGGCGTCTGAATCGGTTCGCACAAAAGTTGTGTCTGCCTTGCCGCCGATGAGCATGACCACGGCATCGAGGATGATGGATTTACCCGCGCCGGTCTCGCCGGTGAGGATGATGAGACCGGGACCGAAGCGCAGGTCAAGTTTATCTATGATGGCAAAGTTATGGATGCGGAGTTCGGTTAGCATGGTTAATTTTTATCTGAACAATTGGATTCCAGAAAGTCGGGTATAGACGACGGGCACGGATATAACGAGGTACACGATCTGAAATACGATGCCGAAGATATCGAAGATGAACAACTCAAATAGAATGACGGGAAGCGCGCCCAGCACAACGCCCACCGCAACCGTGATGAATAAGGCGCGCGAGCGTCGGCGGCGCGTAACGAGTCGCACACCCTCGGCAATGACGACCCCCGCGGTCGGCGCGCCAGCCGCGATCAAGAACCAGCCGAAGAAGCCGATACTGCCGATCAACGTGACGAGGAATGCGCTGATGCCGGAAAGAATCGCCGCCACAACGAAACCCGTTAGAAAGTCATACCACTCGGAGGTGTCGAACGTCTTCTGTCGTTCGCGGACGCAATCCTTGCAACGATAACCCGTCGGCGTGCGGACCGCACAGGAGGCGCAAATCGGGCGTTCGCAGTTGTTACAACGAAGCGACGTTGCACGCGTTGGGTGGTTGTAACAGTAAAGAGTTTCTGTCATGTTGGCAAACCTCAAAGATTTAACCACGAAGGGCACAAAGTACACAAAGGGAAAATCTACGGAATGGCGATTCGCTCATCATTGATCCAACCTTTGTGACCTTCGTGTCCTTTGTGTTTAGATTCTTCATCTCGGCATTCCCAACGAATTTTCGTTCATGTGCGCGGTGAGATTCCGATAAAAATACCCGGGGTCACCAAAGCGGACGAACTGCGCGTTAATGTCCGCCGCGCGCACATCGATATGATCGTCTTCCATCAAACTGACAGGTGATTGTCCATCCACACTGAGGACGGTATTTTCGCTTGACGTTCTGATGCTGACCGAGGAACCTTCCGCCAATACGACCGCGCGATCCACTGAAAGATGAGGGGCAATCGGCACGAGCAAAATATTTCGCAGTTCCGGCGGCAGGATGGGTCCGCCCGCCGCAAGGGCGTAGGCAGTTGAACCCGTCGGTGTTGCGGCGATCAATCCATCTGCGACGTAACTGATGAGTTCGCGTCCATCCACCGAGGCGGTGAGACGCACAGGGCGAAGCATCTGCCCGCGCCCAACGACAACTTCGTTCAAGGCGTGCCATTCACCCAGCGAGTCGCCGGCGCGGACGTGCTCCGCGCGCAGCATCATGCGGTTCTCGATCCATGCTTCGCCGTTGAACATTTTTTGAAAGTATTCGCGCCAATCGGTGCGCTCCACTTGCAAAAGAAACCCGATGCGCCCGAGGTTCACGCCGAGGATCGGCACACGGCTGGGAGCGCACAAATGTCCCGCGCGCAGGATGCTCCCGTCGCCGCCCGCGATGATGAGCAGGTCGAATTCGCCGGCGCGTACGCGCTTACGCAGGTCTTCATCGTAGATCGAACCATGCGGCGCGTTGATACCCATCTCTGTGAGAAAGAGCGCCATCGCCTCCACCTCGGTAAAGGCTTCGGGCATTTTAGGATACGCCATAACAACGGGATGTTTTGGGATGAAGGCGTCGGGCATGGTGATATTATAAAGTATACAGGTACACAAGTAGATTGGTAGACAAGTAACGAGATACGACATGTTTACGTGTCTACGTGTTTACGTGTCTACCAGTTTCCCTTTCTTCCTTTCTCACGCCAACGATTGATCGCAAACCGACTTGAACCCGCATCGCCTGCAACGGGACGCCTGCTCGTGCGACCGTGCGACTTCTTTCTTCATCCCATCGCGTTTCATCTCGGTGAGCAACTCCAACAGGGACTGTTCCAACTCGAACGTGTAGTCCACCGAAAAATCGCAGTCGTTGTAGTGGATGATCCCATACGGCGGGCGTTTGCCGTACGTTTTTTCCACCAGTAGACAATAGGATGCCAGTTGATAAATGTGCGAGTCATACGGCGCTTCAGGCGCACGTCCCGATTTCACTTCCACCGGGATGATCTTCCCATTTTGCTCTACAAGATAATCAGGTTTACCCGTTAACTCTAAAGCGGCATAGAAAAGCGGTTTCTCCAGTTTGCTCCAGCCGCGCGTATCGGTGTAGACAACGCGTCCGCCGGGGAGACCTGCGGCTTTCCGCTGGCGATCCGATTGCCAGAAAAAAATAAAAGCAAGGATGAGGAAGAATAAAGCAAAATAAAGCATATAGCGACTAGATTCCAGCGATCAGCCGGAGATATATTCGGGATGTTCCGCGAGAAAGGTATCGAAATCGAGTTCGCCCGGCGACTGACCAAATCCAGTCAAAACAGCCGCCGCTTCGCTGCGATGTTGAGTCCCATGATTCACAACATGGACGATCTTCTGCCAAACTTTGAGGTTGGCTTTTGGGTCTTCTCCGTATCCCTTGTTCAGGGTATCTTCATTCAAACCAGATTCATACGTCAGCCACGCCATGCGTTCCACATCCCAGCGAGTTCTCATTCTAGCCACATCGGCAAAATCAACCTCATCCATTATTTCAGAAGCATCCTGCGCTTGGAGAATCAAGCGCCAGCCATACTCCGTATCTAGTGCATGGACAAGAATCCCGCGCAGGCTACCCCACCCGGGATTTGGCGTAATCTCGCGGGTAAATTCATCCACCGATACTTGCTCACATGCCGTAAGGATACGATCGTCAGCCCAAAAGTTGTAGGCGATCAACGCCGAGATGTCAGCCTTGTGCATATCTTCTTTTACTTCCTTTTCTTACAGAATTCGAGCGGTGCAATAACCGACCAGCAGAATCAACGCGAGCATCAGCAGGATCAACCCAACCGTCCGCGCGAGTGTGGAGGCGAGCACTTTCCGTCCGTGCTGACGGTGGAGTTCGGTTCCCGTCGCCATTTCTGCTTGGTTCTCGGATTCGACACCTTGCTTCCTGTACCACCAGGCGCGGCGGCAGTAGAGGTAATTTCCGATGTCGGAGGAGCGGATGACAGCCACGGGCGAAGTATAGCACAAATTTTCTAATTTTTCTGACCTAGGATGTAACCACCCCTGTGACAAACTTCTCACGTCTTTTGCGAAAATTTTCCTTGAGCGATTTTTGTCTGTGAGGATAATACAAGTAGAAATTAATGGAGTAGTTGGCGCTCTCTTGCGCCAACAGATCTGCTGGAGAGCGCATCCTACTCAGCAATAAGGAGAAGGTGAAATGCCCACCGAGTTAAGAGTCAGGTTTTGGGGAGTACGAGGAAGTTACCCAACCCCCGGCGCAGGGACGATCAAATATGGCGGGAACACAGCCAGTGTGGAAATACGTGCAGGTGAACGCACGATCATTCTCGATGCTGGGACAGGCATTATTCCATTGGGACGCGAGTTGGCGAGAACTAAAAGAGCGGGTGAAATCCTTTTGCTGTTGAGTCACCTGCATCACGATCACACGCAGGGATTCCCTTTCTTTCTGCCTGCTTATTTGCCAAATGTGAAGTTGCATATTTACGGACCTGACGGTACTCATGAGTCTATGAAAAATGTGCTGGAACGCAACCAATCATCTGAAACGTTTCCTGTTGGATTGCGCGATATGGCGTCATCGAAGGATATTCAATCGGTGGGTGAGTCGCAAGTCATTGTGTGGGGTGAGGCGGGAGTCCATGTGGCTGAATCAGGCGTCAATTTGAGTGACGAAGCGGTTCACATCCGCATTCACAAATCGTACGCCCATCCTGGTGGGGTTTATATCTACCGCATCACATGGCACGGAAAGTCGGTCGTGTACGCGACGGATACGGAGGGGTATGTTGGTACGGACCGAAAACTGGTACAGTTCGCGCGAAATGCAGACTTATTGATCCACGATGCGCAGTATTTGGAGGAACATTATCGTGGAGAGTTGGATGGCTTTCCATCCACGCAGGGATTCGGACATTCGACAGTGACGATGGCTTGTGAGGTTGCCGCGGCGGCAGAGGTGGAGCGCTTGGTGTTATTCCATCACGATCCTTCGTATGATGATGCGATGGTCGCGGGGATGGAACGAATTGCAAAGAGTCTGTTTGCCGATTCGGTTGCCGCGTATGAAGGTTTGGAATTTGTGTTGCAGGTTGAAAACAGAAAACCAATATTGTCAGTTGCATCACGTGGGAGGGCAGTACAATATGCTGAGAATGGATGAGATCAGGAAGGAAAACACTCGCAACCTGCTCGCGGACATCGAGTTGTTCGCAGGGCTGACGCCGACTCAACTGGATTGGGTTGCCCAGCACGCGCATCGCCGCATTTTCGAAGCGGGCAGAAATGTGTTGACCATCGAACAACCCGGCGAAGCCGTGTACATCATTTTGCATGGGTCAGTGAAGATTCACATCGAGCAGGGTGAACGTGATGTAATTCTGTCTATTTTGGGTTCGGGTGATTTACTCGGCGAGATGAGCCTGATTGACAGTGTTGGTCGTTCTGCCAGCGCCGTAACTCTGGAAAGCAGTCTGATGTTGTGGATGGACAAGACCACGTTCACGTACCTTCTCGATAATTTTCCACCTGTGGCACGGAACCTGGTAAAGATTCTGTCTGCGCGTGTCAGGTTATCCGATCAACTTATTCAAGCACTTGCAACGCTCGATGTTAACGGGCGCGTAGCCCGTCAGCTGCTGGCGTTTGCAGAAAAATATGGGCATGAAAAAGAAGGTATGACCCAGATCCGCATCGCCCTCACCCAGGGCGATATCGCCGATCTGGTCGGCGCATCGCGGAAGAGGGTCAATCAGGCGATGGTGCTGTTCAAGGAACAGGAATTGATTGATGATTCAGATGGCAGGATTGCAATAAAGGATAGTGAGGGGTTGGCGAGGTATTGTCAGTAATATCTAGACCTGACAGGTTTCGGAAACCTGTCAGGTCTTTTTATTTGAAAAGGTATAATCGCTCCCATGAGCGATTTTCGTTTTTATCATCCCATCGAAGTCCGTTACGGGGATTTGGATCCGCAGGGACATGTCAACAACGCCAAACATCTCACGTATTTCGAGCAGGCGCGCATTGCATATTTGATTGAACTTGGTTTGTTCACGAAAGACCAATCCTTTATGGAGATCGGCGTGATTCTGGCGGATGTGCATATCACATATCTTGAACCTGTTTATTTTGGGCAAAATATCAAAGTGGGAGTGCATGTGGCGAAATTGGGGAATAAGTCCATGACGTGGGAGCAGAATATCGTGGATGTGGATTCGGGAAAAGAAATTGCCAAAGGAGAAGTGGTAATGGTAACGTACGATTATCGCGCCGAGAAGACGATTCCCATTCCGCAGGAGTGGCGGGAGAAAATCAGTCGGTTTGATGGTTTGGAACAGAATAAGGATGCATAATGAACGAAATCATATTTTTGTTTGAGGAAGCACACGAAGGCGGGTTCACTGCCTGCGCACTCGGATATTCGATTTTTACTGAAGCGGATACATGGGATGGGCTTAATGATGCTGCGCAGGAAGCAGTCCTCACTCATTTTGAAGAAGGAATACAACAAATTGGTAAGATAACATTCGTCCCAGTAAATAGCAGGGGCAATGTTGAGAGATTATGAAATCAAAATCTGAAAAACGTTCACCGCTGAAAGACAAGCCTCTCCGTTACGCAGGGCAATCACTTCAAGACCAAATTGACAACAGGGCTTTTGATGTGTTGTACTGGTTCTTGGTTTCGGTGGGAAGTCTAATTTTTGCAATTGCGGATTGGATAAGATATCTCAATCCTCAACAACCTTCGCGGCCAATACTCATTACCATCGTAACAATATTTCTTATAGGCTGGGCAATATATAAATTCTTCATTGAAAGAAATGAAATCAAAAGATTGAGAATGGCGCGGGATGGAGAGAAACTAGTCGCAGAGGGGCTTCAAGAAATGATAAAACAAGGCGCAACCGTTCTCAACGATATACAGGGTGACAAATTGAATATAGATCATGTTGTTGTATCGAAACATGGAATATATATAATTGAAACCAAAACATTTTCAAAGCCTGCTAAAAAAGAAGCGAAGATCTCCTTCGACAATGAAAGTGTATTTGCTGATGGGTTTTTGATCGACCGAAACCCAATTCAACAAGCAAGAGCACTAGCAAAGTGGCTTCAAGAATTATTGATGCAAAGCACTGGTGTAAAGTTTGCCATCCGTCCTGTTGTGTTATTTCCAGGGTGGTTCATTGACCCAATGAAACGCGGACAAGAAGTCTGGATATTGAATCCAAAAGCATTACCCACGTTTATTTCTAATGAACCAGTTGTTTTAAAAGATACTGACGTTCATTTAGCGGCATTTCACCTTTCCAGATACATTCGCACTTTTACACCAAAAGAGGAAAAACTATGACTCTCCCAACCATTGACACCAATCACTTCACCAAGTTTCTTGTTGACCTGCTCAACATCCCCTCCCCCACAGGGTTTGCCGAGCCTGCGATCGCATTTGTGGAAAAGGAACTCTCTCAATACAAGCAATTGGAATTATCTCGCACACGCAAAGGCGCGCTCGTCGCGAAATGGGATCCTTCGACCGGTCGAGGCTCACAGTCGAACATGCCGCCCGTTGCGCTGACCGCGCACGTGGATACGCTCGGCGCGGTGGTGAAGGAGATCAAGCCGAATGGACGGTTGAAGTTGAGTCGCGTGGGCGGGATCCAGTGGAACAGCGTGGAGACCGAAGGGGTGTGGGTGTTCACGTCAAAAGGCGAGAAGATTCGCGGCTCGGTCTTGATCGAGACGGCGTCGGGTCACATCTACGGCGGCGAAGGAAGTAAAACGCCGCGCGACGATGAGCACATGGAAGTCCGTTTGGACGTGAGAACAACATCAGAGAATGAGACGCGCGAGCTGGGAATCAACGTCGGCGATTGCGTCGCGTTCGACCCGCGCGTCGAAGTGGCGAACGGATTCATCCGCTCGCGGTTTCTCGACGACAAAGCTTGTGTGGCAAATCTTGTCGCGGCGATCAGGTCGCTAGCCGAATCAGGTCGAAGTCCCGCGCGAACCGTGTACTTTCACATCTCCAATTATGAGGAGGTCGGTCACGGCGCGGCGGCGGGTATACCATCCGATGTCGCGGAGTTGGTCACGGTGGATATGGCGGTCGTGGGCGCGGGGCAGGAGTCGGATGAGTTCAGCGCGACGTTGTGCATCAAGGATAGCGCGGGTGTGTATCACGAGGGCTTGAATAAAAAAATGCGCGCGCTCGCCGAGACGCACAACATTCCATACAAGACCGATGTGTATCCGTATTACGGTTCGGACGGCGAAGCGTTCTGGCGCGCGGGCGGCGATGTGGCGCTGGCATTGATCGGTCCCGGCATCGACGCGTCGCACAATTACGAACGCGCGCACATGGATGGTCTCAACGCAACGACGAATTGGATACTGGCGTATTTGTTGGATTGATATACTGATGGTCGAGTAGGGCGAAGCCCGTATCGAGACCATCAGGTTACAAGAAGTACACTTGCAAAGTGGTGGTCTCGATACTCTCGCAACGAGCGCTCGCTACTCGACCACCGAGGTAACATGAAACTCGATGCCGCATTACCTCCAACCGGATTGAAAGACGTTTCCGCGATCGCGAAAGCCGCGGAAGAAATTGGATTCGACGCGCTGTGGACTCAGGAAACTCTACATGACCCGTTCCTGCCCTGCGCGTTGATCGCCGAACATACAACGCGTCTCAACTTCGGGACAGCTGTTGCAGTTTCCTTCGCGCGTTCACCCGCCAACCTCGCCTACACCACCTGGGACTTAGCCGCCCAATCGGGTGGACGATTCATTCTGGGACTTGGCACACAAGTGAGAGCCCACATCGAAAGACGATTTGGTCAGCTATGGCCTGAGTCGCCCGTGAAGAAGTTGCGCGAGCAAATTGAAGTCATCCGCGCGTTTTGGGATTGTTGGCAAAACGGAACGAAGTTGAATTATCGCGGTGAGTATTACAAAATTACGTTGATGTCGCCGTTTTTTCAGCCTTCGCCATTAACCTCACCCCCAGCCCCTCTCCTAAAGGAGAGGGGAGCATTGATTCCCATATACATCGCAGGTGTCAACACAGGCTTGGCAAAACTCGCGGGCGAACTGTGTGAAGGATTTCATGTTCATCCGTTTCATAGTCTAAGATATTTGAAAGAAGTAATGTTGCCTGCAATTGAAGAAGGAGCGGAAAAGGAAAGAAGAAAGAGGAAAGATATGAGTGTGTCGGTGACCGCCTTTGTCGCGACGACACCCGAAGAGATGAATTTCGCCCGCACGCAGATTTCGTTCTACGCCTCCACGCCTTCCTATCGCTCCGTCATGGATTTGCACGGCTGGAGCGGGGTTGCGGAGACATTGTCCGCGCACGCATCGAAGGGCGAATGGGCTGAGATGCCCATGCTCATCACGGATGAGATACTGAGTGAGTTTTGTTTGGTAGCGGAAGAAGACAAATTAGCAGATGAATTGAAGAAACGCTACGAGGGAATCGCGGATCGGCTGACGTTGTACACTCCCTTCGTGCCGGGGGAACGGGATGAGTGGTGGAAGGGGTTAACAGGAGAATTCAAATGATGGCAACCTGCATTTTCTGTAATATTGTGGAAGGAAGTGCGCCGTTCAGTAAGGTATATGAAGATGATATCTGCCTGGCTTTTATGGATATTCAACCT
>CAZQES010000129.1:0-11713 GCA_964591425.1 uncultured Anaerolinea sp.
GGTTCGATTCCCCGGCGCGCCTCATCAATTCGCCGCGCGTGCGGACGAGCGTGAGTCCATCCGCAAATGGCAGTGCACCAGAGGCGGTCAACGCAGATAACTCACCGAGAGAATGTCCCGCAAGCGAAGCAGGCTGAACATCCGGTAAAAGATGCGTGAACGCCCTCCACGCTGCAACCGAATGGATGTATAACGCGGGTTGCGTGTTGACCGTCTCGTTGAGTTCGGTATCGGGTCCGTCCCACATCAATTGCGAGAAAACGCGACCGAAGAGCGCGTCGGCTTCATCGAAGATTTGTTTGGCAACCGGGTATTGCGCGGCAAGGTCCTTGCCCATGCCCACGGTCTGTGAACCTTGACCGGGAAATAAGAAGGCAGTGGTTTGTCCGTTGAGTTTCATAGCGTTTAAAACACAAACGGGTCGTGTTCGTCACGACCCGCCGTTGAATTATTCGGACTTCTTCTTTTCTTTTTTCACTTCAACCACTTCGCGCCCTTCATAGAATCCGCAGTTCGGGCAGACCGTGTGCGGAAGGCGCATGGAACCGCAGTTCGAGCAGGCGGTGAGGTTGCGAGGCTGCAAGGCATCGTGTGCGCGCCGGTTGTCCCGGCGGCTCTTCGAGTGCTTGCGCTTTGGATGTGGGGGCATTAGTCTTTCTCCTTGTTTTTACACGTTGTAGGGGCGGAGCATGCTCCGCCCCTACACATTTCCAATTGAAGCGGGCAGATTATAGCGGCAGGAAGTAGGTGCGTCAAGTACGAGATGGGCGTATAATCTCGGTCAGAGCAAAAGCGATTTCACGACCTAGATCGGTGATCGGTCAGAAAATAACAAAAAGGAGTTGGATGGAATGTCAGTTACGCTCATTCTCGTTGTAGGGGTAGCGGTTGTGCTGGCGATCATTGGGATCGTGATGAATCGCGCACGAACCCAAAGCGGCGATTCTCATCACCACGAAGGCGCAGTGTACATGCATAACAGCGACTCAGGAAGTTCTTCACATCCCTCTGGTGATGCAGGTGCACATGCCGGTTCACACGACAGCGGAGGGTTTAGCTGGGGTGACAGCGGTTCCGGAGGCGATGGAGGCGGAGGCGACGGCGGCGGTGGTGGTGATGGCGGCGGAGGCGAATAACTCCATAGTAAAATCGGAGATATGGAATTGCAGATCGCGGTCGCAAAAATAAACAAGTACGCCACATCCGAAAGCGGCGACACGCTCGAAGTGGTCGAGCGCCCGAACGGAGGACTCTCTGTCGTGCTCGCAGACGGGCAGACCTCGGGCCGCGGGGCGAAAGCGGTTTCGCAATTAGTCGTCCGCAAAGTGATCGGCTTGCTCGCCGAAGGCGTCCGCGATGGCGCCGCGGCGCGCGCCGCGTCCGACGCGCTGTTCACCGACAAACAGGGGAAGGTCATCTGCACGTTGAACATCGCCTCCCTAGACCTGCACAGCCGCACCGTCGTGTTGACGCGCAACAACCCGTCGCCGTTGTTCGTTTGTCGAGGCGAACAAATCGATACGTTCGATTCGGAGAGCATCCCGCTGGGGACATCGCGCGATGTGCGCCCGCTCATCACCGAACTTCAGATTGAACCCGGTTTAACCATCGTCATTCACACCGACGGCTTGACCCACGCCGGTGAACGCCGCGGGCAACCCATGGACGTCGGTGAGACGATTCGATCCGTGCTGGAAGATCAAGACCCCAGCCCTCAGTTACTGGCTGATTCGCTTCTCGCACAAGCCGTGAGACTCGATGACAGCCGCCCTGCCGACGATATCAGCGTGGTCGTGATGAAGTTCACCGCGCGGGAGGGCGATACGGTTCGCCGCATGACGGTCCGCCTGCCAATCGAACAACCCACCGAACCATGAAATCCACTCTGCAAAACTGGATGGCAACCTGGCGTGATACAGTGATCCTGATCAACGAATTCCGCACGCCGGTTACTTTATTCACCATTGCGGTATTGATCGCGGCGTTTGCCTATTTTTCCATTGCCTCGCGTGTTGGCGAACCGGTGGACGGTTACACAGAGGCGGTGTACATTGCCTTGACCTCCGCGTTCTTTCAATTCAGCGGTGATTTTCCAAACCACATTGCATTGCAAATTTTTCATATTTTTATGCCCATCGTCGGCATTAGCGCGCTTGCCCTCGGGCTGGCAGACTTTGGAAGCCTGTTCTTCAACCGACGGGCGCGCAACAAGGAGTGGGAGATGGCTGTCGCATCCACCATGAAAAAACATACCATCGTCGTTGGGTTGGGACATTTGGGGTATCGCATCATTCAAAAATTGCATGATATGAACAAGCAGATGGTGGTCGTCGAACTTGACCCAGCCACCGACTTGATCAGTGCGGTGCAGAAGATGAAGATTCCCGTCATCCAGTCAGACGCCACGCGTCCCGCGACACTGGAGGCGGCGAACATCAAATCCGCACAAACGGTCATACTCGCCAGCCAGAACGACGCGATGAATTTGCAGATCGCGCTCAAGGCGCGCACGCTCAACCCGAAAATTGAGGTGGTCATTCGCATCTTCGATCAGGATTTTGCACAGGCGTTGCGCGAACAATTCGGTTTCGTCGCGTTGAGTGCGACCGAAATGGCGGCGCCGGTCTTTGCCGCCGCGGCGGCGGGAGCCGATGTGACGAATCCGATCTCGATCGAAGGTCAGCAACTCAGCCTCGCGCGCTTCACGATCTCGCCCTCTTCGCGGCTCGCCAACAAAACGGTCGGATACGTGGAAGACAACTACAAACTCAATGTCATCCTTCATCGGCACGATCATCATTCCGAGATTCACCCCAAGGATTCGAATCCGCTGAACGCGGGCGATACGCTTGCCGTCCTCGGCGGACCTGAGCAACTGCGAAAGTTAATGCAACACAGTCAATAGATCATGGAGCCTCCAAGTACAAAGAGACTGATCGGCATCGTGGGTCCCTGTGGTTCGGGGAAATCCACGTTGATGGCGGGTCTCGAACGGCGCGGCTTCATATGTCGCCACATCGCGCAGGAACATTCCTACGTGCAAGCCATGTGGCAGATCATCACCAAGCCCGATGTTTTGATTTATCTCAACTCATCCTTTCCAATCAGCACCACACGCAGAAAACTCGATTGGCGCGAAAAAGATTTCGAGGAACAGCTTCGACGACTCACCCACGCGCGCGAACATGCTAATCTCACCATCGATACAGATTCGTTGACCGCTGACGAAGTACTTCAAAAAGCACTGGACTTCCTGACTACCCCCAACTCGTGAAAAAACTCCTCGCCTCTTTTCTGACGTTCAGCCTGCTCGCGCTTTCCTGCAACTTTCTCTCGCCGACAGGGACTCCCCCACCCTCGAACGTTCCCGACCTCTTCGACACGCCATGGGACGATCTCTCCATCTTCAAAGACGGACTCGTCCCTTCGGCGCAACCCACGTTGGAGGGACTCGGCACTGCAAGTGTGTATCATATCGAATTCCACATCGCAGGCAATCTTTATGAAGTGAACGGAACCCAAGATGTTCACTACACCAACAACGAAGGTGTGCCGCTCGATGAAATTCATTTTCGTTTGTTTCCGAACATCCTCGGCGGAAAGATGCAAGTTTCCAACCTCCGCGTCGGCGAGCTCGCTGTGGACCCTCGATACGAATTGCAAAACAGCCTGATGATCGTTCCGCTCGCTGATGCGTTGAACCCTGATGAAAGCATCGTAATTCGCATGGACTTCTCCGTCACCGTTCCAAAATCCGTTGATATTAATTACGGCGTACTAGCGTACGCAGACAACGTGCTTGCACTGGCACACGCGTATCCGATGGTCGCCGTCTACAACGACGAGGGTTGGAATGCGGAAATTCCACCGCAAGCTGGCGATGTCGCGTTTGCGGATGCGTCGTTTTATCTGGTGCGCATCATCGCGCCGAAAGGTGTCACGCTGGTCACCTCCGGACGGACGATCAGTGCCGAGGAGGCGGGGCAGGATCAAATCCTGAAATTAGCGAGCGGACCTGCACGCGATTTTTATCTAGCGGCGAGTCCCGAATACGAAGAAACATCGCAAACTTTCGGAGATGTCACCATCCGCAGTTACGCGTCTAATAATTTGGAACGAGGCTCACAAGCGGCTGTGGAGATCGCCTCACGCGCGCTGGAGATCTTCAATGCGCGTTACGCGCCGTACCCGTACGCCGAACTCGATATTGTTGCCACGCCAACGCTGGCTCTGGGAATCGAATACCCCGGCATGATCGCGATCACCTCGTGGATTTACGATGGTAGCGGCGAGCATCCATACTTTGAATCGACCATTGTCCACGAAGTTGGGCATCAATGGTTTTACAACCTCGTCGGCGACGACCAATTGGACGAACCGTGGCTTGACGAAGCGCTCGCCCAATTTGTCACTCTGCAGTATTACACCGATGAATACGGCGCGGAAGGGGCGCAAGGATTTTTGTTAGATTTGGAATTCCGCTGGGCGAGCGTCGGTAACGAGGAAATCCCGATCGGCTTACCTGTAGATGATTACAATGCACTGGAATACAGCGCCATCGTCTACGGACGCGGACCGTTATTCTTCGTTGAACTGAAGGAAAGGATGGGCAATGATGCGTTCGATGCGTTCATGCAAGAATATACCGAATCGCTATCGTGGGAAATTTCCACCGCCGTAAGGCTTCAAGCGCTTGCAGAAAAGAATTGCACTTGTGAATTGGACGATATTTTCAACGAGTGGGTGTATCCCTGAGATGTTCGTAGTATAATCACCGCCGCGTGGCGCTCTAGCGCCACATTTTCATGGATGGAGTCAATACCCGCATGTATCGCAACCTCACCAATCGAATTATCGTTATCCTTGTCGTTCTCGCCTTGGCGTTGTGGGTCGATTTGAACGATAGGGTCAGAATTCCCAACCCGTTTGCAGACGGCACTTATTTTTTCGATCGCGATGTGAAACCCCGCCTGGGGCTCGATCTGCAGGGCGGTTTGCAAGTTCTGCTCGAAGCCGATCTACCCGCTGAGACCGACGTCACTCCTGAATCGATGGAGACCGCGCGAGACATCGTGGAGAACCGCACCAACGCGCTCGGCGTAAGCGAAAATCTGATTCAGGTGGCTGGAGACCGCCGCATCGTGGGAGAATTCCCCGGCGCGGAAGATGCGGATGCCATCCTCGACATCATCCAACAAACCGGCTTGCTCGAATTCGTCGACACCGGCGACTTTTCACCGGAGGAAGGTTCGACCCTGCAAACGGATTTCATACCGGGTTCTGATTCTTCGCTTGAAATCCCCGCGGAAGGGACGATCTTCCATACCATCATGACCGGCAAAGAACTCACCAGCGTCAACGTAGGCGCGGACCCAACCACCGGCGAGATCGGAATAGATTTCGTGTTGACCAGCGAAGGCGCGCAAATCTTTGGCGCGCACACGGCTGCGAATGTCGGTAAGACCCTCACGATCGTGTTGGATAAAGTTGTCGTTTCAGCCCCGCGCATCGATGCTGCGATTCCCGGCGGGCAGGGAACGATCAGCGGCAATTTCACCACCGAGTCGGCAAATGCACTTGCGGTCCAACTTCGTTACGGTTCATTGCCCATTCCGCTCAAAGTGGTTGAGACGCGAATCATCGGTCCCACGCTCGGTGAAGACTCGCTTCAAAAGAGCCTTATCGCGGGAGCGATCGGCATGGTCATTGTCGCCTTGTTCATGGGAATTTACTATCGTATGCCCGGTATCGTCGCCGACCTCTCGATCCTTTTCTATGCCGCCATCGCGTTCGCCATCTTCAAATATTTTCACTTCACCCTCACCCTGCCCGGTATCGCCGGCTTCCTGCTCAGCACCGGCGCGGCACTCGATGCGAACATCCTGATCTTCGAGCGCATCAAGGAAGAACTTCGTAACGGACGCGTCCTCACCCACGCAGTGGACCAAGGCTGGACCCGCGCGTGGCCCTCGATCTGGGAATCGAACGTCACCACGATCATCACCTCCTTGATCCTGTTCTGGTTCGGTTCCACGTTTGGGGCAACGATCGTCAAAGGATTTTCACTCACCCTCGCGTTGGGCGTGGGAATATCCCTCTTTACCGCCACGTACATCACACGGACTTTGCTTGCGCTGTTCTTGCGCACCTTCAAACCGGTCAACCTGGAACGCTGGTTCGGAATCTAGGAGCTTATTCAAATGATCGATATTCTCAGCAAGCGTTACTATTATTTTTTACTCTCGGTGCTGGTGATCGTGCCGGGGTTGGTCATCCTTTTCTCACGCGGTTTGCCGCTTTCCATCGATTTCACCGGCGGCTCCTTGCTGGAGGTGAAATTCGAGTCCGGCAAAGATTTGCAACCCGCCGAACTGGTGGTGTTGTATGAAAACGCCGGCATCGACGATGCGCAGGTACAAACCACCGACGATGGAACACTGCTCATCCGCTCCTCCTTCCTCGACAACGAGACGCGCGACATTGTGCTCTCCGCTATGCAAACTGAATCAGGTTCACCCGTCGAAGTGATCCGTTTCGATAGCGTGGGACCGAGCATCGGCACGCAGGTCGCATCCCGCGCCGCGCTGGCGGTGGGAGTTGCCGCGTTGGGTGTTGTGCTGTTCATCACCTACGTCTTTCGCAATGTGCCGAACGCGTTTCGCTACGGCATCTGCGCCATCATCGCCATGGCGCACGACGTTGCGGTTGTATTCAGTATCGTCGGCATCGGCGCCTTATACCTCGACTGGCAAATCGACGCGCTCTTCCTCACCGCATTGTTGACCGTGATCGGGTTTTCGGTGCAGGACAAGGTGGTGGTGTTCGACCGCATCCGCGAGAATACGCAGGTATTCCGCCGACTGAATTACGAAACACTCGTGAACCATTCCATCGTCCAGACCTTACAGCGCTATCAACACGCAATTGATGACCGTTGAATTCCTTTTGCTTTCGCTTGCGCTTTTCGGCGGAGTCACCCTGCAGGAATTTGCAGTCATCCTTCTGGTGGGCTTGTTCAGTGGGACCTACTCCTCCATCTTCATCGCCGCGCCGATCCTCGTCCTGTGGGAAAACCGCGAGTGGCAAAATTGGTTCGGACGCAGCAACGCCTCTGCATAAAAAAAAGGACACGCATGTGTCCTTTTTTCATTGCCTCAACCAGTTCATGATCAGGCGGATGACCAGGGAATGAAATGATTCCCTCCGCACCACGAACATCGTGGGTGGATACTCCACATCGTACGCCTTTAAGCGTAAAAGCAATCGAACAACGTCTTGATTGGATTTCGTCCGATACATAACCCGCGACCGTGCCTGTGCAATACTCATCCTTTATTTTTGTTGCGCCTACAGGACGGAGCGTCGGATTTTTAGTTACAAAGAGACCCCAATCGGAAGGTTACGACTGGGGTCTGGGATTCACGCTTCGCGCGTCGGGGGAATTTGGTTCAACCGAGTTCAGCCGGCTCCACCCGCCAACTCGACCGCCAATGCGTCGTAATACGTCCCTGCGCCGAAACCATCGATCAGGATGTGGTCGAACGGTTTCAGGTTCGGTAATTCTCGCAAGAACGCGATCATGTTGGAGGCCGCGCTGACATTCCCAAAGTCGCTTAACAACCACGGCATCGGCAGGACGATCCCATCGTTTTGCAGATGCTTTTCCTTGAGTTTGTTGATCTTGTAATTGGCATGGTGAACGATCGCCACCGCCAGCGATTTCCCAGCCATCCCCAATTCCTCCAGCCGAGTCTGGTACGCCGCGTACACATCACGCACCACCTGCACGCCGGTCCGCACGAACAATTTGACCATGCCCATCGGTCCAGCCATGGCTATGGACGACCCGTCGTGCGGTTCGTGCATCAAGCCTGCCACACGTATGTTGTTGGCAGACGGCTCGGTCACATCCACGTTGTACCCATCCGCCTTCTGTTTGGAATGCGGGTAATACATTTGCACTTGCAACACACCGTCCTCATCGAACACTTCATGTGATTTGCCGGCTATGAATCGCATCGTCTTGCCGGGGATGACCCCCACTACACCGGCGGCGTTCCCAAACAGTTGCAAGGCGTTCGCATCGTGCGAAGACCCGACGAAACGGCTCAAGCCTTCGATCCCGCCGACCAGAACTTTTTTTCCATACAATGATTCAGCGATGTTTTGGCTCAACTGCAAATTCTCCGGCAATTCGGGGTTCAACGCCAGGTGCAATGAACTTGTCGAGCCATCGCACGCTTTATGGGTAGCCACTTTCAGAGCGCTTTCGGGAATCCCTGCGGCTTTGGAGATCTGATCGAGATAATCCGACGAGAGCGGCGCGCTCATGCCAATCAGAACACCTTCCACGTCCGCTGGCTTCCAATTGCAGGCTTTGATCGCTTCGCGAAGGAACGTCGCCCCCACTTCGATCTCAAGGCGGGAATGTTCTTCGGGGGTCAAGTTCAGTGGAATGTGGTGTCGGTTGCGAAAACCCAACTCGGAAAGATTCAATTTCTCCTCGGCGGGAAGAGGGTGCCCGAGCCTCGCCTCGATGAAAAAATGAAGGTTGTCGTTATCAAAACTTTCACCCCACGTTCCGTAAACACCGCCAATCCCAACGTGAGCGTTGCTCACTTTTTCAAAACCGAAGGGAATGCCCGCGCCGACCTCGATCACACCTTGCGTCACATTCGGGCGGCTGTAAAAGGATACGGGTATCTGATTTGTAGATTCGTTCGACATGTCGGTTCTCCTTACCATTATGATGCGCTAACCCCTGTTGTACCCGAAAGTTTCGCTATTTAGATTAATACTCTCACAGAAATCATTTATAAGAGAAGGGTATTCAATCAAAAAAAATTCCCCGCAAGTGAATATTCGAGGAGATGCACGACGAAGGGAGTACCAGTACCAATTAATTCAAAAAGACTCTCTTACGGAGAGTCTTTATTGCTGGGGGCAAAGGATTCGAACCTCTACTAGCTGATCCAGAGTCAGCCGTCCTGCCATTAGACGAGCCCCCACTATTCCAGCGGGCGGTATTGTAGCATGGCAGGATTTTTAGGGCAAGCGTTATTTGCGCGAACCGCGGCGGGTATTATCTTCGACGTCGAGCAGGATGAGCAAAACTTTCGACATGGCTTGCAAGCCGAAGAAGTAGAACACGCCGGGGAGAAATTGGGTGAGGAACGGCGAAAACATGTTCAGCCCCATCAAAAACGACAAACCTTTGTCTCCCATCATGCCATTTGCATACTGGGATAGAAAGAGCAGAATTGAGAATAACCACGTCAACGCGTAGAGCATCAGCGTGATCCATGACAGCACATCTGCCCAGCGCGACAACTTGAGAATTGCATCACGGTCGAAATACGCGCCAAGGAATTTTTCCTGCTTTTCATTTGATTCGGTCATAACAGCCTCCAATTAGAATTATACTTTGCCGTTTGTTATAATGGGCGAACATTAAGACGAGGAGATCGAGAATTTGTTCCTGAGGATGTAGATGACAGAAGAGACGAAACCCACCGATTTTATCCGCGAAGCCGTACAGGAAGACTTGAAAAACGGACGCTACAACTACGTCCGCACGCGCCTGCCGCCCGAACCGAACGGATATCTCCACATCGGGCACGTCAAGGCATTCATGATCGACTACCTCGTGGCAAAAGAGAACGACGGTGAATTGATCCTGCGGTTCGACGATACCAACCCGACGAAAGAAGAAACCGAATTCGTGGAAGCCATCAAGGACGATGCGCGCTGGCTTGGCATTGAGTGGGTAAAGGAAACGTACGCCTCCGATTATTTTGATCTGTTGTATGAATGGGCACAAAAACTTGTCTTGGCGGGCAAAGCCTACGTGGACGATCAGACTCCTGAAGAGGTGAGCAAAAACCGCGGCACGCTGACAGAGCCCGGAAAGAATTCCCCGTTCCGCGACCGTGACGTGGAAGAGAACATGGACTTACTCGAACGCATGAAAAACGGTGAGTTCCCCGATGGCACACGGATCCTGCGCGCCAAGATCGATATGGCACACCCGAACATCAACATGCGCGACCCAGCCATGTACCGAATCCTTCACGCGCCGCATCATCGCACCGGCGACAAGTGGAAAATTTATCCGCTGTACGATTGGTCGCACGGCCAGAACGACTCGATGGAAGGCATCACCCATTCGTTGTGTTCGCTGGAATACGAAGACCATCGTCCGTTGTATGAGTGGTTCCTGGAACAACTCGATGTGTTCAAGCCGCGCCAGATCGAGTTTGCGCGACTCAACATGAATTACACGGTGATGAGCAAACGCAAACTCCGCAGACTGGTGGAGGAGAATCATGTTTCGGGCTGGGACGACCCACGCATGCCCACCTTGCGAGCGATGCGTCGACGCGGCTACACTGCCGAAGCGATCCTCGATTTCATTCGCCGCGTTGGAGTGGCGAAAAATTACAGCGTCAGCGATGTGTCTTTGCTTGAGGCATGCGTGCGCGAAGACCTCAACAAGACATCACCTCGCAGAATGGCTGTCATTCGTCCGCTCAAGGTTGTGATTGAAAATTATCCCGACGACTTAGTCGAAAAGATGGACGCGGTCAACAACCCCGAGGACCCGAATGCAGGGACGCGTAAAGTTCCGTTCTCAAAAGTTCTGTACATCGAGCAGGATGATTTTCGCGAGACGCCCCCACCGAAATATTACCGTTTGTATCCGGGCAACGAGGTGAGATTGCGATACGCGTATTTCATCAAATGCACGCATGTTGTGAAGAACGAGAAAGACGAAGTCGTTGAAGTCCATGCGACGTATGACCCGTCCACGCGGGGCGGCGATGCGCCGGATGGCAGAAAGGTGAAATCCACCATCCACTGGGTATCAGCCGCACATGCGAAAGAAGCGGAAGTCTGCATGTACGACAGGCTGTTCTCGAAAGAAAATCCTGAAGAAGGAGAGGAGGGATTCTTGAATTGCCTGAACCCGAATTCATTGGAGATTCTCACTGGATTCGTCGAACCGTCTCTTTCGCTGGCGGAGGCAGGTTCGCGTTTCCAATTCGAGCGCCTCGGCTACTTCTGCGTAGACAAAGACTCAACCAGTGAAAAGCCTGTTTTCAATTTGACCGTGAATCTTAAGGATACATGGGCAAAGGTCGAAAAGAAGTCGAAATAACATGAAAATAAAATATCTTTACGAGATCATTTGTTTGACTACATTCACTCTTGCGGCTTGCGCGCCGCAAGCCACTGCCGCGCCAACTGTGGATGTTGCGGGCACCATGGCAGTGGAGATCGCCGCCATGATGCAGACTCAAACCGCCGGCGCGGTTACACCAACTCCAGTGCCGCCCACCGAAACCGCCACTCCAATATTTACCGAAACATCTTCGGTGCCGCCCACTGAAACATCAGAACCAAAGCCACCTGCGGTCGTTGTGTTCACGGGTTGTTACACAGGACCCGGCGAGAACTACACGTTAATCAGCAATATCGACCCGAGCATACGAAATTCGGGAAGGCAACGAGTGGATATCCTTGGAATGGGGAATGAACCGGGCTGGGTCGTCATCAGAAACCCATATTTCAACAACCCCTGCTGGGTGCGACTGGAACACATGGAGATCGACCCTCAAACGGATTTATCCCAGTACCCTGTCATGACACCCGGACCCTAACAATTTGCTTGACACCAATCCTTACCTGTTGTACACTCCGCACGCAAGTAAAT
>CAZQES010000130.1:0-11476 GCA_964591425.1 uncultured Anaerolinea sp.
GGAAGTCCTTGCGAAGCGGATGCCCTTACATGCCTTCGGTATTCAGAATTCGGCGCGGGTCGGGATGACCTTCGAACTCGATGCCGAACATGTCGAAGACTTCGCGCTCGCGCCAGTTCGCGGATTCGTACACACGCGTCGCGGTCGGGACACTTCGACTTCGCTCAGTGCTGGCTTTCGGCTGGTCGCCGTTGACGGGGACTCTTAACTGCAGGGTAACATTTTTCGCCAGCGACGACAGCTGATAGATCACATGAAAGCGCGGAGATTGTTGCGGATGATAATCCGTCGCGGTGAGTGCGGAAAGCAACTCAAACTCATATCTGTCGCGCAGAAGGGTTAACGCCTCGACGATCTGTTCCGCTTTGACAAAGACATGCACTTCATCGCGGAATTCTTCATATGTTGCACCGAACTTTTCCTGTAACGCAGGAACGATCTTTTCGAGTTTTTTATCCATAAGCAACCCCGTAGTACCGACTTAAGTCGGTACTACGAATTTCTCACCCTTCACTTTTTCATACAACGTCACTACACCGTGGATCAACGCCTCGGGGCGCGGCGGACAGCCCGCCACGTACACATCCACAGGGATGATCTCATCCACGCCTTGCAAGATCGCGTAGTTGTTAAATACGCCTCCGCACGAAGCGCAGTCCCCCATCGCGATCGCCCACTTCGGTTCGGGCATCTGATCGTACAGGCGGCGCACCACAGGCGCCATCTTGCGCGAGACGCGTCCCGCCACGATCATCAAGTCCGATTGACGCGGGCTGGCGCGCATCAATTCCATGCCGAAGCGGCTCATGTCATAGTGCGAAGCCTGCGCCGCCATCATCTCGATCGCGCAACATGCCAAGCCAAACAACATGGGCCACATCGCGTTCGTGCGCGACCAATTGACGAGTTCTTCGAGTTTCGTAGTGACGATCCCCATGTCACCCAGTTTTTGCTCTACTCCCATTCAAGGGCTCCTTTCTTCCACGCGTACACATAGCCCACCAAAAGAATCACAATGAAAATGACCATCTCGATCAAGCCGAACAACCCCAACTGGCGGAATACAACCGCCCACGGCAGGAAGAAAATGACTTCGATATCGAACAGGATGAACAGCACCGCGATCAAATAAAAACGGACAGGGAGTCGGCGCGTCGCTTCGCCGTAGGGGGTGATGCCCGACTCATACGGCATGGATTTCGCGGCGGATGGTTTCTTCGGTCCGAATAAATTCCCCAAGCCAATGGCGATCAAGGCGACGAGGGTCGCCAAGACGATCATCAATGCAATGGCTACATATTCGAGCATTCCGGCTCCTCAAAACGCCCGTAATGGACGGTATTTGTAAGGTTCGGGACAGTATAACATAAGAGTTTTGAAAGTGCCACTTTTCACAAGGTCGGGGCGACAAAAAAGGGACGCCACTGCGTCCCTACCCTACTAACCTAACGTAGGTTCGAGAAAAAAATTGTTTTGGACGCAGATGAACGCTGAAAACGAAGATTTTTTCTTTTTTGTCAGGGTAAATCAGCGTTTTTCTGCGTCCCGATTCACTAACCCGAATTTACGTCAACCTAGGTAGTCCCTCAACTGCCGGCTCCGCGACGGATGCCGCAACTTTCGCAACGCCTTCGCTTCGATCTGGCGGATGCGCTCGCGGGTGACGTTGTAGTACGCGCTCACCTCTTCGAGCGTGTGGTCTTTCCCATCTTTCAAGCCAAATCTTAATTCCAGCACTTCGCGCTCGCGGTCAGAGAGTAAATTGAGCGCGTTACGCACCTGCCTGCGGAGCATCTCACGCGTGGCGGAATCCAATGGCGAGGGTGCGTCTTCATCTTCGAGGAAATCGGCCAGCGAACTGGAATCTTCGTCGCCGACGGGTCCGTCAATCGAGACGGGTTCCTCCGCCGAACGGAGCACGCGGTCCACTTTTTGCATGGCAGAGTCCAGCCTTTGTTGCAACGACGCCTCCAGCGGCTGTTCATCTGAATGTGCGCGCAGGATCGCATCCACATCGGCGGCGGGGAGATACCCCACTTCAATGGCAACTTCTTCGGTGGTGGGGTTTCGCCCCAGTTGCTGTGTGAGAGTCCTCTGCACGCGCATCACGCGGCTGATGGACTCGAACAGATGCACCGGGATGCGGATCGTGCGCGCTTGCTCGGCGATCGAGCGGTTGATGGATTGTCGAATCCACCACGTGGCGTAGGTGCTGAACTTGAAGCCGCGGCGCGGGTCGAATTTGTTGACCGCGCGGAGCAATCCCATATTGCCCTCTTGAATCAGATCCGAAAACGAGATGCCGCGATTCAAATAACGTTTGGCAACGCTGACCACGAGACGCAGGTTCGCGCGGATCAGGATCTGGTTCGCTTCCTTCGCGCGGGCTTGGGCGGAATCCATTTCGGCGCGCAGGATTTCATCCGCAGGCAGATGGTGGAAGAGGGTCCGCTGGTTGGGAAGGTGATGATGAACGTTGAGATGCTTGAGGAGCCAGTCCGCGTACGAAGGGGGAAGCAGGTAGAGGCTGAGAAAGACCGAGTAAGCTTGGCGCGCGACCGCGTTCCACAGTTCGTCCGTCCCCCACATCCCGTTATCCAAATAACTTCGCAAGTACGAAGGTTCTTTGGTTTCAAAGGAGGCACACAGCGCTTTTGCTTCGTTGAGAATGAACGTGAGATTCGGAGCCTCGCGGTTGAGCCGCGCGGTGTCTTCGAGCAGGCGATTCCATGAGGTGAGCAGTTCGGCAATGAGCGCGTGATAGATGGCGCATTCCAACGTCATGCCTTTGCGAAGCGGATGGTTCCCGAGCGAGAGAATGAGGCGGCTCGCCTCGATCATGGTCGCCAGATGGAACTCGTTGTTGGCATCCAGCAATTTGACTTGACCGATATCGCGCAGATACAACGGGACGGGGTCGTCGCCGAGTTCGGCGGCGAGCGCGGGGTCTTTCAGGTCGAGCGGCTCGTCATCGAGCAACTCCTCCTGCTGTGAGAGCAAGTTCGCGTCGGGGTCGGGAACATCGTCGCGCAACAGTTCGGGCAATTGGGCGGCGTTCAGCACAGCATCCACGTCCATGGGCAGGGATGAATCGGAAAACGCCGCGTCGTTCGCGTCGCGCGGTGTCTGTCCATCTGATTTGTGATGATCGTTCGATGCAGTCCGTTTCATGTCAGCCACTGTCCCATTTACCAGACGCCATCTCACTTCAATTGTTACGATTGCGGGAAACCCTATAAACACGAAGGGCACGAAGTACACAAAGTTTTTTTGACTTAGGGGTTTAATCCTTCGTGACCTTTGTGTCCTTTGTGGTAAAAGGTTTTTGCTTCATTCCAGCCTTTTGATCGCCATTTTTCGGTGCGCCTGATCGAGATCGCGCAACAATCTCGTGTGCTGTAACACCAGATCTTGATATGAAGATGCGCGCAAGTCTCCGCTCTGGTGCGCCTCCTCCTGCAAAAAGCGCAACTGGTTGATATTCTCCCCCGCCGCCACTCGTCGCAATTTGATCACGCCGCGCAGTAATTCTTCGAGCAATTTCTCATCCAACCGTTCCTGCTTCTCCGCCTCCTTCGCTAATTCTTGCGAGCGCGCTTGCAGAGACTCGGGCAGTGAGTCCACCACGAAATCGTGATGTTCTATCTTATCTTGCTCCACCGATTCGCGGATCAGCCGAAACAACATTTGATTATCGGTATATTCGAAATCCTCGGCGGTCAACGCGATCAAGCCGAACTCCTGCAACGAACGGTCAAGCCGATACAACAACTCCGGCTTTCTAAACAACACGCCGATGACATATTCCTCGACTGCCTTGCTGGTAGAGACCGACACCGTAATGCTGGATTTCTCCACGGGCTGTCTTTTCTCAACTTGTCTGGGTCGCCTCACTCTCGGTCCCTGAGCCTGTGTCGCCAGTAGTGCGCGTTCATCCACCTTCAGCATGCGCGCCAACGCCTGACGATACGTGTCGCGCTCCAGCGGGTTCGGTAAATCCTCGATCAAAGGAAGCACCTGCGCCGCGATCTGATTCTTCACCTTCGGGTCGCTCAGGTTTTGTCCCGCCGCGAGAGTCTCCATCACATGCGTGACGATGGGCTTCGCGTCCTCGATCAGTTTCTTCCACTCTTCCTTATCACGCGCAACGATCTCATCGGGGTCGAGATTATCGGGCATCGTCGCTACGCGCAAATCCGCTTGCAGACGCGACTCATTGCGGAGCAAGCCGCGCGCATCGAAGCCAAGCTCGCCTTCCTTGTCCATGGCGGAGCGCGCCGCGTCGAGTCCGCGTAGGACGGCTTTTTGCCCTGCCGTATCGGGGTCAAGCGCGAGGACGATGCGCCGCGTGAATTTTTTCAACAATCGCATTTGGTCTTCGGTCAACGCGGTGCCCATCGGCGAGACGACGTTTTCGTATCCCGCCTGATGCAAAGCAATCACATCGAGATAGCCTTCGACGATGACAGCCTGGTCGGCAGTGCGAATCGGTTTGCGCGCGCGATCGAGGCCGTAGAGCAGGCGTCCCTTTGAAAAGACCGGGGTTTCAGGCGAGTTGAGAAATTTCGGCACGTCGTTCGGGTCCACGATGCGCGCGCCGAAGCCTGCTATGCGTCCCTGCTCGTCGCGGATGGGAATCATGATGCGGTTGCGGAAGCGGTCAAAACTACGTACTGCGTACTGCGTACTGCGCGTGCCGTCATCCTCGCGCACAGATAAAAGGCCCGAATCGATCAAGTCCTGTTCTGAGTAGCCGCGCTCGGTGAAATGTTTGAGAAGATTGTCGTAACCCTGAGGCGCGTAACCCAAACCGAACGTTTCGATTGTCGAGTCTGTTAATCCGCGTTTCTCTCGAAGGTAATTCACAATATCTTTGTTTGCGAAAAGCTGGCTTCGATAATAAATGAGCGCATCTTCCAACAACTTGCGAAGATTCGCATACGCCTCTTTTTGTTCGGGCGTTTCGCGCTGGTATTCTTTTAACTCCACGCCTGCGCGCGCGGCGAGTTTTTGCAACGCTTCTTTGAAATCCAACCCTTCGCGCTTCATCACGAACTTGAAGATGTCGCCGCCCTCGTTGCATTGACCGAAGCATCGCCAGGTCCCCGTCTCGGGCCAGACGACGAACGCCGGCGAATGTTTGTTGTCGTGAAACGGACAAAAACCCGTGTAGTTCTTGCCCGCATGGCGCAGTTTGACTCCCGCCTCGGAGACGAGGTCGACAATGTCTATCTTGGATTTGATCTCATCGATGGTGGACATAATCAGCGATCAGCTTTCAGCAGTCAGCATCTGTCAGGTTGAATTATAGACGCATTCATGAAATTGGCAATTAAAAGAAAAAGGGCAGACTCGTCGTCTGCCCTTGCTGTGTACACCGATTGATCTGGTCAATCGTCGAAACTATCCCTCTCACAGCCGCCCTGTCCTTCGCCCTTATTCTGGTAGGCGCTTTCATCATAATAATATGACGACATGTTTTGCCCCGTGCTCCGAACATGAGCGGTGTCAGGCAACAAGCCTGCCGTAGTGATCGCTCGCTCGCCGCTCAAACTGGCTCGGGACGCTGCCGCCTGCACGCTGGCGAATACACCAAGGACGATCACAAGACCGATCAACAAAGAAACAACGACTCGAACTTTTGGCTTGGACATGATTTTCTCCTTTTCAATAGGTGTAGCATTGACGAAGAGAGCGATGCGCGAATTGACTGGCGATTCATCCCCACTTGACGATGACAGCATTATACCCACTTGAATCTGATTTGGCGAAACACTTATGCGACCTTAATTTAAAAGCCTTCGAGCTTGCTCAAATCTGCAATGCCGTAGGATAAATTGGCAATTTGTCCGACGAGCGCGAGGCGGTTCTGTCGGATCTTCTTGTCCTCCGCCATCACCAACACTTTGTCAAAGAAAGCGTTGATGGAGGGAATCAGTTTGACGACGACCTCGAGAAACTCATCCACAGTTGCTGGTTGATGATTGGCGGCTTTTTGGAACGACGCGAACAATTCCATTTCTTCTTTTTCGACAAATGATTTCTCGTTGACTTTGAATGTCTTTTCCTGATCGCGCTTGATGCGGACGCAACGTGCAAACGCAGGCAGGATCGTGGACCAATCCTCGCGTCCGACCCACGCTTGAAGCTGCTTCACCGCCCGAGCGGATGCCGCCGGGTTGGCGGCTTGTTCTGCCAGAACCGCTTCAACCACATCGTGTTTGAAACCGTTGTCTTTCAAAACCACACTCAAGCGACCAGCGATGAAATCCAAAATCTTTTCTTGTGTTTCATCGTCCACTTGAATCGGCTGAGTCTTCGCTGATTTTTTCACAGCGAGAGCCAGGTCAAAATCCAGATTATGTTCCATCAGCGGCTGGACGATCCCAATCGCGGCGCGGCGCAGACCGAACGGGTCTTTCGCGCCTGTGGGAGCGAGACCAGCCGCGAACAGACCGACCAGAGAGTCAAGCCTGTCAGTAAGCGCCAACGCGAGACCGATCTTCGTCTGTGGGACGGTTTGATATTGCTCAGCGATAGCCTGCGCCACTTCTTTTTCTTCGCCACTGCGCAACGAGTACTCGCCGCCGATCACGCCTTGCAGGGACGTCATCTCAGTGACCATTTGCGTCACGAGGTCGGCTTTGGCGAGGTATGCTGCGCGTCCCAAATTCTTCACTTCATACATATCTTTGAACCCGAGCATCCCTCCCACTTCCGCGCCGAGTTTCAGGATGCGGTCGGACTTGTCGAGCATAGAGCCGAGTTTGGTGTGGAAGGTCAACGACGAAAGTTTGGGACGATACTCCTCGAGTTTGAGTTTCAGGTCTTCGCGGACGAAGAAGTTCGCATCCGCAAACCTGGCATCCAGCACGTGTTCATTGCCTTGACGGACAGTATCCACACCGATGTCATCCCCGTTGCGAATGGCGATGAATTTTGCCAGTAGGGGCGGAGTATGCTCCGCCCCTACGCGTTGAACAGGAAAATAACGTTGATGTTTCTTCATTACCGAAATAAGGACATCTTTCGGCAATTGCAGAAATTCCTCGTTGAATCCGCCCATAACGGCGGTGGGCATTTCGACGAGATTGGCAACCTCGTCTAGCAAGGGCGACTGGCCAGTCGCCCCTACAAAATCAAAAATGGCTTCGCCGCCAACAAGCGACGCGGCTTGATTGACCTGTTCCATGATGGAGGCTTTACGCTCTTCTTTGTCGAGCAGAATGCCTGCTTCGCGAAGGGCTTCAAAATATTTATTAGCAGAAGGAATTTTGATTTCAGGGGAATCATAGGGGCGAAGTCCGCGGGAGATGTTGCCTGAAACTACGCCAGCATATTCAAACGGAATGACCGTGTCACCGAGCAAGGCAACGTACCAACGGATGGGACGTGAGAACGCTACACCTGAGGCATTCCAACGCATGGACTTCTCAAACTTAATACTCTCGACTAGTTTGGGTAAGGCTTCGGCTAACACTTCAGGAGTCGGGCGTCCTTTTTGTTTGACGATCGCAAAGACATACTTGCCTCCGCTTTCCTCGCGGACTTGCAAGTCTTTTGTGTCTACATTATTTTTCTTTGCAAAGCCAATCGCGGCTTGTGTGTAGGACAAATTGCCAATTTGTCCTACAATGGCTTTATCTGCGGGTGGACCTTTGACCACCTCTTCACGGTCGGGCTGGGTTGGGGAAAGTGAATCAACCGCAATCACGAGTCGACGCGGGGTCGCGTAAATGCGGATGTCGCCGTGCGCAAGATGAAGTTCGTCGAGCAGAGTCGGGATGCGAGTCACGAGATACGCGTGGGCGGAGTCTACATCGGAGGCGGGCAACTCTTCAGTTCCGATTTCCAAAATAAAGGAGGCGGGCTGGGCGATGAAAGAGGAAAGAGGAAAGAGGGTCTTTCGACTTTCTTCTTTCGTTTCTTTCAATAATGGATATTCCAATTCTTTACGTTGTTCTTCATATCCCTCCGCAACGCGTCTAGCAAGTTCGCGCATTCTGCGGAAGAAGGCTTGACGTTCGGCAACGCTGATCGCGCCGCGGGCGTCGAGGATGTTGAAGGTGTGCGAGGACTTGAGGACGTAATCGTGCGCGGGGACAAGCAGACCCTGCGCGAGACAGGCATCAGCCTCGGCGGAGAAGAGATCGTACATTTGGCGGGCGCGCTCAATGTCAGCGACCTCATAATAATATTTGGAATGTTCGAACTCCTCGCGGCGGATGATCTCGCCGTAGGTGACGCCCGCGCCCCACTCTTCGTCCCAGATGGCTTTGGCGTTGTTGAGCGCGATGAGGATGCGTTCAAGCCCGTAGGTGATCTCGACCGAGACGGGGTTGAGCGTGACGCCGCCCATCTGCTGGAAGTAGGTGAATTGAGTGATCTCCTGCCCGTCGAGCCAGACCTCCCAACCCAACCCCCACGCGGCGATGGCGGGCTGTTCCCAGTTGTCCTCCACAAAGCGGATATCGTGCTGGCGCGGATCAATGCCGAGCGCCTTGAGCGACTCGAGATAGAGTTCCTGCGGGTTGCCGGGGTCAGGCTTTAAGATGACCTGATACTGGGTGTGTTTTTGGAAGCGATTGGGATTCTCGCCGTAACGCCCATCATCGGGGCGGACAGACGGCTCGACGTACGCCACGTTCCACGGTTCGGGTCCGAGCACGCGCAGGAAGGTGGCAGGGTTCATCGTCCCTGCGCCCACCTGGGTGTAGTAAGGCTGGGTTATGAGGCATCCGTGCTCTGCCCAGAAGTCTTGTAGTTTGAGGATGATGGATTGGAAGGAGGAAGGCATAGTTATTTTCGATTTACGATTTCAGATTTTGGATTGCAGGGAAGATTATAACTGATGAACGATTTGCGCTTCACGCGACGGAGAAAGGTGGTTCTGTTTCGAGGATGGTTTATTGAGCAATTTTCATCACATTAATTCTAACAATTTATGTAAAGGAGCTGGAAAATCAACTTTTTCATTATTCTCTGTAAAGGCTTTAATTAGCCTATTACGCTGTTCAACAGTTTTCATCCAAGGTTCAAGGGATTTCATTATCTCAACTGAAATTCTCCAAGTTCGTCCATCAATTATTCTCGCCATTGATTGATAATGCATAAAGTAGACCAATTGAATTTCCTTCTCGGGAAAAACCTTGGCACGTGTCAGATAAGATTTAGCAATAACATCAAAGACACGCGAGTACTCTTTCGAACGAGCCGCAATCATATAAGCAACAATTCGTTTTCTCAAGTCTGGAACTAATTTATACGCTTTTTTTTCAAAATCCCAATTTGCCAGCCCAGTGTAAGTCATTTCCCAAGCAATATCTGTAACATCGTCAGGTATAGCAATCTGCAACTTCGTAACTACATCACCTACTAAATCAGCATCAAAGTATTCAACAGCAGAGCACAGATAAAAGATTTCTTTTAACCACTCAAAAGATACTCTTGCAAATAGTGATTTTTCGATTTCCAGCTTAAGTTTTTCAATCAGCATATTGCCAAGAGTATCATCTAAATCAGCTGCTCGCACCTCGGAAATTTTGCCTTTATATTCTTTCTTGACTTCATGCAAGAGCGAAACTAAGGTTCCAGGATGACCAGCTGAAAGTTCTAATAATTTAGTAGCAAGGTTTTTAGATGGGCAAATTTCTTGTATCTCCTTTATGCTGAAATCATCTAACTCCCTGCTCATACATCTTGTTCTCAATTCCCATGAATGCCAATTCAATTCATTGTGGCTTGTTAAGCAAATAATAGAGCCTGGAATCGAACTTATTGTTTCTAAAACAACAGACTGAAACCAATCTAGTTCATCAATGGACAAATTGTCAACATCATCAACCAATATGGCAAATCTCTTGTTACTCCAAAGAGCGTAATCAGACAATTTCTTAGCACTCAATTCAGAATACATATTTTCTAAATCTTTTAAATCGTATATTTCATTTTCTTTCGGAAAATTCTTGCCACTTCTGAAAATATTCACATTCAACCAATTCAGTAAACTAGTAGCCGAAAGTGCGGCTGCATTCTGGTCCTCGCTAACGTTTGGCATTTTGAGCAGAGTATATGGATTTTTTCCATTTTTAAATTTTGGAATTAAGACTTTTTCAAGAAAAAGTGTTTTTCCAATACCGCTAACGCCAAATATATTTACCAAAAATTTCATGTCACGATCGGATGAAGCCAAGAGCCCATCACCCAAAGTTATTAAACTATTTCGCACCCTAGCATTCGTAATTTTTTGAGCAGATACTTTTGATGTCAAAGAGCCCGTTTGAGCAAGAAATGACTTCCTTTCTGATCTAGCTGACCTCTCATTTTGTTTAGCGTCTTGACCTTTTGGCAAAGAAGGTATATTTATCTTAAGTTGATTTGCTCGAATCGCGAGAGAGTTTATTAATTTATTATAACTTCCCTCTTCATAATAATCCACCCAATGCCAACGACTAAGCGCTACAGGTACTTCACAGTCTTGGAGTCTAACAGGGATAATAAAAATATTATCAAGTGGTTGAAACTCTGAAATTTCAAGAACAAGACGAACTTCTTTTTGCCTATACCCTGCCTGAGTGAATTGCTTTGAGAGACAAACCACCACCACATCCGCTTCACGGACTGCCTTGCGAATCTCCAATTCCCAATCTTGCCCTGGGAGGAGTTTCTCTTTGTCGAGCCATGCGTCTACTCCGTCTTTGGTGAGGCGGTTGTATAAGTCGCGCACGGCGGCTTTATCCGCGGAGGCGTGGCAGAGGAAGACTTTAAGAGGGCGTTTGGGTTCGGGCATAGTGTTCTTTGGGTCAGAGTCCAATCTCTCTATTTATCAAGAGTGCATCTTCATAGAGTTCAACTGCGCGAACCAAATCTCCAACCTTTTCATAGGTAGAACCTAAATTATTCAGGATAGTGGCTTCTGATTTTCTATCTTCAATTTCCCTGCTAAGAAGTAAAGACTGTTCAAAACATTCTATTGCTTTAGCGTAATTACCGGTTTCAACATACATAATACCCAAGCTATTTAATGTACCAGAATCCATTCGAGCATCACGCTTTTCAACAAGATAAACCAAAGGCTTAGATACAGGTTTCTCAATGAAAATTGCGCCCACTTGCTCTGCACGCAGACCAAGGGAGTGTTTCAATCTTTTATATCCGTCCTTTTCAAACAAATCAACCCAATGCAAATGTCGCAAACTTTCCAAATTATCACATTCTTCCAATCGCGTGGGGATGATAAATATCTCACCTTCGGGTTTTTCCATGGCGGTATCAAGGGCAAGTCGCACTTCCTTTTGCCGAAAGCCCGCTTGATTAAATTGCTTTGAGAGGCAAACGACCACAACGTCAGATTCACGGACGGCATTACGAATTTCATATTCCCAATCCTGCCCCGGGAGGAGTCTTTCTTTATCGAATCATTCGTCTACACAGTCTTTTTTCAGGCGTAGATATTGTTCACGCACTTTATCCTTAT